>JAHDDI010000007.1 GCA_020629435.1 Minisyncoccota bacterium
TAGAAAAACACACTATCCCGTGGGTTCCTATAATTGGTCTCGGGTTAATTTCAGTGCTGCTGTCGGTGTCTGTGCTGTTGATGCAAATAAAAAAGTACCCCAAAGATCTGGTTGGTCGTATTGAACAGGTAACACCTGACCACATGATTGTCAGTAACCAACGAGGGCGTCTGGTATCAGTAGATATCAGTGGTATCGATACAGACAGTAACAATATGTCAGAATTACACACAGATAATTTTGTAAGAATCTCGGGACACAGAGCAGAAGGTGATTTTAATATGTTTATTGCAGAGAGTTTGAGTGTTGTACATAAGAAAAGAAAATAATGACATATTCTGTTGTTAATTGGGTTCGACGAAATAAGAAAATTACACGCATATTGGGTGCAATCGCAATTTTTATATTTATTTCTTTTACGGTTGCCCAGATTCCAACCAATACACTGGTTGATTGGATTGGTAGTGACAATGCATGGTTGTTGATGTTTGTATTGGGTGCGATTGGGGGACTGTCCACCTTTGTAACAATCCCATATCATGTTGTTTTGATGTCGCTAGCCTCTGCAGGGATCAACCCAATTTTGCTGGGAACGGCAACAGCGTTAGGTGTCATGTTGGGTGACAGTGCTATGTTTTTGTTAAGTAAACAGATTAAAAAAGGTTTATCTGAAAAACACACCAAAAGAATAGACAGTCTTGCGCATGTTGTTAAAAAGCATCCACGTTTGTTGACCCCAGGTCTGGTTGCGTACGGCATGTTTTCTCCGTTTTCAAACGATTTTATTGTAGCTGGACTGACACTGATGAATTTTAAATATCTACGCATTATAGTGCCGCTGGCGATGGGTAATATTGTATACAATATTGCATTAGCGTATTTTGGTTTATACATGTACCAAACTATTTTCGGGGGATAATTATTGATATACTATTGCAATGAATTATCTTTTAAAATTGTTAGACGGAACCACAATGTACCGAACGGTAATATATACGCTATTGGTATATGTTCTCTGTGCTTTTGTCGGGTCATATATGGGGCAGATATATTTTTCAGTTACAGAAATGTTTGTCTCATTGTTTGTATTAACAACCGCGTCAATGGTGGCACACTATGTACTCAGTACAATATTTGCAGCGCCCGCCAATCGGGAATCAACATTTATTACTGTTTTGATTTTGTTTTTTCTTTTTGACCCATCATTGCAAATAAAGAACCTGGGGTTGTTGGCATTGGTAGCGGTCATTGCTGTGGCCAGCAAATATATTTTGGCATGGAGAAAACTGCACATTATAAACCCAGTAGTGATTGCGGCTGTTTGTGCGTCGTTGTTTGGGTTACTGTATGCAACCTGGTGGATAGCTAATCCATGGATGTTTATTCCGGTTGTAATAGGAGGGCTGGTTATCACCTATAAAATTAGGCGTTTTGCACTGGTTACCGCAACGATAATCGGTGGTTTGGCTGTGTTTGGGTTCTTGGGTCTGGTTACAGAACAACTGAGCCTTGATATGTTACGTACTTTTTTGGTGGCGTGGCCGATTGTGTTCTTTGCAACGGTCATGGTGACAGAACCCTTGGCGACACCTGCAGGGAAACACAACCATATTATGTACGGATTATTTGTAGGAGTATTGTCTAGTACGCCATTTATGTTTGGGCCACTGTATTCTTCACCAGAAATGGCGTTGTTGATAGGAAATATTGTGTTTTATTACACCACTATTCGTGGGCGACTGACACTATCGTTGATAGAAAGAAAACTAATTGCCAAAGACACATGGGAATTTACATTTAAACCAAACTTTCCAATATGGTTCAAGGCGGGACAGTATTTAGAATGGACTGTTCCACACAACAAAACAGACAAACGGGGAATACGAAGATACTTTACTATTGCGTCTTCACCTACAGAGGATTCTGTTCGAGTGGGACTGAAATTACAAGAAAACGGAAGTTCCTTTAAAAAGAATTTATACGACATGCAAGTGGGGGACAATATTTTTGCAACATCACTGGATGGAGATTTCACCTTGGTCAAAAACACAAAAAAACCTCTGGTGTTTATAGCTGGGGGAATTGGGGTGACTCCGTTTGCGTCTATGACCCAATACATGATCGATACAAAACAAAAACGAGACGTGACTATGTTTTACTGCAACAACACCCAAAGTGATATTGCATGGCAAAATTTGTGGGATACTGCGAATCAGTCTTTTGGAATGAACACCTACCATGTGTTAAATAAACCCGAAGATAAGTGGGACGGGTTTCGAGGTTACATAAGCGCACAGATAATTCAAGATTCAAATATTGATATCCAGCAGTCACAATTTTATATTTCTGGTCCACCTGTTATGGTTTCTGCATGTAAAAAGATGTTACTAAGTGTTGGCGTGTCTCGAAAAAATATTACAACAGATTTTTTCCCCGGGCTTGCATAGTGTTTATTTTTCATTGTGTAAGGGGCATTATATGCTATGATTTGAGCATTATTTTAATAAAATTTAAGTTATGGATTACAAAAACATTTTGTTTATTGTTGCGGCAATTGCAATGGCAGTTACTGCATACGTATTAGTAGAAACTAAAACATATGAAGTAGACGACGCTAGCACAGAATTGATTGAGACTGCAAACGTTAACACTGAAAACAACAGCACATCAACTGAATCTGATAGTACAGCTACTGGTACAGATGAAATGGCTACAGACACTGAAGTATTAGAGGGAGATGTTATGGAAGACGAAATGATGGAAGACGACATGGAAGATAACATGGAAAAAACAGAAGAATAATATATTCTTATTACAAAGCACCTTTGGGTGTTTTTGTTATAATACAGAGCATTATCTTGAAAATAGAAAAAATATATGAATAAAAAAATACTAATTACTGTTATTTTTGCAGCACTAGCAGCGGTTGCGTCGTATCTTATTTTAACAAATGAGTCGACTGTGAATGCAAATGATGAACAGATTCAAGCTGCCGGAGATACAGAGTCAGTAAACAATGGCGCTGCTGACGAACCAGCAAATGAAGAAACAGACAATTCTGATGACAGTGGAACTTCAAATGAAGTGTCAACTGAAATAAGAGAAGAAGAAATAACAGAAAATGTTAATGATGTTGTGACTGCGCAACTTGATTACAAAGACGGGACGTACACCACAGAAGAAACTTATGCATTACCAAATGGCGGATCACACCACATGGACATTACTATGGTTATCGAAAACGATACAGTAACAGATGTAAGGATGGTGTTTGACGGTGACGTGTCTGGAGGGTCAACAGCAATTCAAGAACGATTTACAACTGCTATGCAGCCTATGGTTGTTGGGGCAAACCTTGACTCGATTTCACTTTCTCGAACAGGGGGAGCGTCATTGACTACAGCTGGATTTAACAAGGCACTAGCTGAAATTAAAGTTAAAGCACAGATATAATGATATCTGTCGGTCCAATTGAAAAACTCGGTACCGTTTGGTGGTTCGAGTTTTTTGATTTACCTGAAGAAAAACTGCAAGAAGTAAGCAGTGAAATCACCAAGACAATGACACAGTTTGAGAATGATTATTCTCGATTTAAACCTGATTCTGTATTGTCGCAGTTAAACAAAAATAAAATATACCTAAATCCGAATGCCGAATTTTTGGCAATGATACAGTGGGCGGTTGATGCATATGGCCAGACACAAGGGGTATTTAATATTGCGGTAGGTGACTATTTAGTAAAATCAGGATACGACCAAGACTATTCTTTTCAGTCACAAGAAACCATGCTCATACCACGATTAGATAGTGTTCTGCAGTATGATCAAAAAACAATACGACTATTGCCTGACACGCAGATAGATTTTGGCGGATTGGGCAAGGGGTACTTGATAGACAAGTTAGCTGGAATACTGAAAGACCAATTTGGTCTGCAATATTATTTAATCAATGGTGGTGGTGACATGTATGTAACAAGTGACCACGGAGAACCAATAGAGATTGGACTACAAGACCCAGAAACAAAACAGATTATCGGGAAGACCAAATTACATAATCAAGCATTTGCGTCTTCGTCTCCAATCTTGCGACAATGGGCCGACCAACAGGGGGATTTGCATAGTCATTTGGTTGGTGATGGAGACAAACAAACAGTGTATCTGACTGCTCCCAATGCAACACATGCGGATATTTGGGCAACGACTTTGGCGATTGATGGCGGCATCACTACGCCAAGTTCAATAGCAATTATTACCCAATAAGTAAATATATTGGTATAGTATCTTTGAGTGTAAAATGAATCACTGGGGAGGTGACAATGCGTTATATCGATGGCTATCTAGTGATAGCAAAATTACAGAATATGATTCCATATCTTATGTACGGTGCGCCTGAGGTTGAACATAATGAGCCGACAGAGCAGTTCTTGCTCAATGGATTAAAGCCCCTGAATGATACTGAGCAGGTTAGTAGGGGTATGCGATTCTTAGAGGCAAATGATCAAGTAGAGTCGATAGGTGTTATGCAATTCAAGATGTCTCTTGCAGAGAGCATCGATGAAATTGATTCTCTGCCTCTACATGCCACCAGCGTGTTTGTGTCTCGTTTTGAGCAAGATGACTGGCAACACTACAAGATATTTGGACCCAGGAATCCAAAAAGCACGTTGGGATTTGATGGTCGATCTGAAATAACTTGTAACGGATTCGAACTATACGGTCCGGCGACAACCAATCCAAACAATAGATGTTTCTGGGATATGTCAGAACTTAAACGACAATCACGAGATGATAATGTATGGGTAGCAAGTTGGGAGCACAAATGGGTCCAAGTTGAGACACCAATCAAAACATGAAAAACACATGTGGAGGTTGGTGTTTTTCTCTTATCGTCATACCATGTTAAAGTAAGTTATTATGGATATACAAACAATTATTGATTTTATTGGTACAAAAGCATTGGAATTGGCGCCGCAACTGGCTGGCGCACTACTAGTTTTGGTCTTGGGATGGATTGGAACTGGGTGGATAGTAAAGGCACTGAAGCGTTTGTTCAAAAGAACTGATTTTGACGAAGCGCTAGAGACATTTATTGTGAGTCTGACAGGAATTGCGTTGAAAATTATTTTAATTGTTATTGTGGTCGGTATGTTGGGAGTACAAACCAGTTCACTGGTGGCGCTGTTGGGTGCAATGGGACTGGCAATTGGTTTGGCACTGCAGGGAAGCCTGTCGAACTTTGCTGGTGGTGTGTTGATACTTGTGTTCAAACCATTCAAGGTCGGTGATTTAATCCAAACAGATTCGGGTTATAAAGGGACAGTGCAGGAGATTCAAATATTCAATACTATCTTAGTAAGTGCAACAAAAGAAACTATTGTGGTACCAAATGGTAATCTGTCTAATAACCCATTGGTCAATATTACGGGTTCTCCAGAAATGGGCATCGAGTACACTTTTGGTATTGGCTACGAAGACGATATTGATACTGCAAAAGAAATAATCAGAACTATTTTGGACGAAAATAAAAATATTTTGACCGACGCTGGATACAAATTAGGAGTCCGAGAATTGGCAGATAACAGCGTTAATTTTTATGTGCGTGCAACAGTGCTGGCAGATAATTATTGGGACGCATTGTTTGAAATAACGGAAACAGTTAAAAAGACATTTGATGCACAAGGAATTTCAATTCCATACCCACAACGGGATGTTCATATTATCGAAAACAAATAGTTACAACAAAAACCAGCGCCTGTGCTGGTTTTTGTTTTAGACAAATTTTGTTATGATTGTAGTTGTATTTAACGACGTCCATTAGCACGGAAAGAGGATACAAGACAATTCAAAAGCGCCTTTTGTTTTAGAGACAAAAGGAAGTAGGGTGGCACCGCGTAACATGTAAATAGATACGTCCCTACAAAACCACAGTAATTTGTGGCTTTGTAGAGACGTTTTTAGTTTCTACAAAATACCGAATTTGGACTTCGGGATTAATAAATAATTAAGACAACATGTTAGATATAAAATTTATTCGAGAGAATACAGAATTAGTACAGGACAGCGCGCAGAAGAAAAACAAAACAATCGACTTTGACCGTCTGTTTGATCTGGACGATACACGCAAGAAGTTACAGCAAGAAATTGACGCATTACGTAGTCAACAAAATACAGCATCTGGCGCAATCGCACAGGCCTCTGGTACCGAAAGACAGTCAATGATTGACGAGGTGTCAAAGATAAAAAAAGAAATCCAGGATCTTGAGGAACAACATAAACCAGTCAAAGAAGAGTTCGAGGCGCTGATTTATACAATTCCCAATGTTATTGACCAGACAGTGCCAGTTGGTGCAGACGAAGATGAAAACAAGGTTATCAAGACCTGGGGGAATAAACCAGAGTTTGATTTCACGCCACAAGACCATATGAGTATTGCAAATAATCTGGACTTGGTTGATATTGAAAAAGCAGCTGAGGTTTCTGGTAGTCGTTTTGCCTACCTAAAGGGTGACCTGGTTATGATGCAAATGGCACTTATGCAAATGACATTCAATGCGCTGACAAACCGAGATGTTATTGCGTCAATCATCAAAGAACAAGGTATTGATATTCCCGATACGCCGTTTGTGCCGATTATCCCACCAGTGATGATTCGTGACGAAGTACAAACAGCAATTCATCGGGTATTTGGAGACCAGACATATCAGTTCAAGGAAGATGGATTAAACATGGTGGCCAGTGCAGAGCATACACTTGCGCCGTATCACATGAACGAAACAATTGATGCAGACAGGTTACCACTACGATATGTAGGATATTCAACAGCGTTTCGTAAAGAAGCGGGAACATACGGAAAAGACATGGGGGGTATATTTCGTACACACCAGTTTGATAAAATTGAACTAGAGATTTTTTCAAATAAAGAAACAGGTGCAGATGAGCAAAAATTGATGGTTGGTATTCAAGAATACCTAACACAGCAATTAGGAATTCATTATCAATTAGTGCATGTGTGTACGGGTGATATGGGTGGTCCCGATTATAACCAGTTTGATATCGAATGTTGGTTACCGGGGCAAGATAAATTCCGCGAGACACATACAAGTGACTATATGACTGATTTCCAGACCAGAGGAATTAATTCTCGATACAAAGACGAAAATGGAACACACTATTTGCATACCAATGACGCGACCGCATTTGCAATAGGACGTATCCTGATTGCAATTCTAGAGAATTATCAAAATGCAGACGGTTCGGTGACAGTTCCGGATGTTTTGCAACCATACATGGGAGGAAGACAGGTAATAGAAAAAGTATAGATGTATAGCAAAGAACGCAGAGATTGCGTTCTTTTGTTATAATCACAGTGTTATATGGCACAGAAAAAAGCAGTGCGGTCGCTTGCGTCCCGGTCTCGACCAAAGCCACGCATGACTGCAAAACAAAAACAACGCAAACGTAAATTAATGCGGGGCTACCTAGGTTTGTTTTTACTTGTCCTGTCAGTAGCCTGTGTTTTGTATTTGCTAAACCTGAGTCAATTTAGAATCGGTAGTGTATCTGTACAAAGCGGCCCATTGATTGATTCAGAGGCAGTAGAGCAACAGGTAGGGGATGATATCTATGGTTCGGCCCTTAAGGTTTTTCCAAAAGATTCTATATTTTGGTATGACAAAGAATTGATTGCAAACAAACTGCATGCTTTGTATCCAGAGATTGAATCACTGGAAATTAATTTGAAAAAATTTGATGTATTACACATCGATATTACTGAACGGGTAGTGCAGTATCAAATAAATATCGATGGCGCACTGTTTGATCTAGATGCACAGTCAGTTGTATTTCAGGAAAGCACTGCGACAAACACACAACGTGTTTTTTATCCAAGTACTGCCACGTCAACAACAGTATTGGGTCAGACCTTGATGGTACCTGAAGACTACATGAAGATGAATAATTTTTTGGATAGTCTGCAACAAAAAGGAATTGTTGTGTCACAAATTTATTTACAAAATAAAATTCAAACTATATTGCAATTAGAAAATGGAACACGGGTGGTTATCCATCCTTCAGACAACACAGATGCAGTGATTGCGACACTCAACGACACCCTGACATATAAAGAATTTGGGTTTGACCGACTGTCAGGAGAATTTTCACAACCTGTTGAGTATATTAATTTGAGACATGGTAATAAATTATTTTATTGTTATACCAATGACTCGTGTCAAAATAATTATCTAATTCCATAACATGAAACAACAAAAAGAAAACAATTTTTGGACACAACTTAAACAAGATAATCCAGAATACATTATGGCGTTAGCCCCCATGGCAGACGTAACAGATAATCCTTTTCGACGCATATTGTCAGAAATCGGTCCACCGACAGTCTACTGGAATGAATTTGTGGCAGCCGATGGGTTGGCACATACCGATGCGCGACCTAAATTAGAACGGCTGCTGACATACGAACAAGATCAGAGACCTATTGTGGCGCAGATATTCTCAGGAGACGCCCAAAATTGCCGTAAAGCAGCCGAATTATGCGTCGAACATGGTTTTGATGGTATCGATATTAATATGGGCTGTCCGGCGCGAAATATCATTAAACAAGTATCCGGGTCTGAATTGTCTAAACCTGAACATAGGGAACGTGTGCGTGATATTGTCGAACAAACCAGAATCGGAGCAGGAGACGTTCCGGTCAGTTTAAAAACACGTTTAGGGTTTAATTATATTGATATGGACTGGGTTGAATTTGTGCTTGGTCTACAATTGCCAGTTTTGACACTGCACTTGCGTACCAAGTCTGAAATGTCCAAAGTACCGGCTCACTGGGAACTAATGACCGAGATACGAGAAATGCGTGACCGCATCAGTCCAGGAACATTACTGTTTGGTAATGGCGATGTGACATCGGTTGAGCATGGAAAACAGTTGTGTGCAGAGCATGGAATCGATGGGGTGATGGTCGGGCGTGGGTTGTTTACTAACCCATGGTTATTTAATGAGTCAATTAATTTAGAAAACGTGACTGTTCCGGAACGCATTGAATTGGCTGTTCGGCACACTGAATATTATGTACAAGAAAATATGATCGATGGAGTAATGAATAAAAACTTTAATTTAATGAAAAAGTTTTACAAAGTTTACATAAATGGTTTTCCGGGTGCCAAAGAATTACGAGTCGAAATGATGAGTGCAAAAAATCTAGACGATGTAAAAACAATTTGCCAGAATTTTCTGGATAATCATGTAGAATAAATATATGAATCACGGAATCGCAGTAAAAGCAGTAATAACAAATAGCACAGGGAAAATTTTGATAATGAAGCGTTCGGGTATTTCTGGACATGCAAGTGGCGAGTGGGATATTCCGGGTGGTCGAATTGACCCCGGCGAAGACCCATTTACTGCACTGAAACGAGAATGTATCGAAGAAGCTGGATTAGGTGTGGAAATAGGAAAGCCACTGGGAGTGAACTACTTTACCCGAGATGACGGGCAGATTATTGTAATGATTATTTTTGCTTGCACGGCGCAGTTGCATGATGTGGTAATAAGTGAGGAACATTCTGAATATCAATGGACTGATATTACCAAGGCCAAGAAAATGTTACGTTCTGAATTAGCAAAACACATAATTTAAATATGAGCACATATAATAAAAAACAAGTAATTGATATATGCGATGAATTAATTTGTCTGCAGTATGCGTATTATTCTACATTACGCAGATCGCCATCACCCTATAGAACAGAGGCATCATTGGAACTGGATATTGAGGCTGAAGAGTTACAGAGAGAATCATTAATGGAACACGTTGGCCACTTGCCAATTATTGCGTGTTTTCTGCATCCTTATTTAGAACATACTATTGATTTAGGCAAGGTACTAATCATGTTGAGTATCCATGATATCGGAGAAACAATTTTGGGGGATGTGTTTGTGTTGGATAAAACCGACGAAGAAGAAGCTCAAGAGATGGAAGCGGCATTAACATTGTTGTCTGGTGAGCAAAATGAAATATTTTTGGAATTTGAGAAGCAAGAAAGTCTTGAAGCAAAATTTGCATGGTGTATTGATAAGTTGGCTCCTAAATTGATAGAAATAACAATGCCGGCGAGAACTGATATGCGTCTTAATGAAATCGGTAGAGCTATAGAAGATTTTACGGTACATGAAAGAGAGAGGTACGATTGGTCGCCATTTTTGGCCACTGTGTACGACACACTCATTGAACAGTATATCAATCAAAGAGAAGGAAATAAATTATTGTTTGATGTCTCAAAATACGATAAATAAAAAACCCCTGAAGGGGATTTTTATTATAATTGAAAGCTTGCTAGACAACCAACACCACTGGAATAACCACAGGAGTTTTGTTTGTTTCTCGGACTAATAGTCGTTCGACTTGTTTGTTCAAATCGTTCTTTAGTCGGTCTACGTCTATTTTGCCTCCTTGGGCTTTACTTATTTCAGTCTCGGTAATTCGTTTGATCAAACCACGTGCCTGAGACAGTAATGCTTGTGATTCACGCAAGTATACAAATCCACGAGAAATAATATCAGGAGATTTCTGCATTACTTTTTTGCCAACATTAATTGAAACCACGATGACAAATATTCCGTCTTTAGACAGTGCCTGTCGGTCGGAAATGATTGTTGGGTTCATTGGGCTAACGGTAAATCCGTCTACGAACAATGGATTACCGGGCGCTTTTACCTTTAATAATTGCACATCGTCTTTAGACTTAATTTCTAGAATCCCACCATCATCCGGGATGAAAGTGTTTTCAATTGGGATACCAGATTGTACGGCCAGATTCCGGTGCTGTTTAAGCATAGAGTGATATCCGTATGCAGGTGTAAAGAATTTTGCACCAACTTTGTTGATGATCCACTTTAGTTCTTCTTCGTTACCGTGACCAGTCGAGTGGACTTGTTTAATTTTTGTGTGAATGATTTTACAGTCTTTTCGCCATAGCAGGTCAAACAATCCACGTACTTGGTTTTCGTTACCTGGGATCACAGACGAACTGAATACGATGGTGTCTCGGTTTGTGATGTGAATGTCCTTGTGATCGTCACGTGCCATACGTGGCAGTGCCGCAAAGTGTTCTCCCTGACCACCAGTACATAAAACCACAATACGGTCAGCAGGATAGTCTTTGATATCAGCTGAGGTAATAATTGTCCCATCTTTTGGTGTAAAGTAGCCAGCTAATCGTGCAATTTCTAAGTTTACTTTCATTGACCGTCCTTCGAGTACTACTTTTTTACCAAGATTTTCAGCAGTCTTGATGAATTCAATCATTCGTCTAAAGTGCGACGCAAAACAAGCAATAATCACTCGTGATGGTGCTTCGGTAATAATATTTGCAACTGTTTCGTGAATAATCGGTTCAGGTAGTGACCATCCTGGGTTTTCACAGTTTGTCGAGTCTGAGACCAACAATAGGTTGTCCTCTGATTCTACTTGTCGCCACTGCTCGACCTCGTAAGGTACGGGTACGCCGTCCTTGTGTTCTAGTTTGATGTCTCCGGTAATGATGATGTTTCCGTGTTTTGTTCGTAGTGACGTCCCAATACATTCAGGAATACTGTGCGAAACAGGGAAGAAAAAGAATTCTGATTCACCAATTCGATGAGTCGAGAAGTCATCAACAACCGCGATATCAATCTTTGGTACATCAGGAAATTCTTCCATTCGTTTTTGGATCATCAGTGCAGTTAAGTTTCGAGTATAGATTGGCGGGTTTCCTAATCGTTCAATTAAGAATGGAATTCCTCCAATGTGGTCCAAGTGGGCGTGAGTAATAATAGCCGCTCGGATTTTGTCTTTTCGTTCTTCAAGATAGCTAATGTTTGGAAGTGAATAGTCAATTCCAGGTGCATCTGTGTCAGAGGTAAATTCAAAACCAATATCAAAAATAAAGATATCTTTTTTGGTCTCTACTGCGAACATGTTTCGTCCGACTTCTTCGACTCCACCTAGATAGATTACACGCACGTCATCGTCTCCTTCAATGTTCGGCACTACTTTTTTTTCTGCACGAATCATTGGGGACATACCGCCACGTCGGTGTTTTTCATATTTTTTTGGAAACTTTCGTTTCTGTGGTCCAGAACGTTTTTGTTGGTTCTGAGAACTTGGTTTCTTGCCATCCGTAGATGCAAGAGATTTTAGTTCAAATTCATTTGTATTTGTCATAATAATTTAGTTAGTTTCTTTGCGTCATTGCGCAAATATCAAACAATAACGATGTTACAAGCTGATATTTGCGAATGAGGTATAGATTTAGTTTATAAAATAGGGAAGTAATAATTCTGTATCAATGTACCAGTTTTCGATGTATCTGAATCTGTCAGTAGCAAATTCAAGATCATCAAATGCTGTGTTTTGAATTGACTTATCAATTGCATAGATAAAGTCAGGACTGAACATAAACACTGCGGGTATATCATCAGTTATTTCTTGTTGTAGATTTTTATAATCTTGTTGGACCTTAGAGGTGTCAGATGAATCAGATATAAGTCTCTCGAGAATTGCGTCGACTGTTTTGTTGTTGTAGCCAGCAATATTTACACCAGGGTCTTCGATACCCGAACTGTGCCAAAAGGCATGTAATTGTTGCGGGTCATTAATAATCTGCCCAAACAAAAGCGTCTCAAAGTCTCGACGTCTAATTACTGAATTTATTATTTCATTTTCATCCACAGCAATAATTTCAACTGCAACGTTGATCGCCGATAGTTGTTCTTTGATTAGTTCAGATGTTTTAACAAGCTCAGCAACATCGGGTGTATGAATGGTGAATGATAGCTCGACTTCGTCTTTAGAGCGAATATTGTTTTCTTGTAATGTCCAACCTGCATCGTCTAATTGTTTGTTGATTTCTGCTGCTGTGATTTCGTCACGTGACTCTGCAGTGTAGTAGTCGCTTATTTTTGGGAGCGGCCCATTTGCTACCTGTGCACGTGAAAAAAATATTCTTCCGATTATGTCCGATGGGTCTATGGCATTGTTTATAGCAGTCCGCACATCTCTGTCTTCAAAAATTGGGTTTGTTTTTTCATTAAAAAATAGTGAAAAGACACGAGAAAGCGGACTTGTTAAAATATTTTTTTGATCAAGTGTTTTATCTAAAAGCAGTAATTCTTGTGCGCTGATGTTTGCCATATTGTCTATCAAACCTGATTCAAAGGCAGACAGTGCGCTTTGTTGATCAGGAAAAAATTTTATCTCGATTGCTTCAATAAATGGTTCAATCTTGTTGTCACGATAGGCAGATAGCACATAAGAAGAGATTCGTTGTTCTCGGTCACGACTAACAGAATCAATGAAATATGGACCAGTACCTATAGGTGATATGTTTTTTTCTGCAAAAGGAAATTCTTCTCGAGAAATATTCGACCATTCGTCTTGGGATAAAATACCGATTGTTAGGTTTTCTGCAAAATTTTCATTGGATGTTTCAGTAGTGAATACAATAGTATTTTCACCTTCCTGAGAAATATTTACATTATTTAGTCTTGCAAAATACGGCGACTTAATAAGTGGGTCCTGAATAAGTGAATAAGTGAATAAAATGTCTTCGACAGTAACGGGAGAGCCATCGTGGAATTTTGAATTAGTATCAAGAGTAACCTTGTGTTCAGTAAATTCGTCGTTAGTTGTGTAATTTGATGCTAGTGAATTTTTGTATCCACCAGTTACTTTTCTGGATAATAAACCTGAAAACAATAATTGTGTCATGTCCCGGTCAGTTTGAGATTGAGCCAAAACAGGATTAACAAAACGGGGATACCCAACGAGCCCTTCACTGAATGACCCTGATTGGACAGGGACACTAACCAGATAATTTGACGAGAAAGAGCCAACAGTTACAAAACTGATTATTAAAAATGCAGCAAGATAAAGAGACCTTCTTTTTCGGTACTTAAAAATTTGTTTTAATATTTGTGTTATTGAGTGTGTGTCCATAGAAAAAATCTACGGGAATTATAGTTCTAGACGAACAGAGCAAGAATACTTGAAGCAGCAAATAAAATACCTAAAACAATTGTTGTTTGAAGTAGTACTTTGTCACTTCCTCGTCGAGTGTTTTTTATCGCATCGTCACTTCCTCCTCCTAAGACACCAATACTTGCAGAACTTTGCTGAAGCAAAACGCAGATGATGATTAGTACCGAAAGTACAATTTGGATAATAGATAATGTTGAACTTAATTCCATAGTGACCAGAATAATAGCAGATAATTTTTTCTCTGCAATGGGGAAATCTTTATGGACTAGATTTGTTATAATCTCGAAATGAAAATAACACTAGGAGGACTTGGAGGAACAGGAACATCGACTGTGGGTCGGATGATGGCAAAAAAACTTGGCTATGATTTTATGTCAGGAGGTAACATGTTTAGGCAAGCAGCACTCGAGAACAATATGACTATGGAGGAATTTGATGCGTACACCAAAGAGAATGCTCAATTTCGTGTTGATGAGGTTATTGATGACAAACTCAAAGAATATGGATGTAGTAATGATGACTTCATTCTTGAGTCAAAATTAGGCTGGTGGCAAGTTCCCGATAGTTTAAAAATTTTATTTACTGCTGACGCAGATGTGAGAGCGCGACGCATTATGGGTGATACTGATGAAAACAGAATTGCGTACACGACAGATGATTTTGAAAAAACAAAGCAAAAAACAGCGGACAGGAACGAGGTGCACCGGTTACGAATAAAAGAAATTTACGGAATTGAGGATATGTTTTCAGCAGAACATTATGATTATGTTATTGACACGACGCTCTTGTCTCAAGAAGAAGTAGTTGATGAGCTTGTAGATTTAGTTTCACGATCGTAAAAATTGTACATGCAAGATATTTACATAAAACGCACAGCAGTGCGTTTTATGTTTGTTGAAAAACAGGAACTTTCAGAATAGTTGCAGTGGTATACTGAATACATGACACAAGCAGATATAGCTATTTTTGACCAACTATATGGTCAATTAAATAAAAACCAAAAGCTGGCCGTTGACACTATTGAAGGCCCAGTGACTGTTCAAGCGGGACCAGGAACAGGTAAAACCCAGGTTTTAACTTTGCGAATAGCAAACATTATGCGCATACAGGGTTCTGATATGGCAGACAGAATACTGGCCCTGACTTTTACTAATGCGGGTGTAAGTGCCATGCGGAGTCGTCTGGCATCAATTATTGGCTCTGACGCGTACAGGGTAAATATTTTTACTTTTCATTCACTCTCAGAACATGTCATTAAGAATCATAGTGATTATTTTTTAGACCACTTGGAATCAACCGCTTTGACTGATACAGAAAGACTACAAATTGCAGAACATATTTTAACTTCGGGAGACTACAATATCATGAAGCCGTTTGGAGCAAAAACTTTCTATGTAAAAACCGCACTTGCGGCAGTAGATGAGCTGAAACGTGACGCGTTTACTCCTGAGTCATTTTTAGAATGGAACGAAGAGTATAAAGTTTCAGTTCTTGCAGACGAAGACAGCTACTATAAACGCAACGGAAAAGGGTTCAGTAAGGGAGACCTCAAAAAGGATGTACTAAAAAGTTATGAAAAAAACCTTGAGCTGGGTAAATTCTATACTGATTATCAGCAGCAGTTAGTAAATAACAAAAAATACGATTATACGGATATGATTATATTGGCAAACAACGCTATAGAGTCCAATCCGGACCTTTTGTACGACCTGCAAGAACAATATCAATATATATTATTAGATGAACACCAGGATACCAATACAGCACAAAATCATTTGGTGTCGCTACTTGCTAACGCCGAGCATTTAAATGGACGACCAAACTTGTTTACTGTAGGAGACGACAAACAAGCGATTTATAGATTCCAAGGTGCGTCAATAGAAAATTTTACAAATTTTGAAACTGCATTCAGCGATGTCGTTACTGTGTCTCTTCAGGATAATTATCGATCCGGTCAATCAATACTTGATAATTCTCACGAGTTAATCTCTGCTAATTCTCAACGAGAACACACAAAACTAGAATCTCACTCATCTGATGCAACTGTATCAGTGGACGAGTTTATTGATTATGAAACCGAATTAGATTTTGTGGCAAGTAAAATTGCAGAATTAGAAAAAACGGGAGTTTCATACGGTGAAATGGCGATACTGTATCGTGAAAACAAAAATACTATAGAGATTAAAAAGGCACTTGGCCAGCATAGTATTCCGTCGGTGGTAATGGCAAGAGAAGATATATTGCATACACCACTTGCACAAAAGTTACTGTTGTTGTTGCGAGTAATAAATAATTTACATGACAACGCATCTGTTACTAAACTTCTATATTCTGATTTATTTAATATTCATCCATATGATGTAACAAGAATAATTAGTGAAACACGCAAATCGGATTCAGATAAAAATATTTTTTCATTAATTTCAAATAAAGAAACAATTGCGTCATTGGATTTAAAAACAGACAAGGCGATATTTGAATGCTCAGAGAAAATAACAGACTCGATTACTCTGTTTGAGAATGACTCTTTTTTGCCAGCACTTGATCGTGTCATGCATAAAATCGGATTCATGAGTCAGATGCTGGCAGACGTCAATTCACAACAATTGTTGTCCGTGTACGACCGCCTTTATCAAGAATTTAAAAAGGTCGTTGCAAGTAATCAAAAATCAGGTGTCAACGACATATTAAAGCATATAGATACCCTGGAGGATTACGGGGTAACAATTGATGCTCCAGCACAAGACCATTTAGATGGTGTGCGACTTTTAACAGCACATGGATCGAAAGGTCTGGAATACGAGTATGTATTTGTGACTAATCTTGTAGATAAAGTATGGGGAAACAAAAAACGCATGAAGCAGTTTTCATTACCAACAATGTTTAGTTCTGGAGACAATGATGATGAGAGACGACTACTGTATGTTGCAATGACTCGTGCCAAAAAAGGAGCATATTTAACATATGCACAAACCGGATCAGATGGGCGAGTGCGGGACCCATCAATGTTTCTCTATGACGTACCTGAGTATCAAAACGTATTGAAACATACGACCCCAATCGAACTGTCTCACAAACACAAACCCGTTGCAGTCTTTGAGCACAGTATTTTTAATGACGACTTTATCCAAAAAATTTTTCTTAAGCGACCGTTGTCTGTAACTGCTCTTAATAATTATCTGGATTGCCCTGGCCGTTATTTCGTAAACAACTTACTACAGGTCCCTGCGTCATACTCTCGGTCGCTAGTGTATGGGTCAGTAATACATGCAGCCCTTGAAAAATTCTTTACTCGATCAAAAACCCACAAAAAACTGTTGGGCGTATCTGATCTATTAGACGCATTTACGGCTGAATTGTCTCGGCAGTATCTCTCGCAACAAGAACATGCCGACTTATTACAAAAAGGATTAGAGAGTCTGACAAACTATTACGAACAGCAAATTCCGCACATGTCTATTGATATCGATACTGAGTTCCGAATTCCTGGTGTGAACTTTACCCTGGAGACGGGGGATATATGGGTACTTACAGGGGCTCTCGACAAAATTGAGTATACAGAAAATGATAATCATGTAATCGTACATGATTACAAAACCGGAAAACCTTTTTCCGAAAAAAACAAAGAACAAAAAATTGCACTTGAAAGACAGATAGCGTTTTATAAATTATTACTATCATTGCACAGGGATGGTATGTATCAGATGGATTCGGGTGTGTTGGATTTTGTTGAAGCAAGCAAGAAGGGGGAAATGGAGCAACACAGCATTGTTGTATCGCAACAACAGTCATCTGAGCTTTGTGATTCAATTAATCAAATACATAGAGAGGTTCAGGAGGGGGTCAGCTTTCTGGATAAACGGTGTAACAAACCTGATTGTGATGCATGCCAACTGCTTAAAATTTTGAATTAATAAAAGACTACCAGATGGTAGTCTTTTATTATGGATTACAAAAGGATTATTTTAATTCTGCAAGGTATGCATCGATTGATACTTTTAGTGCGTTGTAATCAGGTACTCCAGGAAATGTTTTTCCGTCTTGTGTCTGAATATATACAGTAGGTGTTCCTTGTACTCCAGCGTCTACTCCTTCTTGGAATGCTGCAGCAACAATTGATTCTGTATCCTGGTTATTGTAGCAGGTATTGAACGCAGTAGCGTCTACGCCAACTGCAGTTGCTCGTCCTTCTAACAACGAGAGGTCTGTTGAGTCATCAGATGCAAACATGTCATCAATAAAGTCAAAGAATGCATCGTTACCACCTAATTTTGCAACACATTCAGCTGCAATGTGTGCCTCGGTTGCAGTGGGGTGCAAAGCTTGTGTATATGGTTCATCTAGAGGAAAGTGTCGGAATACAAATGCAACTCGACTGTCTTCTGCGTATACGTCTTTTAGTTGTTGTAATGGACCATCGTGATACCGTTTACAGAATGGACATTCCATATCAGAGTATTCAATTACAAATATCTCTGCAGTTGCAGAACCATCAATTCTGTCAGATGCTGGGTCTACTTTTTTTGATTGTATTTCCGCCGGAGCAACTGGCCCAGGATTTACATCAGCGCTTTTGTTATTTGTACCACTAAGATAAATTGCTCCACCAATTATTGCACCTGCAATAATGATAGAAATTGGAATGATTAGTTTTTCGTTCATAGGTTGTTATTACTTAATATCTTTCTATTTTAGAATAGTTATCAGAAAAAACAATATTGATAATATTGGTATATTACTTATAAATTTATAATTACCTCGAATGTGGTATACTTTTGCCAATTATGGCGAAAAAACAAAAGACACATATTAATAAAATTGAAAAAAGGGATCCTGTGGTAGCAATCATGGGGCATATCGACCACGGTAAATCAACACTGCTTGATTATATTCGAAAGGCAAACGTGGTTGATGGTGAAGCAGGGGGAATAACCCAACATGTCTCTGCATACGAAGCAACATACAATGATAGGAAAATCACATTCTTGGATACGCCGGGGCACGAGGCTTTTGCTGCAACACGTTCACGTGGTGCCTCGATTGCTGACGTGGCGATACTTGTTGTTGCTGCAGACGATGGTGTAAAAGAACAAACAAAAGGAGCCTTTGATTTTATTGTAGAATCAAAAATTCCATTTGTTGTTGCTATAAATAAGATTGATAAAAACGGGGCTAATGTTCAAAATACACTGAACTCTTTGACTGAAAATGGTATTTATGTAGAGGGAATGGGTGGAGATGTCTCGTACACACCTGTCTCTGCTGTATCGGGAGAAGGAATAGACGATTTATTGGAAACAGTATTGTTGGCCACAGATGTAGAGGAACTAGAGGGGGACAGAAACACACTTGCAACTGGATACATTTTAGAATCATCCCTGGATCCCAAGAAAGGTATTTCTGCTACGCTAGTTATAAAAAATGGTTCTATGAAAACCGGTCAGTATGTAACGTCAGGTTCAGCTGGTGCTCCAGTGCGAATTATGGAAGACTTTACGGGTACTCAAATACGAGATGCTAGCTTTTCAAAACCAATTAAAATAATTGGTTTTGATGAGCTTCCAGAAGCGGGTTCAGACTTTACAGTATTTGAAAATAAAAAAGACGCACAAGCTTTTAATAAAGAAATCGAAAGTCTTGGGGGTCTTAAGGAAAAAGAAATAACAGATACAGATATAAAAAACAAACTTGCCATCCCCTTGGTGATAAAAGCAGACGTACAAGGTTCTGTTGATGCAATAAAACATCAATTGGAAAAAATTAAGAGCCCAACCGCATACTTCAAAATTCTATCAGAAGGAGTTGGTGAAATATCAGAAGCTGATGTAAAAACTGCAGGAGCAGGAGGCGAAGCGGTGTTTGTTGGTTTTAATGTGGGAATTTCAAGGTCTGCTAAAGACACAATTGAATTGTTCGATATGACAGCAAATACATACACGATAATCTATGAACTCACTGACTTTTTAGAGGGATTGTTGGAAGAACGACGCCCACGGGTTAAGACAGAAAAAATCAGTGGTACAGCAAGAATCATCCGTGTCTTTTCATGGTCAAATAAAGGAGGGGTAATCGGAGGTAAGGTTAAAGACGGGTTTATTGAAAAATCTGACAAACTAAGAATCATTAGACGTGATCATCAGATTGGTACTGCAACAATCAAGGAGTTACAACGAGGTAAACAGTCTGCTGAAAGAATTGAATTAGATGACGAATTTGGAATGATGGTTGAGTCACGTTTTGAAATAGTAGAAGGGGACCAGATTCAAGGATTTGTTATTACTGAAGAATAATATGGCAAGTATTAGGCAACAAAAAGTAGCAGAAGAATTACGTAAAATGGCGGGTGAGTTTATTGCAGCAAATGCAGGACGTGGTTCCTTGATTACTCCTACTCGTGTAGACATTTCTCCTGACTTAAAGCGAGCAAGTATATTCTTTACTGTCCTACCGGAAAGCCAAGAGGAAAATGCTCTCAGTTTTCTTAAAAGAAACAGGTCTGAATTTCGACAGTACTTAAAGAAGATTCATTTCAAGGTACTTCCTTTTGTTGATTTCGAGATTGACTATGGAGAAAAAAATAGACAAGAGATTGACATGATTTCAATTGAATAACAAAAAACCGGACTTAAGTCCGGTTTTTTGTTTCGTTCAAGGCTTGTTTTTCTTCAGGAGAAAGTTCTTGCTCAGATTCCCAGTTAATAATTCTCTTTGCAGATACTCGTGACATTTCTCGACTAAACAAGTGCGTTACAAGAGAACCATTCCCGTATGTATCAACCTGTGCCAAAGAAAATGATTGATTCCCACCGACACCACTGTCTCGAAAGGGATTAAATCTGACAAGTGAAGTACGTGGCAATTTCTTTTCAAGGGATTCTATTTGATTTTTATTGTCCGCTAATTCAGTCTGCACCTGTGTCAGCTGCTGCTGTAAATTATTGATGAGTTCTGAACTGTCTCCGTGTTGGATAAGTGGTTTGTTAGGTATCTGACGTCTAGTTTTCATCGCCGAGAGCGCCATCATAAAGGTAAGCGCAAAACCAATCGAAAGTGCTAATATTGTAAATTCCAGCGTTATGTATTCGCTTACTTGATCTATGTATTTCATGTGTAAAGTATACCATTTTACAATGGTATACTTGTAGTATGTTTAGACGTTTTTTTCCACAAAAAAGATATTATCTTGATTACGCTGCCAGTACACCCGTCTCCAGAAGTGTCCAGAACTCGATGTGTCCGTATTGGTCAGTGTCTTTTGCAAATCCAAATTCTATCCACCATGCGGGTAGAGAGGCAGCGCAGGTTGTCTCTGGTTGTGCACAATCTATAAAACAAGCCACAAATATGACAAAGAAAAGCAAGGTTGTGTGGACTAGTGGTGGTACTGAGTCAAATCAGTTGGCAGTCATGCATGCAATTAATTCTTGGAAGAGTATCCATGGAGACGTGCCTTTTGCTGTTGTTACTTCACACTTAGAGCACACGTCTGTCTTGAAATATCTACAATCTATTCAGGATCCATTAATGACTATTTGTTACGTTGATATTGATCACGAAGGACAAATCAGTTACGAACATTTGTCGCAATTATTGTCAGAAAAGCCACATATTGCACTGGTCACCATACAGTTACAGTCGAGTGAAATAGGTGTAACTCAAAATATTAAAAAAATAAGCAAGCTGGTTAATTCTACAAAGGCGCTTTTTCCTAAAATACATGTGGACGCATCGCAGGGTTTACTGTACAAGAAAATTGATATGCAATCGTGGGGAGCTGACACAGTAACATTATGTGCGCAAAAAATTTATGGCCCGAAGGGTTCAGGAGCACTTTTGTGTACCGAAGGTGTCGATATAAAGAAGCAAGGTACTCCCGCAGTGCCGCTAATTGTGGGTACCACACAAGCCTTGATTGATGCCCAGGTAAATACACAGGCGAACGTCGCTAAAATTACAAAAGTGAGGGCCATGTTATTGGCAGAAATGAAGAAAAGAGATATTCAGTTTACCTGCAACGGCAATGCTGTAGAGGATTCGTTAATAGTCAATATTTCTTTTACCAAATCAGAAAAAGACAGTGAGCAATTAATTATCGCATGTGACCAAGTAGGCTTGGAATTGTCATCGAAGTCTGCATGTATAGGGTCTCAAAAGTCTGATAGTCGATTACTTGAGTCAATGGGAGTCAATGCCATAAACTCTATCAGAATCAGTCTGAGTCATGATTACACAATTCGAGATATTAAGGAAATTACAAAAAGACTAAAACAAGTAATTGCAGGCTAGTTTCTGTTTTTGAGAGCTTCTTCGATAGTAAGAGGGTCAGAATATTCAAGCTCGCTTCCAACTGACAATCCTCGGGCCAGATGTGAAATTTTAACCTGTCCTGATTTGGTAACGTCCTGAGTTGCGTCAATTATTGTCTCAGCGGTGTATTCTCCTTCAGGATTAATAGGGAGCCCAATGACAAGTTCATCTAAGTCAAATCTTGATAATTGTTGTAAGAGTAGCGCAACAGGAAGCGATTCTACCGGATTTTTGTCCGACAATTTAACAGTTCTGCCCAATATAAAATATCTACCATCCCATGAACCTGATCGCTCAATATTTTCGAAATCGGCTTGTTTTGCAACTAATAATATTTTGGAATTATCACGACTGTCGTCAAAACAGGTGGGGCATGTATGTATGTCAAAATGTGTGATTGATTTAAAAAAAAGTCTGTTGCATGTAGAGCAGTGATATTTATTTGATCGTAATTGTGAAATAGTGTCGATCAATTGGTCAACATAGTCTTGATTGATTTGCAAAAAGAAAAAGGCAAACCTGCGTGCCTGTCTTGGTCCGATGCCTGGCAATTTTGTTAACAATTGTTGAAGAGTGTCTAACTTGTCCATGACGGTATTATAGCAAATTATAAAGTATTAATTCGTTGCCGAGAGCTAATAGTACATAACTAGAATTCATCATTGTCGTCAGAAACAACTGACGTGAAATCATCTTCGCCGTAATGGGATTGATCCACTTCTTGGAAAGAAGTTTTTTCTGCGTCAAAGAATAGTTCGACAACCCCCGTCGACCCATTACGGTGTTTCTCGATTACAAGTTCTGTGTGTGCACCACGACCCGCTGACTCTTCTTCTTGTTTTGGACGGTGAATAAACATAACAATGTCAGCATCCTGCTCAATAGAACCAGAGTCACGCAGGTCGGCCAACCTTGGTCGTGCATCGTTTCCTCGGTGTTCGATGTTACGAGATAGCTGTGATAGAGCAATCACAGGGATATCTAATTCCTTGGCCAACTGTTTCAGTCCTCGAGAAATTTCAGTTACCTCTTGAACGGGAGAGCTATTGGGTCCGGATTTAACAGGTGCCATCAATTGCAAGTAATCGACAACCAAGAGGTCTAGACCATGTTTTCGTTTTAGTTTACGTGCCGCTGATTTCATTCGTAGAACATTGTTATACGAATTATCATCAATAAATATTTTTGATTCCGATAGTCTTCCAATCCCGTCTTGCAGTGCTCCGAAATCAACCTCGTCCTTGATAGAACCTGTACGCATTTTCCAGTAGTCAACCCGAGACTCAGCTGCGAGCATTCTGTCGATTAGTTGGTCCTTTGACATTTCCAGAGAGAAAAATGCAACTGATTTTTTGTGATTAACCGCAATTTTTCGAACAAAATCTAATGCCAATGAAGTCTTACCAACGGACGGCCGAGCAGCTAAAATAATTAGATCTGACGGTTGGAATCCTGATAATTTTGCATCCAAAGATTTGAATCCAGTGGGAGTTCCCCGGAGTTTTGTCCCGCCATCTTGCAATGCCATCAAACGTTCTGATGCTTCTTTGGCTAACGCATTCATGTCATGGAATTCAGCCGAACCAATTGACTGAGAAATAGCAAAGATTGTTTTTTCTGCTTGATCGATTGCAACCTCAGTGTCAGCCAGGTCGTCAAATCCAATACCTGATATTTCTTCTGATGCTCGAATCAATTCTCGTTTGATGTATCGCGAGTGAACTATGCCTGCATAATGTTCGATGTTTGCGGCACTTGGAACGGATGCTGCTAGGTGCGCCAAATATACATCACCACCTACTTGCTCTAACTGTTTTTTTGTTTTTAACTTGTCAGACAAGGTCAAAAGATCGATAGGGGATGTTTCGTTAAATAAATCCATCATTGCTTCGAATATGTATTTATGTTTTGTATCATAAAATACTTCAGGATTAATGAATTCGATAACTTCGAATAGCGCGTCTTGTTTAAGTAAAACCGAACCGATTAGGGCTTGTTCAGCTTCGATTGATTGTGGAGGGACACGTAGATTTTCTGTCATAGTTATGCGATTGTAGCACGGTAGACTTGTTCGCAATACATGAATTTACAACCAAAATATGTGTGTAAACTGTTGATTGCTCTGTATATGTGTAAAAACTGTGAGTAGGCTGTTTGTAATATGTGCCTATTTCCATACATTTGTTACAATAGAATCATGAAAAAAATATTTTTTATTTTTGCGAGCCTATTTTTGTGTACTACGTTTGTGTTTGCTCAAACAAATCCTGCAGATGAATATCAATTACTGTCAGGTGTACCAGGCCTCAGTGCAATCGACACATCATCCGGTAATTTTAGCGATTTCATAAACACCATCTACCGTATGTCGATCGGTTTAGGTGCGGCACTTGCGGTAGTGATTATTCTGTTCGAAGGAATAAGATATTCACTCTCTGATTCGTTTGGTGTTAAAGCACAACTAAAAGAAAAGATCATGATGTCCCTGGGTGGTCTTGCGTTATTGATGGGAGCATTTATTTTTTTGCAGTTTATTAATCCGGATTTGACTGATTTAGATAACAAAGGTGTTGCATTTTCTAACATCGATAGTTCTGGTCTGGATTTTGAACCATTCAATGTTGTCTCAATTGAAAGCCTTCCTCCAACGTACACGTCACTAGAGACAAATGTCTGGATTGCGCAAGATGGAACAGGAGGTACGTTTGATACTGAGCAAGAATGTTTGGCAAACGGAGTAAGTTTGGACCCAAGAAGCCCAACGAGGTGTCAATATATTCCAAATCCTGACGTTGGTAGTACTTCTGTACCACCTGATCCTAATCAAAATGGAGTTCTAACATTGGCAGCACGAAGCCCCTATATGAACTTGACTTTAAATTCGGCAACTATTGCGCAAACCCCAGCCTTGGATGGTTGGCCTGTAAATCCATACAGATCTCCTGTTGATTTTATAGACTGTAAGGGAAAAAGTTCTGGAACACAGTCAGTTCTGGTAACACAAAGAGCTGTAGCTGCAGATGCATATATTAATTATAATTTAGAGCGATTAGGTCTCCCATATCCGATACCAATTAACTCGGCCTATCGTCATAATCCTGATTGTGATACGACTGGTACACGTGCTAATCACCCATATGGTGCATCGTTTGATTATTCTATAAGACCATACAATTCAGACCAAAAACGCATGTTACAGCAGATTGTTTTAGATTCTGGCGCTATGAGAATGGGTTTTGGTGCAAATTTTTACCATGTTCAATGGGATGGCAGGGGGAGTGGTCCGAATGTGTACTGGTGTTACAGTAGTAATCCAAATGGTTCGTATGCGCCCATGCCAAGCGGATGGAGAACAGGATCTTGTTAAAAACAAATTATTTGTTATAATCCCGCGACACAAATTCCGATTTAGTTTTTCCTGTGTAGATTAGTAACTCAAACAATATAATTATTGTTTGTAATTTAAATACAAGAGAACATATGGTTGGATCTTACGAGAAAAAAACTTTTGGTCGGTACAAAACTCCTTTGACCGAAATGCCAAATTTGGTACAGCACCAGACAGATTCTTTTGAAAAATTTCTTTCAAAAGGAATGGGGGATTTATTAAAAGAATTTTCACCAATTTCAGACTACGCTGAAAAGAAATTCGATTTATCTTTTGATGACATCAAAATCACTAAACCTGATTACGATGAATTTCATGCAAAAGTAAACCGTCTTTCTTACGAATGTAGTGTAAAAATTAATGCAACGTTAACAAATAAAATTTCAGGATCTGAAAAAACTCAGGAAATTTTCATGTTGGACTTACCTATGATGACGGATCATGGGACTTTCATCGTTAATGGAATCGAAAAAGTAATTGTTCCACAGCTGGCACGTTCATTTGGAATATTCTTTAACGTAGACGATACAAAAACAAAGCGATTGTTTGGGGCAAAAATTATTCCTGCACGTGGATCGTGGTTGGAATTCGAAACTGATACAAACGATGCAATGTATGTAAAGATTGACCGAAAACGTAAAATCGCGGTAACTTCATTGTTGCGAATTTTGGGTGCATCAACAGACGAAGCAATCATGAAATTATTTTCTGATGACGAAGTAAAACGTTACATCACTAATTCGTTAGCAAAAGATTCAGCACATGATTTAGATTCTTCATATACAGAAATTTACAAACGTCTGCGAGATGGTGAAATCGTGGCACCAGTTCACGCAAAAGAATTTGCTGAATCGTTGTTTATGTCATCTGAACGATATGATTTATCTGAAATGGGACGAATTCGATTTAATGAACGATTTGGAATGTCTGTGCCTAAAAAATATGGCGCTAAGGACCAGGTTATTTCTTTGGAAGATGTTGTAAATATTGTTGAATATGTTGTTAAATTGAATACAACACCAGGTTCTCAGCCAGATGATATTGATAACTTAGGGTCTCGACGACTACGATTTTTTGACGAAATGGTTGCTCAGAAATTCCGACTAGGAATGCTGCAGATGAAACGAAATATCCAAGACCGAATGTCTATTTCTGATTCTGAAACAACAGACCCATCACACTTTGTTAACCCACGACCATTGCAGGCACGTGTTAAAGAATTCTTTAATACCAACCAATTGTGTCAGTTTATGGGACAAGACAATGTGTTGACAGAAATTGAAAACTTGAGAACAGTTTCTGCGCTTGGACCCGGTGGATTAGTACGAGAGCGAGCTGGTTTCGAAGTTCGAGATGTGCACCCATCGCACTACGGACGACTATGTCCAATTCAAACACCCGAAGGTCAAAATATTGGTTTGATTCTACGTCTTTCTTCTTATGCAACAGTAAACCGTTTCGGAATCATTGAAACTCCATACGCAGTTGTAGAAAAAGGAAAAATCACAGACAAAGTTGAGTATATTGATGCATACAAAGAAGAGCAATCAAATGTAGCGCACTCTGCTGTAGAAGTAGACAAAAATGGAAAACTTACTCATGACATGATCGAAGTGCGTCATGGTGGGGAACCACGACTGGTTAAACGAGACGATGTTCAATTTGTGGATGTCTCTGCGTACCAACCATTCTCTGTTGCTACTGCCATGATTCCTTTTGTGAATCACAACGAGGCCAACCGAGCGCTCATGGGTAGTAACATGCAAAAACAAGCAGTGCCGTGTATTGCACCAGATGCACCGCTTGTTGCTACAGGTATCGAATCAGATGCAGCACGATTTTCTGGACGGTTAGTTTACGCTAAAGAAGCTGGAGAAGTGACATTTGTTGACGCAAGTAAAGTTGTTGTAAAAGGTGCTAAAAAAGAATTTACTTACAATCTAGTAAACTTTGCACGAACAAACGCAGCGTCAAACTATCACCAACGACCGACAGTATTATTAGGACAAAAAGTAAAAGAAGGTGATTTGCTGGCTGACATGTCTACATCGGATAACGGACAGATTGCTGTGGGGCAAAACGTACTTGTTGCGTTCATGTCTTTCTACGGAGCAAACTTTGAGGATGCGATTATTGTGTCAGAACGGCTTGTAAAAGAGTCAAAATTCACAAATATTCACATTGTAGAAGAAGTTGCAGAGGTTCGAGACACTAAACTTGGACCCGAACAAACTACACACGATATTCCAAACGTTTCAGAAGCAAAACTACGATTTTTGGATGAAGAAGGAATTATTCGTGTTGGGGCAGAAGTAGAACGAGGAGATATTTTGGTTGGGAAAATTACACCCAAAGGTGAAACTCAGTTAACTCCAGAAGAACGACTATTACGGTCTATCTTTGGAGAAAAAGCGCGAGACGTGAAAGATACATCATTACGATATAAAGGTGGTTCAAAAGCACGAGTAATCGGTGTGAAAATCTTTGACCGATCAAAAGGTGAGATTTCTGAATCAGGGGTGATTAAAAAAATCTATATTCAACTAGCTGAATTACGAAACGTAACTGTAGGTGACAAACTATCTGGACGACACGGTAATAAAGGGGTTGTCTCACAGGTACTTCCTGAAGAAGACATGCCGTACATGGAAGACGGAACTCCAATTGACTTGATTTTGACTCCGCTTGGAGTGCCATCTCGAATGAACCTAGGTCAGATTCTAGAAGTTCACTTAGGACTTGCAGCAAATTCATTAAATTACCAAGCGATCGTACCACCATTCTCTGGTGCAACTGACGCTGAAATTAAAGAAGAGCTGTCTAAAGCGGGATTCAAAGAAAGTGGGAAAATGCCACTCTTAGATGGTCGAACAGGTGAAATGTTTGCACAGGATATTACTGTCGGATACATGTATATTCTGAAACTGCACCACATGGTTGAAGATAAGATTCACATGCGTTCAATTGGACCGTACAGTCTAATCAACCAACAACCGCTTGGAGGTAAATCAAATGAAGGAGGTCAGCGATTTGGAGAAATGGAGGTCTGGGCACTGTTAGGACATGGAGCAGCCTACACTCTACGAGAAATTTTGACTGTAAAGTCAGATGACATTATTGGTCGGTCGGCTATGTACGACGCGATCATTAAAGGACGAAACGCGGTTCTTCCAAATACTCCTGAATCATTTAACGTGATGATGAACAACCTAAAAGGTCTTTCATTGGATGTAGAATTATTAGACGAAGGCGAAAGAGCTTCTTCATAACCCATAAGAATATATGAAAGAATACAAAAATAGATCTAATTTTGACACCGTGCAACTGCGTGTTGCATCGCCAGAAAAGATTCTTGGCTGGTCAAGTGGAGAAGTTACACGACCAGAGACAATTAATTACCGAACACAGCGTTCAGAAAAAGGTGGTCTTTTTGACGAAAAAATCTTTGGACCTGAAAAAGACTTTGAATGTTACTGTGGAAAATACAAAGGAATTCGATACAAAGGAATTGTTTGTGAAAAATGTGGCGTAGAAATTACTCGTTCAGTTGTTCGACGTAGTCGAATGGGTCACATTGAATTAGCATCACCAGTATCACACATTTGGTACTTGCGTTCTATTCCGTCTCGAATCGGATTGATCATGGGGCTAACCATGGCTGACTTGGAAAAAGTTATTTACTTTGGTGGATACATCGTCCGGTCAGTCAACGAAGACGAACGTAAAGCAATTTTAGACAAACTAGATTCAGAATACAAAAGTAAAGCGGCTCAGTTAGAAAAGGATTCTGACCTAAACCAACTAAAAGATTTGTTTAAAACTGTTAAAACAGAAGTACTGTCTTTGAATGTTGGTGACGTGCTTGATGAAATTAAACACTCTAAGTACATGATTAAATACCCGAATCTATTTGAATCTGGTATTGGCGCTGAAGCAATGTTCGAAATTGCAAAAGAGATTGATTTGAAAAAATTACTGAAAAGTCTTGAAAAAAGAATGGAAACAGTTGGTTCTGTTGAGCGACCAAAATTAATTAAGCGAATTAATTTGGTACGAAACATGATAACAGGAGGTCTGCGACCAGAATGGTTATTCATGACACACGTACCGATTTCTCCTCCGGCATTGCGGCCGATGGTTGCACTTGGTGGTGGACGACACGCAACATCAGATATTAATGATTTGTACCGACGTGTGATTAACCGAAACAATCGATTGAAAAAATTGATGGGTATTGGTGCACCTGACGTTATTTTGCGAAATGAAAAACGAATCTTGCAAGAAGCAGTAGACGCATTGATAGACAACAACATGCGTTCTGGTGGATCTCAGGCTTTGTCATCTGCACAGAAACGACCATTGAAATCACTATCTGAAAACTTGAAAGGTAAGTCAGGAATTTTCCGACAGAATCTATTAGGTAAGCGTGTAGATTATTCTGGACGTTCTGTGATTGTTGTTGGACCAGAATTAAATATGGACGAGTGTGGTCTACCAAAGAAAATGGCACTGGAATTATTCCGACCATTTGTTGTAGGGCAGTTAATTCAACGTGAATACGCACACAATATTAAATTGGCAAACCGATTAATCGACGAGTCAGAAGATTACGTGTGGGCACTGTTAGAAGAAGTAATGCAAGGAAAGTACGTATTATTGAACCGTGCACCGACATTGCACAAATTAGGACTCCAGGCATTCCGACCACAATTAACAGAAGGTAAGTCAATTCGACTACACCCATCTGTGTGTGCGGCCTTTAATGCTGACTTCGATGGGGATACAATGGCGGTTCACTTACCATTATCTGCAGAAGCACAAGCAGAGGCTCAAAACATCATGGCATCAGACAAAAATGTTCTGAAGCCAGGTAATGGAGAATTAATTGTTAATTCAAAGTTGGATGTAGTATTGGGTTCTTACTGGGCAACAAAGATTGTTGCTGGACTTAAGGGAGAAGGAAAAGTATTTGCATCTCCAAATGACGCGATTAATTCTTGGGATTACGGTGTGACTGATTTCCGAGCAAGCATTAAAGTCTTGGGAACAGATACTCCGAAATACAATGAATTTGATGGACAAGTGTTCGAAACATCTGTAGGACGATTGTTGTTTAACTCGTATCTTCCATCAGACTACCCATTTGTTAATCGACTGATGGACAAAAAAGGTATTTCTGCATTAGAAAATGAATTGATTGCATTCTACGGAATTGCCCGAATTCCAAAAATTCTTGATTCAATCAAAAATTTCGGATTCAAATACGCAACAATCTCGGGGATTACTTGGTCAAATGACGACGTTGTTGTTCCAAAAGAAAAAGCAGGATTAATTGAGGAAGGAGACAAACGAGTTGCATCTGTATGGGATCAGTACAGTAATGGATTGATTTCAAAAGACGAACGTCGACGTAAAAATGTTGAAATCTGGTTAGATATCAAAGGGCGAGTAGAGGACGCAATTCCTGATGCTATGGATGAAGAATCGTCTGTCTCAGATATGACTAACTCTGGAGCGCGTGGTTCCAAGGGTAACTTGTCTACAATGGCCGGAATGAAGGGTATCGTTAATAACGTAACAAACGAAGCAATTGAGTTCCCAGTTAAATCTTCTACAAAAGAAGGACTAGACCCGATTGAATACTTTATTACAACACACGGTTCTCGAAAGGGACTTGCCGATACTGCGTTGAATACAGCGAAGGCGGGGTACCTGACACGACGACTGTTTGATGTATGTCAGGATATGATCGTTCGAGAAAAAGACTGTAAGACAAAAAATTCAATTTTAATTGAACGAACTACAGAGTCTGGTATTCAAATTCCACTATCGAAAAATATTAGAGGACGTGTACTTGCGCAAGATATAACTGGACCAAAAGGAAAAGAATTGTATTCTGCAGGACACTTTGTCACTATTAAGGATGCGATGGACATCGAAGAGTTAGAGCACGTTGAAACAATCGAAGTGTATTCTCCGATTACCTGTGCGACACTCGATGGTGTATGTCAAAAATGTTACGGAATGGACATGGGAGGGGACCAGTATGCAGATGTTGGTGAAACAGTAGGAACAATTGCTGCACAAGCGATTGGAGAACCTGGAACACAGCTAACGATGCGTACGTTCCACTCTGCGGGTGCTGCGACAGTTGGTGGAGACATCACGTCAGGACTGCCTCGAGTTGAGGAAATCTTTGAAAGACGAAAACCAAAAGTGCCAGCAGTTATTGCAAAAGAAACTGGTGAAGTACTAAAAATTGAAGAGGAAGGGACAAAGAAATTAATTACCGTACTAGAAGAGCCAGCAGGTAAAAACGAAGGCGGAGAAGTAATTTACAAGATTCCATTCTTGCGAACCCCAACAGTTGTTGTTGGGCAACGAATAATTAAGGGGCAACTCATTACAGATGGTTCAGCAAACCTAGAAGAAATGCTGCAGCTAGCTGGAAAACAAGCAACTGAAAATTACATTATTGCTGAAACCGTAGCAATCTATGAATTACAAGGTTCGTCTGTTTCTCGAAAACACATCGAGGTTGTGATCAAGCAAATGTTCTCTCGGTCAAAGATAACTGAATCAGGAGATACAAACTTGGCAGTAGGGCAAGTGGTAGAAAATGCAACATTGGACGCATTGAACAAAGAAATCAAAGCAGCCAAAGGTGATATTGCAAAAGCAGACCTGATGGTACTAGGTATTTCCGAAGTATCGCTGTCTCGAGATTCATTCTTGTCTGCAGCATCATTCCAACACACAGTTCGAATCTTGATTGATTCATCACTACGTGGAGCAAAAGACCACCTAAAAGGTCTCAAGGAAAACGTAATCATTGGGCGACTTATTCCAGCAGGTTCTGGATACGAAGGGTCGGCGAAACAAAAAATGATTGCCAAGGTTCAAGAAGTGACCATGGCAGAAGATGCAGCACTTGATCTGGTAGAAGCAGAACAGCGCGAAATTCAAGAAGCTGAACGAGCTGCAAAGCGAGAAGCTGAAAATGCATAATTACAATATGTAATGCAAAACAAAAAGCCCAAGAGGGCTTTTTGTTTTGCACATGTATACATGAGACTGCGGATAATTATTGATATAATTAGTCAATGAAAAAAATAGTATCTCTAGGTCTGCTGTCTTTAGTAGCCACAATGACATTACATACAAGTGCACACGCCAGTGCAATGTGTGGTGACGGAAATCAGCGTTTTACCATGCTAGATAAAGGTGAGACGGTATTTTATGCAGGACAGTCAGAACAGTTTATTGTCACTCGACAAGCTGAAAATAAAATTACTGTTCAAGATACCATTGATTGTCGATTTGGAAAGGACGTATTGATTGATATTTCGAATGTACGATTTCTAGACGAGACTATTGCCGTTGATGAACTGGTTATCAAAAGCGCTTCTCAACAAATGGAAAAAGGTTATTTGGCATTACTGTTGACCAATGCACTTAATTCTATATTTGGAAAAACAGTACAAGAAGAAGAGCAAGAGGTAATCCCACAGAATAATACAAACACAACCAGTAGTTTTGGATTTGGAAATGCCAACACAGGAAGTACTTTTGGCACAAGCAATAGTAATATAAATTCTACTAATTTTGGAAATGTATCATTAAATTCAAATGGATTTAATTCAGCTTTTCCAGTAGGTTCATTTTCGGGAGCAGGAAATGTCACTGTCCCGCAAAATAATTTCCAAAATCAATCAAATGGATTTAATACAGCTGGGCAATTTCCAACAGTTAACACAAACTATAATCAAAATTATTCATCGTATAACGCTAACCCATTTAGCACATTTGGAAGCCAAAGCACCCAACAATTTACACCAACATTGGCTCAAGCTATAGTTACATGGGACACGTCACGTGCTAGTGCAAATGGAATTATTTATTTTGACACAATCAACAGTCAAGGAAAACATTTCTACTTAGGAGCTGCTTCAAATTCTGCTGGATCAGCACAAATAAGCATCCCGGCAGAGCTGTATACAGAGTCAAGCATTAAAGTGTTTATCAAATCTGGAACTTCAGTTATTGGCACCTACACTATTAATTTGCAATAATTATCAAATACTTCATATGTAATTATTACCGTTTTACATGGTAGAATTGCTTTATGAGTGAAATAGATCAAATTAAACAATCTATATCTATTTACGACGTAGTTGGGAAGTACGTAGAGCTAAAAAAATCTGGTATAAATTATTCCGGGCGATGCCCGTTTCATAATGAAAAGACACCGTCATTTTATGTGTCACCAGATCGGGGGACGTTCAAGTGTTTTGGTTGTGGAGAAGGGGGCGATATCTTTACTTTTTATGAAAAAATCGAGGGAATGGAGTTTAAGGAAGTACTACATAAACTTGCAGCTGAGGCCGGTGTTACTTTGTCTAAAAATAGCGGGCAAAAATCCGCCACCAGTAAAGGAGAGCGAGATAATAATTTGGCTATATTACAGTGGGCAGTTGTGTTTTGGCAAAAACAATTGTCGGCTAGCCCAGAAGCAATTGATTATTTGAAAAAAAGAGGTTTCACAAAACAAATGGTTATTGATTATGCATTGGGTTATGCACCAAATCAGTGGGAGTCACTGAAACAGTTTTTGTTAAGTAAAAATATACCCGAGAAGGACATTGAAAAAGTCGGGTTAATTAAAACAGGAGACAAGGGGAAATCTTATGATCGATTTCGTGACCGGATTATATTTCCATTGCGTAATGTGTCTGGTAAAACAGTTGCGTTCTCTGGTCGTTATATCGGGTCCGATGATGTCTCGGCAAAGTACCTTAATTCTCCCGAAACCCCTGTATTTAACAAGTCAAAAGAATTGTACGGTCTGGATACCGCAAAACACGCTATGCGCAAAAATAATTTTGCAATTGTTGTCGAGGGGCAAGTTGACTTGGTGATGTCTCAGTCGGTATTTCCCAACACAGTTGCAACATCAGGAACGTCGCTTACTGCTCAACACCTACAGTCGATAAAACGTTTTACTGATAGGGTGATATTTGTGTTTGATAATGATAATGCGGGGGTTAATGCCAGCCATAAAGCGTCTATACTGGCCCTAGGTATGGATTTTGAAGTACGCATAGCCACATTACCATCTGGACAAGACCCAGCGGATATAATTATCAAAGACGTTGACGCATATAAACAATACATCAAAAAAGCAGAAGATGTGTTTGATTATTGGATAGCGGTGATAGCTAACCCAAACGTAAAACCACGAGAAAAAACACAACTATTAGAAGATCGGGTGTTTCCGTTATTGCATAATCACGCAAACGCTCTAGAGCAAGACAGGTATATTAATCAAATTTCGGAAAAGCTACAGTTGTCTGTCTCAGCCATTCGAACTCAGTTACAGTCAGACAAACACAAAACGTCAATTGCATCTCAATATTCCGATACAAAGGAAGACGCGGAATCCGAACCAAAAACACTGACTCCTTTTTCTAAAATTGCTTTATTGTTGTATTGGCAGGAACAGGTCAGTGTCGAGAGTAGGTTTATTGATCCAGAGTCAATTATCAAGCAATTCCAAGCTGACGAGCAAAATGAATTAAGGGTAAAAATAAGTTCACATTCTGAAGACAGTGAAATCGAAGAAAAGATGTTTGATCTTGAGAAAATGTACGAAAACAGTATAATACTTGAAAACGACATCAATGAACTGTTAGTAAACATGTCTTCATATAAATCCAAACAACATCAAAACACATTGATGCAACAACATGCTCTGGCGATAGCACAGGGTGAGACAGAAAAGGCACAACAATTATTACAACAAATAAACGAAACTATCACCCATGCCGGCAAAAAAAACAGCAACAAAGAAGACAGTAAAAGCAACAGCTAAAAAAGCAACAAAAACTACAAAGAAAAAATCAGAAGAAAAAGTGGAGGAAAAAGTGCTGACAGCAAAACAATTAGAAAAAAAGATGCTTGAAAAAGAAGCACCTGATTTAGAAGACCTAGAAGAGTTAGAAGAAATTGAAATTGAAGAGGGAATTTCTGATGCATTAACAACAGTACTGGAACAAGGTGGTGGTCTTTTAGATGTAGCAGCAGCAGAGCAAGAAGACGAGGTAAAAAACAAAGACAAAAAATACGATTCAGTTCAAATGTATTTAAAAGAAATTGGTAAATACGATTTGATTGATGCAAAAAAAGAAGTTGAGCTAGCAAAACGAATCGAGAAAGACGACGAAGAAGCAAAAAACGAGCTTGCTCGTGCGAACCTGCGTTTAGTGGTTTCTATTGCAAAAAAATACGTTGGACGTTCACCAGATTTAACATTGCTTGATTTAATTCAAGAAGGAAACATCGGGCTCTTTAAGGCAGTTGATAAATTTGAATGGGAAAAAGGATATAAATTCTCTACCTACGCGACATGGTGGATTCGACAGGCAGTAACACGTGCCTTGGCCGATCAGTCAAAGACCATTCGAATCCCTGTGCACATGGTTGAAACAATTACTAAATACAAACAGGTAGTACGACGACTGTCGCAAGACTTGGGGCGATACCCAATGCCAGAAGAAATTGCAGAAGAAATGGACCTGGAACTGGAAAAAGTTCATCATATTATGCAGATTGACCAAGTGACTGTGTCACTAGAGACACCGATTGCAAGTGATACTGACGACGGTAAATCAACGCTTGGGGACTTTATTGGAAACGAATCAGCATCAGGTGACCGAATCTTGTCACCAGACGAAGAAGCAGATAGTACGCTGTTGCGTAAACAAATTCTAGAAGTCTTAGACAACCTGTCTGACAAAGAACGAAAAATTCTAGAAATGCGACATGGGCTAACGGATGGAATATTCCACACCTTAGAAGAAGTAGGGAAAGAATTTGGGGTAACACGAGAACGTATTCGACAAATCGAAGCAAAAGCACACGAGAGAATTCGAAACTCAAACGATGCTCAAAAATTAAAAGAATTTTAGACAACAAAAAGGCCCTTCAACGAAGGGCCTTTGGCATACCTATTTTTGTTAATGCTTTGCTTGCTCAAAGAATATTCAATTCATCAAACTTGGCACGGATGTCGGCACAAAGTCTATCAGAGAATTCTGCAGCATTAATTGAACGGAAATCACCCATTCGGAAAAGGTATTTTCTTGTCAAAAGATACCCAAAGACCAATGCATGTTGCGAGCTCAGTAAGAGCATTTTTAGTATTCCCTGGATCCAATTGTCTGAATCCGCCCACTCTGACTGCGCCTCACTTTGAAATGTTGGTTTTTCGGTAACTCCATCGGCTGCGACACGAAACAGATAGTCCCAGTTCACAAACAGTGTGAACAAGAGAATCAAAAAATATGCAGAAAAAAGAAGCCAAAATACAAAGTTCATTGTGTAACCTTTCTAGATTCGTTTATTTATTTATAACATATTCAGATATTTTTGCTTTTTTGTTTCAGTAGATGTGATAAAATAGCTTTCAATTATGGCAAAACAAGACGAAAACTCACAGGGAATTACAGTAAAATTAAAACCAGATACATTAGGATATATCGGTGATATTCCCATTACTAATTCATTAACGTCATCATTGTTGGGAAGTATTATTTTGATTGTATTGTTACTATTGGTTTCGGCTCGACTAAAAATGATTCCAGGAAAAGTACAGTCACTGTTTGAATTAGTAGTTGAAAAAGGTTATGCATTTACACTGGAAACATTGGACGGTAATGAAAAAGTAGCGCGCAAAGTATTTCCACTTATTGCGTCTTTGTTTGTTTTTATTCTTTTCTTTAACTTAATCAAATTCATTCCTGGTTACGAAAGTACATTTTTTGGTGACTACCATTTGTTAAAACCATTGCACGCTGACCTGAACATGACGTTGGCTTTGGGTATTACTGCGTTCATTGCAATCCAAATTGCAGGGGTCGCTGTATTAGGTTTTTGGAAATATGGTTCAAAATTCATTAACATCAAAAAGCCGCTGACTATTCCAATCGGTTTAATCGAATTGATTGCCGAAGTGGCCAAACTATTCTCACTATCATTACGATTATTTATTAATATCTTTGTTGGTGGAGTATTGTTGTTGTTGGTTAATTCGTTATCGCACTTTGTTTTGCCAGTTCCAATTTTATTGTTCGAGATTTTCATTGCATTTTTACAGGCCGGAGTATTTGCGCTACTGACACTGATGTACGTTAAACTGGCTACTGATGAACCTCATTAGTACAATTTTGAGTATTATACCTGTATGGTATAATGCTCGCATATTATTATCATATTTATAAAACTTGTATGGAAGCATTAGCTAAAGCATTAATTGTAGGAATCGGAGTACTAGGACCTGCTATCGGAGTAGCGATGGTGTTCTCAAAAGGTCTAGAAGGAATCGCACGTAACCCAGAAGCAGCAAACAAAATTACACCATTGATTTTCGTTGGAGCAGGACTTGTCGAAGTATTGGGACTGGCAACAATCGCATTGTTCTTCTTGGTATAATTTATTGATTAATCTTTTCTGATTTATGGATGTAATTATTGAAAAATTTGGAATTGACCCTGCGTTGATTGCCGCTGAGACAGTTAACTTTTTAATTGTAGTAGGTATTTTGTATTACTTTGTATTTAGAAAAGTAGGCGCTATGCTAGATGAGCGTAAAAAAGTCATCGAAGACGGAGTAGCAAATGCTGAACAAGCAGAATCCAAGCTAACAGAAGCAGAAGCAGAAAAACAAACTATTCTGCACGCAGCGGGCGAAGAAGCAACAGCAGAAATAAAAGCCGCAGTTGAAACTGCAAAATTACGAGAAGCACAGATAGTAGGAGACGCAAACACTCAGGCAACAACTATCATTGAAAATGCAAATCACAAAGGAGAAGAGATGAAACAAAAAATCGTTGAATCATCAAAAGAAGATATCGCAAAAATGATAGTCCTGGGAGCAGAAAAAACGCTTGCAGCTAAATAAACAAAAAACACCCAAAACCTGGGTGTTTTTTGTTATCACAAAGCAGAAAATATACAAATCAATGTCCCTTGCAGGTAAATATTATAGGCGTAAAATAATTTTATGAAATTTTCTTATTTGTTTTTTATAGGAGTATTGGTTGTACTACCAACATCATTTCTATTGGCGCAGGATCAAAATAATAATACTGCTGATACAAAAAATGTTATCGACTATGTGTCTGATGAAATTTCGGTGTCACTTCCGTTGTCTGGAATAACAAATGATCCTATTGTTGTGCCAAGCGACAATGATGATGATTTATTGAACAGAAGTTTTAATACAATTACACCGTTCAATTTTGTAGCATATTTTGTCTCACTTATGGTAACAGCAGGACTGTCAGTAGAGACAATCGTTTTAACATTACTAATTCCAATTTTGGCAACAATAATTACCTTTACACGTAATATTATTGGACTCCCTAGTATGGACACCTTGGTGATAATTTCTTTTTCGATTGCCCTTGTAGCATCAAATATCCTCATTGGGTCAATATTGCTTGTGGTGACATTGGTATCTTCTGTGGTTGCTCGGTCACTGTTCAAGAGAATAAAAATAATGCAGCTACCAAAAGTAACGTTATCGATGTTTTTTGTAACAGTCTCTGTGCTGTCTGTGTTGGGGTTGATTGCATTGACTGACGGTATGGCGGTTCAGTCAATTTCGGTTGTACCTGTGTTGTTGTTTATAATTATGTCAGAACGTATCGTACGACTGCAATTTGATTCTAATCCCAACTATGCGTGGATGACAGTGTTGGTTACACTGGTTATTGGAACAACTGGATATTATATTATGTTGTCAGAAAACATTCGTCAGTTTTTAATTAATTATCCAGAAACAGTGTTCTTGGTAATTCCGATTAATTATTTTATTGGAAGATATTTTGGTCTGCGATTAATGGAAAAAGTACGCTTTTCTGACTTATTGTCTCGAAAAAAATAATATGAAAATCGAACCCTTGGGAATGAATGCTCGAAATTTCTTGTATATTCTCCCGTACAACAAAGTCCGCGCCAAAGCCAGAGCAGATGATAAATTAGCAACCAAAAAAATTTTATTAAAGAAAAAAATTGCCACTCCGCATTTGATAGCGTCGTTTAATAATACCCATGATGCGCGAGTATTTGATTGGCACACACTACCAAAATCTTTTGTCGTAAAACCTGCGCGTGGTTATGGAGGTGGGGGAATTTTATTGATCAAAAAATGGAATGGTACCAGCGGTGTTACCCAAGACGGAGAAGAAATTACTGTACCAGAGATCGAAACACATGTTTTTGATATCACTATGGGTGTATTTTCATTAGGGTCAACCAAAGACCTTGCGTTTATTGAAGAGAGAATTATTCCAATGAAATTTTTCAAGAAAATTCCAATTTTAGGTATTCCTGATATTAGGGTTATTGTGTTTGCCGGAGTGCCTGTTATGGCTATGATGCGAATTCCATCTGAACAATCTGACGGAAAGGCAAATCTAACTGTAGGTGCTGTTGGTGTGGGGATTGATATTTCAACAGGGGTTACGACATATGGATGGCAAAAGGGTTACACTGTTCGTCTGTTTCCAGGCACTCGAATCAAGATGCGGGGTATTAAAATTCCTATGTGGGATGAAGTATTGGACCAAGCGGTTCGCGCACAACATGTCAGCAAATTAGGGTTTGCGGGGATTGATATTATTTTAGATAAAAACAAGGGACCATTAGTCATTGAAATTAATGCTCGGCCCGGACTGTCCATTCAATCAGTCAATCAAGCATCATTACTGGAACGTTTAAAACGTGTAGAAAATATTAAACCCAAGCCAGAATTAGAACGGGGAATCGAAATCGGTAAAACGTTGTTTACCGAAGAATTTTCGACAAAGGTGACCCGTAAAAATAACATTATTGGTGTTTTTGAAAAAATTGGAATAAACAATGGAAAAAACAAAAAAGATTTTCAAATAATTGCCAAGATAGACACTGGGGCATACAGAACATCTATCGATAGAGAGCTTGCCGAACAATTACAATTAATTAGGCACGATAGAATTGTAAAGGTGCGCGCCGCATCAGGACAGCAGGACCGAGAAATGGTAAACATAACGTTGAATATTGCAGGTAAAAAAATAGAAACAACTGCATCTGTAACTGACAGAAATGACCTGCGGCATCAAATTATT
>JAHDDI010000008.1:0-5294 GCA_020629435.1 Minisyncoccota bacterium
GGTACTGGGAATCTCTCACACATCTCTCGTATATCCTGTCGAACCCGGTCTTTGACCGTTTGGTCTTCATGATTTTTCAGCACCTCAATCATCCATTCGGCTACTTGTGCACATTCTGACTCACCCAGACCACGTGTGGTAATGGCTGGCGTTCCAAATCGAATTCCTGACGGATCCATGGCACCACGCGGGTCGTCAGCAATACTGTTTTTGTTCAACGTAATCCCTACTTCATCCAGCACATCTTGGGCCACTGTCCCTGGTACACCTAGTGCAGTCAGGTCTGCCAATATCAGGTGGTTTTCTGTTCCTCCACCCAGCATTCGTATGTCGTGCTTTTTGAATACGTCTGCCATTGCCACTGCATTTTTTAATACTTGTGCCTGATAGTCCTTGAATGCAGGTGTCAGTGCTTCACCAAATGCGATTGCTTTGGCAGCAACCAGGTGCATGTGTGGTCCACCTTGTAATCCTGGGAATACTGCTAGGTCAATTTTCTTGGCCAAGTCTGCGTCGTCTCGAACCAATATCATTCCCCCACGTGGACCGCGCAGTGTTTTGTGTGTGGTTGTAGTGATTACATCGAATCCAAAATCAAATGGGTTGTCTAATACACCTGCTGCAATTGGTCCTGCGATATGTGCCATGTCAGCCATAGTGATTGCCCCGACTTCTTTGGCAATGTCGACAAATTTTTGATAATCCAAGTTTCGAGAATAGGCAGAGAATCCTGCAATAATCAGTTTTGGTTTTTCGGCCAATGCTACACGTCGCATTTCTTCATAATCAATTTCTCCAGTATCTGGGTCTGACATTTTGTATGTTACAAAATTATAAATTTTGGCTGGATGTGTCATAGGGTATCCGTGGGTCAGGTGTCCCCCGTGAGACAAGTCCATACCCATAACCGTGTCACCTGGTTTTAAAACTGCCGTATATACAGCCAAATTCGCTGGTGCACCGGATAGTGGTTGTACGTTTGCGTGCTTACATTTAAACAACTGACATGCACGGTCCCGTGCAATTGTTTCGATGGCGTCTGTGTATTCTTGCCCGCCATAATATCGCTTGCCTGGGTATCCTTCTGAATATTTGTTAGTAAAAATTGACCCCCCTGCTTCTAGTACTGCCTGTGATACATAATTCTCTGATGGAATTAATTCTAGGCCCGTTGCTTGTCGTTCGACTTCTCCCATTACTGCCGCATAAATGTCTGCGTCTTGATTTTTGATGTGTTCGTATGTGTTCATAAAAGATAAGTTAAAAAATAATTAAACAAAATAAATCTCGTCTGCTTGGTCTTAGAATAAGTTTTGTTCGTGCTGTAACATAATGCCTCGTATTATTGTCTATTCAGTATATCTGATTGCGACATACATAAAAAGAGCAGACGCGTGAATAACGTCTGCCTTTTTAAACTTGGTCTTAGTTTAGTCATCCAGTGTTGCCAAAACAATTAGATTTTCAAATAATTTTGCAACGGTGATTGGCCCGACCCCACCAGGTGTCGGTGATACCAGTGCCGCGTGTTCGTAACACGCCGGATCAATATCACCTGTAATAGTCCCCGCTGCCGCACTGGTCCCTGCGTCAATCAACACTACATCATCTGGGATCATATCTGGTGTCACCAACGATGAGACCCCTGCGCCAGAGACAATAACATCCGCATTGTGCAACATTTCTAATAATGCATCTTGTGGTGTGTTTTTATCGGCAGTTTGTACTAATCCCCCCAGTCGTTCTAGTTGCTGCGCAACAGGTGCACCCACCAACTGTCCACGACCAATGACTACGCAGTTTTTACTTGATATATCAATTTCGTGTTCGCGTAATATCTGCAATACAGCGCCAGCTACTGGGCCAATCACTCCTTCGTCTGCCCCTTCGGGGTGCAGTGCGTCTACATCTTTGTTTTTGGGAATTAACTGCAAAATAGCATCTTGGTCGATATGTTTCGGCAATGGCAACTGCACAACCAATCCGTCCACAGTGTCTGCAAATTCCGAAACTTCTTTTTCTAGTTCTTCTTGGGTAATATTTTCAGATAGATATTTTTCAACAAATGGAATCCCAACCACCTGCGCATACATGCGCTTGCGTGCTACATATGACTGAGTCACAGTGTTTTCTGACACCACAACAATACCCATGGTGGGTTTTTTAATCATTTGTTGTGTAGCCGCAAAAATCTTGTCTCCAATTTCTTGTGCGATTGCTTCTCCTTGTACTATTGTTGTCATTATTATTCTTCTATTTTATTTGGGTCGTCTTGACTGATTACCTCTTCGATTGCTTGGTGTACTGCCTGTGTTACAGATTCGATATCCTGAGATGCGTCGATATTCGTATGGGGCAATGCCAGCTCTACCAGTCCTTGTTTGTATCCTTGATATGTCAGTTCCTGAAAATCACTAGGTTTACTATCAAAAGTGTCATTGTCGTCTTCTCGACCAGTTGCAATTCGTTGTGCAGCTAATTCTGGTGACACGTCCAAGAAAATATAATGCGGATTAATGGTGGCTGCTAAAAATTGTGCCTGGGTTTCTAAAATGTGTTCAAGGACGTCTTCGCGTCCACTTGGATACACTTGATAGGCAAAGGTAGACAATTGAAATCGGTCACAGATAACCAATTTTCTTGCTTCTAGTGCAGGTAGTATGTTTTCAATGATATTTTGCCAACGCGCAGCGTGTACCAAATACAACTGTGCTACTGGATCCAGATTGTCTAGTTGCTCGAATAATAAATTCCGAATCTTCTCACCCGCCTCTGTTCCACCTGGTTCACGCGCGAATACCGCATCGGGATATTTTTCTTTTAGTTTTTCAATTTGGGTTGTTTTTCCTGCGCCTCCCACTCCTTCAATAACAATAAATTTTGACATAATTTAATTAGTATACCAAAAGATAAAAAGAAAAGCCCCGACAGAAATACATCTATAGGCTGTCATGTATCAAAGTACGATAAAAGAATATGCTAAAATAATTCTATTGATAAATCACTAATACAAGGCACCATGACAACATCACTTTCAGAACTAAAACATCACGTAACAAAGATTGCGGGAACAGACAATGGCGAAGTAATCGTACTGGAAACAGGTTCGGCAATCAATGCCGAAGCATCGGCCATGTTACAGGCCTTGCACTCGCGTTCTGTGGGTGGGCTGCGAGAACACTTGGAATCACTAGAAAAACGAGGTGCAGAAAATTTTATGGCAAATTTCTATGTGGGATACGGCCATGCCAGTATTGGTGACTGTGGAACGTCGGTTATTTTTGTAGAAGGAGTGTCTATGTTGGCTGCCAAGGCGATTCAAGACTGGCGACTGTATTCAGGACAAGAAGCATCGACACGGTACATTGATTTTGCTACTCAGGCGTTTATGAATCCACTAGGGACAGATGTCGGAGAAACAATACTGGAAAACTGGCGTGCATTTTATGTCTCTGCTATGCCAGACTTGGTACAGGACCTGAAACAGCGATTCCCAATGGGAGATGATGAGAAAGAAACTATTTACAACAAAGCAATTGATGCACGTGCGTTTGATATCTTGCGTGGTTTTCTGCCTGCAGGGTCAACAACCAATTTAGCTTGGACTACCAATCTGCGACAAGCAGCAGACGCCATGAAACATCTGCGGCACCACCCATTGGAAGAGGTGCGAAATATTGCCAACGCACTAGAGGTGTCATTGCAATCAGCACACCCCAACAGTTTTGGCCATAAACGATACGAAGGAACCGAACAATACAATGAGCACTATATGTCAGAACACTATTATCATCACAATGAAAAATGTAGTGAACTGTCCATGACTTATAACGGGGTTGATTCACAATTGTTGTCAGAATACAGTCATGTCATGGCTGACCGACCAGCAAAAACTGAATTGGTGCGCCAAATTGCTGAATGTGGAACAGTAGGGTTTGAATTCCCATTGGATTTTGGGTCATTTCGCGATATTCAACGACATCGAGCTGTGGTACAAAGGATGCCTTTGTTAACTATGGACTTGGGATTTGAAGACTGGTACAAAAATGAACTGCCAGATGATCTAGCCGAACAAGCACAGACATTATTAGAATCTCAAAAAGAACTGATTGACTCATTGGATTGCGACGAAGCAACTCGTCAGTACTATATTGCCATGGGTTACAACACAGCAAATAGAATTTCAGGTGACTTGAGTGCGCTGACCTATTTAGTGGAATTACGTGCAACGCGATTTGTGCATCCAACACTGCGTTACAAGGCACAGGATATGGCAGAAATACTGACCGATGCGTTTGGAAAAGATGGACTGGTGATTCACCTGGACCCTGAGGCAGACCGGTTTGATGTAAAACGAGGAGAACACGATATTCAGATTAAATAAAGCGCTGTTAAATTATTTGCATCGGCTAAATCAGTTTCAGCAAAGCTGAAAGATGATTTATCGATGTAAATAACGGCAATAAAAAATAAAGACAATTCAATCGAATTGTCTTTATTTTTTGCCGTTACTTAATATCGCGATCCAGATATGCTTTTGGTAGCATTTGTTTTGGGTCCCAAGTTTTTTTCAACACATTTACATCATCTGACGTTTGGTATTTTCCAGAAACTGCGTAATCGTTTGCCAGAATTTCGCCTGTTTCTAAAAACACAATCTGTGCAATACGTCGACCGATCACTAGTGGGATGACCTGCGACCGGCTGTTGTTGGTGATTTCCATAGTCCATCGGTTAATATACCCTACGTCACCCCAACCAGCGCATTTACATACCTCGATAAAGTTACGACCAATTGTTGACCGCGCCTGCATTTGGGTTGTGATGTGGTTTTTACCACCAATAAATTCGTTGGTGTGTGCCAAAATCGTTTCTCCTGGCTGCATGAGAATTACTTGGTCAGATGGTTTGATCCCCACCCATTCAAAATCTATGTCTTTGAATACCTGTTTTGCTTTGGGTGCTTTTTCTGCAACAGTTCCCCATACACGGTCAGTGTGTTTTTTGTTGTAGATATTGTATACACCATGCAACCCGTCGTTTGGCTGTTCCCGGAAAAAGTATTCTCCTAGTGTCACGTCATAGCTAGACGTGTTTACGTTTTCTCGAGAAAACGGAGTGATCACGATGTCACCTTTTTTCTTTTCTTCTAAAATTTGTTTGTCAGATAATGCCATAATTCGAAAATTATATCACAAAATCACTCAGGTCTGATAGAATGAATGTATGAAAATATATCTTGGTTGTTCCCTGTACGACGCGAGTGCAGAATATTTGACACAAATCGAATCAAT
>JAHDDI010000008.1:5394-8165 GCA_020629435.1 Minisyncoccota bacterium
TGTCAGTTTATGATTTATAATTCTGTAGATGACTTATTAGAAAAACTACGAATATTTGCCAAAGAAAATAAAAACGACCTCTAAGGGTCTTTTTATTTTCCGGTTGAACCAAATGCCCCCTCGCCTCTTTCTGAATGTGATAATTCTTCTACTTCTATTGGTTCTGCTGTGACTATAGGCTGGATAAGTAACTGGGCTACCTTGTCACCGACCTCGAACTTGTGTGGGTTATTAGTGAGGTTGATCATACCCACTTGGTATTCACCGCGATAGGTGTGTTCGATGACTCCTCCCAATGTCTTGAGGCCGTATTTCGTAGCCAAACCAGACTTGTCCCAGAGTAAAGCCACATATCCTTCTGGAAACTCTATTGATAAGCCAGTCTTAATCCGAGTAGGCACACCGGGTTCTAGTGTCACGTTTTCGATGCAACGTAAATCCATACCTGCGTCTCCTGCCACAGCATATTCAGGCATGAATGCATTTGGGTCTAGTTTTTTAATTTTTATTTCCATAGTTATAGTTTAACAAATCTTGGTTTCAGTTCCCCTTCTATTTCTACCTGTTCAGTCCACATTTCAATCGGGCGAACAAAGGTCGGGTTGGGGCCCAGATCAGCACTGTCGTATTGGGCCTGATAGACCACCATTTGTTGCATTGATTCACTGTGCCAGGCCGTTCCCAAAACTATATATTGTTTGCCTGATTTGCTGTGTTGCCAGAGTCCTGTTTCAATTTCTTGCATTTTCTAAGTATATCAACTACTGACTAAAGTTACATATCACACCATTAATACAATAGTAATTGGTCCTCTCACTGCTATTTATGTTTAGCACTAGAATATAACTAATGCTACATGCTGTCAGCACTGAAATAATGCATATTATTAAATATTTTTCTTTCATTTTTTTGTATTAACAATCAGGAACCCCTTATTTTTGGTAGCTATGAAAATTAAAAAAATATCAAATTTCAGCACATCTCATCATGTAAAATTAAGTAGTATTTTTAATAATTTGAAATGAAATACAAGGAAAAACAAAAACCAATTTCGACAAGATATATTATTACCTTGAGAAATTGGTTTTTGAATTTGACGAAGTAGTTCGTTCAAATTTTAGAAATATATTTATTTTATTTCGACTCCCATAGACTTACAAGACCCCTCAATAATTTTAACCGCCTGGTCAATATTCATTGCGTTCAAGTCTGGCATTTTGATTTCTGCGATTTCTCGTGCCTGGTCCATAGTAATTGTTCCTACTTTTTTTGTTTTGTTTTTTCCAGAACCATCTTTGATTCCAGCAGCTTTTTTAATCAAAGCTGTTGTAGGAGTAGTTTTGTAGATAACGTGGAATGTTCGGTCGTCGAACACGTTAATTACTACTGAAACTGGTTCTCCCATTTGGTCTTTAGTTGCCTCGTTGAATTGTGTTGTGAATTCAGAGATGTTTACACCTGCTGACCCCAAAATCGGTCCCAATGGAGGTGCTGGTGTTGCTTTCCCTCCGGGTGCAACTAATCGTACTTTTTTAGTTATTTCTGCCATAGTTTTAAATATTACTGTAATGTTGAAGCATCTGTGACTGATTCCAGTCGCGTAACAGTGCCAGTATTATACCGTGATAATTTTCAAATACAACATTTATCCAAAAGACCAATTACGTAAATTTGGAATGAGAAACGAGGAGAAAGAAAAACCAGCTCAAAGGTGTACATTGGTACAGTGAGAGCTGGTTTTTCGCATTCAACAAAGTTAATCGTCCAAATTTACGTAATTAAATTGTTTTGACTTGGAGTGAATCAAGTTCTACTTCAGTGTCTCGCCCAAACATAGCCACAGAAACTTTTACCTTTCCAGTAACTGCATCAAAATGCAATACTGTTCCTTCTGTGTCCTTGAACGGCCCGTCGATAATCATAATCGGTTCTCCTTCTGTGAACATTGCTTCGTGCATAGTGTTGTCTTTTTTCATGCGTGCAATTACGTCCAACATTTCTTTATCAGAAACTGGTACCGGGTTAACTCCTGTACCAACAAATCCTGTTACTCGTGGAGTGTTACGTACCACGTACCAAGATTTATCGTCCACGATCATGTCGATTAAAATATACCCTGGGAATACTTTTTCGTCTTCTTCGACTCGTTTTCCGTTTTTGATTTTAATTGTTTTCTCCGTAGGAACAATGGCGTCAAAAATTTTGTGTCCCATTTCCATTGATTCTACTCGTTGTTTCATGTTTCGAACAACTGCATTTTCGTATCCTGCATAGGTATGGATTGCATACCAATTTCTTTCTCCCCCTGTGTCTTGTTTAGCCATAATGTGTATGTATTAAGAATATATTTAAGATATTAATGACTGAATCAATTCAGAAAAGGCAAAGTCAAACGCCCCGAGATACAATGCAGAAATAATAGACATCACCACAACAACTATTGAAAAATAAACAGTTGTTTTTTGGCTTGGCCATTTTACGTTCTTTAATTCTGCTCGAACGTCTTTTAGGTAATCTACTAATTGCATAAAATAATATATAAATTTGTTAATCGACAAATAACAGTGTGCTGTGATTTGTACTAAAAAAAGCCTTGCGGCTATTTGATACTTTGTATTATACGCACCGGGAGTAATTTTGCAATCAATATTTGTACAGCATAATTCATGCACCCTTACTCTATATGATTACAACTATTTTATTTATTGTTTCGGAATTTTTTGTTCTTTACTAAAACACAACAAGCTTCGCGGTTACTGCCTGGCGGTAAG
>JAHDDI010000008.1:8265-16294 GCA_020629435.1 Minisyncoccota bacterium
TTTTTTGTTCTTTACTAAAACACAACAAGCTTCGCGGTTACTGCCTGGCGGTAAGAACTAGATAAACGTAACCGCTGCAGATTGTGTTTCTAGTAAAGAACTGACGCTTTAGTTTACTTATATAGTCCTTGCAGACACTAAAAACTAATCGAGCTTTCAATTCCGTTATTTCTACCGTCGTAACTTTTTTCAAACCCCTGCAGACGAGACGAGTTTGCAGTTGTTACCCTCAGTTAGTCTCGTCGAAGCCAGTTTGAAAAAAGTTAGCGACAAACAATCCGATACAAAATATAAAATATCTCAAGTAAACGAAATAAGGGCGCACAATACATGCCATTACAAACAAAAAACTAACCGCTATGGTTAGTCCTCCGGCCTGGTGTAACGCGACAGATTGTCGCTACACTAGCACAGTTATGAATTTTCGTAATCTTCGATTGCTTGGACAATCGGTTCTATGGCTCCGGACATGATTTTCTCGATATTGGACCATGATTCTTTAATACGATGGTCAGTTACTCGGTCTTGTGGGAAATTGTATGTTCGAATTTTCTCGCTTCGGTCTCCTGATCCTACTTGTTTTTTGCGGTGTTCGGCGTGTTTTGCGTTTTCTTCTTCGTCGTGTTTTTCTTGCAGTTGTGACAACAGCAGTGCCATAGCCTTTTCATGGTTTTTTAACTGCGTTCGTTCAGATGTGGACCGCACTGTTAGTCCTGTTGGTTTGTGTGTCAGACGTACCGCAGATTCAACTTTGTTTACGTTCTGCCCCCCAGCACCACCAGACCGAGACGTTTCTCGCTCCAGGTCATCTGGTGCAATGGTGACTGTAAATTTTTTACGTACAGGCATAATTGCCACGGTCACGGTCGACGTGTGGACTCGGCCGTTTTTTTCTGTCGCAGGGATTCGCTGTACACGGTGTACACCTGTTTCAAATCGCATTCGTTTATAACAATCCAGACCTTTTACCTCGAACATTGCTTCTTTATACCCCCCTGCTTCTGAAACTGACGTGTCCAAAACCATCCATGACCATCCTGAATTAGTGACAAATCGTTCATACATACTGGCTAGTTCTCCTGCAAACAATGACGCTTCGTCACCCCCGGCTCCGGCACGTACTTCGAACACTAATTCGTTTGGGAATCGTTCTTCTTCGCGTTGTTTTTTTTCCATTTCGATAAACTGGTTTTGCATCCCAACTAGTTGTTCGGTAATGGTATCGATGTCGTCTTGGGCCAGTTCAGCCATTTCTGGGTCAGATGCCAGTTCCATAGCCTCGGCCAGTTGTTCCTGTAGTTTAGTAAACTGCCCTGCCAAAAAGGCAGTCTGGCCGTCTTCTGCAAATGATGAAACATCAAAATCTGGATTATATTGTGAGTCAGTGGATTCGGTCATGATGTGCAGTATTCTATCATAAATACGATACAATATGGTCACTATGGACGCAAATCTATTTGAAAAAGAAAAAAAATGGCTACTGGATGAAAAATACAGTGGTGTTGTATCCGACCAGTACCACGCGGATGTACAACTGTTATCTGATGGTCACCCATTAGACTATCTGATCGGTAACCGTGAATTTCTAGGTTGTCAGATAGACCTGTCTGCCCGCCCATTGATCCCCCGTAACGAAACAGAATACTGGGTCAAAGACGTGATTGATAATACCCCCCATGAGTCTCTACAAATTTTAGATATATTTAGTGGGTCGGGATGTATTGGTATTGCGTGCCTGCACCATTTGTCTAACTGCACAGTGGACCTTGCCGAGAAAAATCCAGAATTTGTCAGGCAAATCCAAAAGAATCTTGATTTAAATAACATAAACCCGGACCAATACAATGTGTACCCGTCAGATGTATTTAGTGCACTGCCAACAAACGCACAGTACGACCTAATACTGGCTAATCCGCCATATATTGCCCCCAACCGGCGTGAAACGGTCCAAGACAGCGTCCACAACCATGAAGACTATGACAGTCTGTACGCAGACGAAGACGGCCTGTATTTTGTAAAACAACTGATTGATAATGCACAAAAATATTTGAAACCAGGCGGGTCCATGTATATCGAATATGACCCGTGGCAGACGGACATGATTGTTGCGTATATCCAAACCAACTACCCCGCCCTGTCTCACCAAATAATCAAAGACCAATTCAACAAAAATCGAGTGTTGTTATTGAGGTAATATTTTTTTTCTAGTCACGTCTACTATACAGGAATATGTTTTGATACATTGTTCTAACAGATAAACTCCATTTATTTCATTTCTGAGCATACTCGTTTTTATTCCCGGGTCCGGTTTTAGAAAAATACCAAATACAGAATAATTAATATCGACGGAAACAAGATACTTATCTTGTTCATTATGTTGTACCTCTATATCTCGTATGCTGCATCCGTAGTTATCTGCATAAACTCTTTTTAAGTTATTTGAGTTAAAATTTGCATAACTTATATCACTCGACTTATTGCAATTTACTTTTTTCTGGGGGGGTCTATTTGTAGCTCCATCAAAATATGACAAGTCAAACGGGTTATAAATTGCATAGCTGCTCTCTGTGAGAAATTCTCTATGAAGAATAAGATTTGTTGAGTTGCTGCGAAGTGGCAAATTAGAAAAATACTCTTCTCTTTCTTCTATGCATGGAAGAAGTATTACTCCCCTATTCAGATTGATTATTTCTTCAACTAAAATTTGCTCCTCTAGGCTGACAGTACTTAAACCAATTTTTCTTCTGAGGGACAGGGATATGTCTTTGACACTAATAAAAGAAAAACTGTTATTTTTACCCTTTAGATCTTTTTTTAGCTCATCAGCACCTTTTACAAAACCATCATCATTGGTAATAAAATATATATCGCCATATAAATATCTTTTCTTTGAAAATTCTTTAACCAGGTTCTGCCAAATTACGGCATCTTTGAATCCCTTATCACTTGAACCATTAATATCTCGAAATGGCGCAATTTTACCTATTGCTTTGTCAAAAATATGCTCATAGTCCACTTTTTTTATATCATTCTCTATAAGTTTAACTTTAAACTTATCCTTAAAAGCTTTGTACCCAGCATATCTACCTGACTTTATTTCACGTTCTACCTGATGCGGCACAAAAACATCAAAATTAATTTTTTCTGCTTTCAGCTCATTTAAGATACTCATTAAGTTCGTTGACACCTTAAATTCTTTGTTACTACCGCGCAGGACATTTGAATCTAACACAAAAATTATTTTCATGAATTTAGTATACCAAAACAAAAACCGCTTTCGCGGTTTTTTGTTTGAATTGTAATTTAGTATTACGCTTCTTTAGTCTAGCCCAGGCTACTCTCTCTGACTAAATAAATTTAGTCATTCACCTTGTCTTCAGTGTCAGTGGTTTCCGCCGCTTCTTCTGTTGATACTTCTTCTGCTGGTGCTTCTGTAGTTTCCACTACTTCTTCAACAACTTCCTCTGTAACTTCTTCTGCTACCTCTTCTTTAACTTCTGGTGCTGGTGCTGGTTCAGCTTTTTTCTTTGCTGGTTTTGCCGCAGCTTGTTCCATACGTTTTTTGAATTTGTCTACTCGTCCTGCCGTATCCATTACCTTTTCGTTTCCTGTATAGAATGGATGACATTGTGAACAAATCTCTACTTTCAGTTCGTCCAATGTAGAACCAATTGGGTGTGTTGCACCACAGGCGCAAGTCACTACTACATTGTCGTTATATGTTGGATGTGTATCAGTTTTCATATATATATGATTAGATTCGTCTAGTAATGGATATTAGTCTTCTGCGTCAATTTTTTTGAATGGAATTCCAATGTGTTCAAAAAATGCTGTTGCTTGTTCTTTGTTTGGTGCAGTTGTTACTACTGTAATCGCCAAACCAAAGATATCTCGAATGTCTTCGTCTCCTGTTTCAGGAAAAATGACATGTTCACGGATTCCCATTGTTAGGTTACCCATTTCATCTACTCCTGAACGTTTGATTCCTCGGAAGTCCTTTGTTCGTGGAATTGCAACATTGATTAGTTTGTCTAAAAACTGGTTTGCTCGTGGACCAGATAATGTCACCATGTATCCAGCTGTTTCACCCTCTCGGACCTTGAACTGAGCAATTGATTTTTTAGCTTTAACACTTGCTGCTTTTTGACCAGTAATCTTTGCCAATCGGTCTTCGATAACCGCAATTTTGTTTTTGTCGTTCCGCACTTTACCAACCCCTGTAGAAATTACCACTTTTTTAATTGTGGGTGTTTGCATGACATTTGTGTATCCAAACTTGTCTTTCAGAGCAGCATGTGCAGTTTTTACTTGTTCTTGTACTTGCATATTTGTCTATTAGCTAATAATTATTTCAGTTCAGTTCCGCTTTTTTTTGCGATACGTACTTTGTCTTTTCCGACTCCTTTGTAACCGATTCGAGTTGGTTTGTCTGTTTTTGGATCAACAAATGCGACATTAGACGCATCAATTGGATGTGTCATGTCAACAATTCCCCCTGCGTTCTCTCCTCGTGATTTAACGTGTTTTTTCAGTACGTTAACACCGTCAACGATCACTTTGTTAGTGTCTCGAAGTGTTTTGATAATCACGCCTTTTTTTCCTTTGTCTTTTCCTGCAATAACAACTACGTTGTCTCCTTTTTTAAGTTTCATAGAGAAAATATATTACACAACCTCAGGTGCGAGAGAAGCAATTTTTTGGAATCCAAGTTCTTGGACTTCACGTGGAATAGGACCAAAAATACGTCCTGCTCGTGGGTCTTTTTTTCCTTCTCGGTTAATAATGACAACTGCATTTTCGTCGAAATAAATGTATGATCCATCTTTTCGTCGGAATGGTTGTTTTTGTCGTACGACAACACATCGTACTATTTCTTTTTTCTTTACTTGTTTTCGTGGTTCAGCAGTTTGCACAGATGCGATTACTTCGTCTCCGATTCGTGCATACCGTCGTTTTGACCCACCAAGTACTTTGAAAACTCGAGCAATTTTAGCCCCAGAGTTATCTGTTACTTTTACCAGTGTTTGTGGTTGAATCATAGTATGTGATTATCTTTAGTAATAATTGGGCTTTAGTCCTTGCTTAGAGTAAACCGTTTTTTCTTTGAAATAGGTTTGGTTTCAATGATTGTAACCTTGTCTCCTTCTTGTGCTGTATTACCAGCGTCGTGTGCATGGTATCGTTTTGTGCTTTTAAGAAATTTTTGATATTTCGGGTGTTTCACGAATCGTTCAACAGCAACAACGATAGTATCAGTCATCTTGTTTGATACTACTGTACCAGTCAATTTCCGTGGATTTGATTTGTTTGTATCTTCAGCCATATAGTGTGCTAATTGGATTAATAATTGCTATTACGCGTTTTCTCGTTTCGAGATTTCTGTTGCGATTCGCGCGATTTCTTTTTTCAATTCTGATCGCTTTGACCCTTCTGCTCCAGCAGCCAATGAGAATCCCATTTGCTGTAGTTCTCGTTTTTTGTCTCCTAGTGTTTTTGCCAAGTCAGCGTCTTTTGATTTTGTGTAGTCAGTCATAATTATTTGATTATACTCGTTCTACAATTTTAGATTTCAAAGGCATTTTTGTACCTCCTTTTCGTAGAGCTTCTCGAGCAGTTGCTTCGTCAGCACCCGCTACTTCGAATAATACGTGTCCAGGAAGAACTTCAAAGCAGAATCCTTGTGGATCTCCTTTACCTTTACCCATACCAACTTCTGCTGCTTTTTGGGTCCATGGTCGGTCAGGAAAGACACGGATGTATACTTTTCCTGTTTTACCCACTGTTCGTTTAATTACTTTACGTGCTGCTTCGATTTGATTCGAAGTCACGCGTGCAGATGTAAGCGCTTTGAGACCGTGAGATCCAAAAGACACTTTGTTACCTCGAGACGCAGTCCCCATTTTGTCTGGGTGCTTTCGTCCTACCTGCCACTTTCGGTGTTTTACTTTGTTTGGGAATAACATGATTGTGTGATTATAAATGCGGAACGATAATTACTGTTCCTTTTTTCGGCGGAAACCGTACCCAGCGATGAAACACATACGTGTTTCAAACGCGAGCATGAATTCATTCTGGTAATGGCCAGAACTTATCACGCGTTGCTGGGCGCTCTGGTAGTAACATAACAGGTGTCTGTCATATTCTCACCAGAGTGCCAAGCACTTTGCTTTGTGCACTCTTGAGAACTATATAGTTCTATCCTCGTCGTTGTTTTTCAAAAATTTGTCCTCGGTAAATCCATACTTTTACTCCGATAACACCGTATGGCAGATTTGCTCGTGCGTCACGATAGTCAATATCTGCTCGCAATGTCTGAAGTGGAATTCGCCCTTTTTTCAAGTATTCTTTTCGTGACATTTCAGCCCCGTTAAGTCGTCCTGAAATTGAGATTTTGATTCCTTGTACTTCTTTGTTTGCCATTGATTTTTCAATCGTTGACTTCATTACTCGTCGGAACGGCATTCGTCGTTCTAGTCCTTCTACGATAGATGCTGCAACAATTCCTGCGTCAGCTTCTGGGTTTCGGATATCTTCGATTTCGATTCGGATGTTTGCAGGAACGTCAAGATTTTTCTTTTTCAAAGTCTTTTCGATTCCTTTTCGTAGGTCGTTTACTCCTTCTCCTCCTCGTCCAATGATCATTCCTGATCGAGATGTTTTAACAATTACTTTGTAGTTTTTGTCGTCTCGTTCGATTTCGATATCTGATACATATTTACCGTGCAGGGCTTTGTTCAAGTATTCTCGCACATAGGTATCTGTTTTCAAAAATGGAATATAGTTTTTTGCAACTGATGACCATCGTGATTTCCAGTCTCGGATTCCTGATCCACCTAGTCGGTGTGCATATGGGTGTACTATTTTAGTCATAATGAATTATTTAGTGTCCTGAGCTGCTGATAATGTAACGTGGATGTGTGACATTCGTCGTCGGAATACCATTGCTCGTCCCCGTGATGCTGGTCGACTTCGTTTCGGTGAAACTCCTTCTTGAACTTGGATATCAGAGATAACTAGGTCGTTTCCATCAATGTTGTGGTTGTTTTTTGCGTTTGCTAATGCAGACGCGATAACTTTTGCCATACCTTCTGCATGACGTTTGTTAACGAATTTTAATTCAGCAAGTGCTTTTTTTGCATTTTTACCTCGTACAAAATCAGCAAGTAATCGCATTTTTCGCGGTGTTGCTTTGTAGTTTGTAACTGATGCAGTGATTGTGTTTGTAGTTGTCATAATAGTATTGATTATTACGCATTAGCTTTAGCTGCTTTCGCTGCTGCAATCTCTGCTTCTTTCTTTCGCATGTCGAGATCCTTCTGCATCTTACCTCCGTGTCGGTGGAAAGTTTTAGTAGGAGAGAATTCTCCTAGACGGTGCCCTACCATGTCTTCTGTTACTAATACTTCGATGTGCTTTCGTCCGTTGTGCACACCAAATTTAAACCCAAGCATATCAGGGTGAATCATGCATGCTCGGTCCCATACATTAATTACACCAACATCTTTTGGTTTTTTCCCTTGTACTTTGCCTAAAATACGTTCATTTACGTATGGCCCTTTTTTAATTGATCTAGTCATAGAGTAATTAGTTAAATAAAAGTGTTCCATGTCAGAATCGTCTGAGATACAGTGTCGGAAACTCTGAATGTCCGAATGCGTCCAAGAAAGACAAGAATGCGGGTATCATACCAATTTTGTCCACAATTGCAAGACTGTATTGGGTTTATGGCCGCTGCTGGTGGGTCCTCAGTCAGCTATCCTTAAACCACTTTGTCTTTGGTTTCGGGGTTTTTGTTACTAACTTATTATGAACTTGCTGCGGCCGGGCTTTCTGGTCAAAAATTACTTTATATTCGCCCGGCCTGTAGGGGTTCATAATAAGTTGTAACGGTTGGATAGAAGATACGGATAAAAAAACCAGCGCGGACATGCGTCCGCGCTGGTTCAGCGTATTACCAGCTACCGTCCAAAGACACGATCAAGCTTTTACACATGACGTATCCTTGTTTAGTGGGAGCCTCATCTGCGCT
>JAHDDI010000008.1:16394-38141 GCA_020629435.1 Minisyncoccota bacterium
CGATCAAGCTTTTACACATGACGTATCCTTGTTTAGTGGGAGCCTCATCTGCGCTCGTGAAATGCACTCCTAGTTTCTGATACTCTTCTCCCGGCAAGGTCGTAAAGATCTTGAACTGATCATCTTCCTGAAAAATTACATGAATCGGTTCTCCAAGAATCACTGATGCCTTTTTTGCAGACCTGACAGCGTTCTCTTGATCGTTTAGCAAAAATAGTTCCGCACCAATCGTGGATCGCATAAGGGTTATGGCCTTGACCCATGTATATTCCTGGGGAAACGCCCACAGCGCCACGTTACCCAAACTATGCCAGAAAGGGCGTCCATATGGGAAACAACCCTTGATAAGGTTGATTCTCAGGCGAGTATAGTCAGCCTCAAGTGCCTGGCTAATCGCTTGGCCTTCGCCATCGTACAAAATGGTCGCTCCCAAATGGTCCTTGTCCCCGACTGCGTCACAACCGTTGACCAAAAGACCATACAAGGTATTAACGTCAACCGAGTTCTTGTTTTCCGCAAACGTTAGTGATCGATGAATTTTCTGCTCACCATGAATTGACATGCCGAGCACAATATCGAAGCTCGCAGAGAGATTTCCCTCGACTACGCAAGGTGTGAGTTTGATAGAGCATCGCTTTATTTGCTGACGAAAACTCATGTTTTCTATCATCATCGCAGCTGCGTTATACAGATAAGGCATACACCACAACGCGCGAGGCAAATCTTTGTGGTTTTGAGAAAAATAAATCATTGTTTTGATCCTTTCCAGGAGGAACCAGTCCTCTAAATCAAAGTTCATCCACTGGCACTATTACCAGTAGTTTTATATTTATACCACGTATCCTGTATTTTGCATAAAACAAAAACACCTTGCGGTGTTTTTGTTTTATAAGAATATGGAAATATATTATTTCATTTCTACAGATGCTCCAGCAGCTTCTAGTTCTGCTTTCAATGCTTCTGCGTCTTCTTTTTTCATTCCTGATTTAACAGTTGCTGGTGCTCCATCAACCATTTCTTTTGCTTCTTTCAATCCAAGTCCTAGAGCAGCTTTAACTGCTTTAATTACTCCGATTTTAGAATCACCTGCTCCTGCAAGTACTACTTCGAATTCAGATTGTTCTTCTGCTGCATCTCCTGCTGCTGCTCCACCTGCTACTGCTACTGCAGCTGCTGATACTCCAAATTTGTTTTCAAATAGTTTTACCAATTCGTTCAGGTCAAGAACTGACATTTCTTCGATAGCTGTTACGATATCTTTGAATTTTGCTGGTACTTCTACGTCTGCTCCAGTTGCTTCTTCAGCTGGTGCTTCTGTTGCTTGAGTTTCTTCGACAGCTGCAGTTTCTTCAACTGCAACTTCTTCTGTTTTTACTTCTTCGTCTGACATATTATTTTAATTATTATTTATAAATTGTGACCTAAGCGGTCTTTTTTTCAGCAATTGCGTTTAACGCAATTACCATTCCCTGAATTGGTGAATTAATCACGTTCACGAACATTCCTCGTAATACTGGAACATCTGGGATATTTGCGATTTCAGTCATGGCTGCTTTGTCCATGAACTCTCCATCAAATACTCCACCCATGATTGCAACATTTTTCTTGTGTTTTTTTGCAAATTCTTGTACCAAACGTGCTGGTGCAATTAAGTCATCTGCATATGCTACAGCCAATTCTCCTTCGAACTCTGGTCGGTCACCTGTAATTGTGCTGTCATCAAGTGCTTTTCCAATCAAAGTTTTTTTGATTACGTTGTATCCAACCCCTGATTCGTTCATTGCTGAACGCATAGCGTTGGTGTCATTTGCTCCCAATGCTTTTACCTGTGCAAAGACAACTGACTGTGATGAAGCAAAGATATCTTGTGCTTTATCCAACAATTCTTTCTTTCGGTCTTTAGTGATTGCCATATATGTATATATGTATAAACTGATAATTTGTTCAAAAAAAATAAACCTTTTGAACACAAAAGGTAAGCCTGTGGCTTAAATCAAGATCTACAGTAGGATTTTTAAATGCGTATACATCCCCATCTGTCTCGGACCTTTTGATGGGGCATATTATACAAAGAGAAATAGATTATGCAATAGTGTATTACATATCCGCGTCACAGTCACCTAACACCGGTAGCGTAGTTCTAAATCCTGCAGAATTCTCCGAAGCAACAATATAATTAGCGCTGCTATTTTGCAGCACGGCATAAATACAATAAATAGTATTATCAGATGTGTTGTCTACAAATTCTACGTCAGTTGGCCATCGTTCCAAGTATTCTTGTAACCCAATTGCTGCAGCAGCTGTTGTGTTATATGTCGAGAAAAAACCAGTTAGTTGATTTCTATCTAATTCCATTGCACGACTGGCCGACTTGACCCCGCTTATTTTTGAAGAATCATTGGCTTTGTCGCGCGACGAATTCAAGGATGTCAGAACAACTGCTGATAAGATACCGATGATGGCTATCACTACCAATAATTCTATAAGAGTAAACGCAGATTTTTTATCCAAAGAGAGATTGCTATTCATACAAGTAATTATACAGGTATTTTCAAAAAACAAAAAACACCCAAAGGTGTTTGATGTTTTCGTAATGAAATACGATTAGCTTGTTGGACAAGTTCCAACTGCAGATCCTGCTGTTGAAGCGTATCCAGACCCGTTTTCAGATGCATTGAAGTAAGCTGATTGTGAGTCTGCAGAAAGTGTAGTTGATACACAGAATTCTGATCCAGACGCAGCAGCAAAGTCAATTGATGCCAATGGGAATGGGTTCAAGTATGAATCCAAAGCAGTATCAACTGCAGCTTCGTTTGCTGCTGTTGGGAAGTCTCCAGTTGCCTGGTCTCGAGCTAGTTCAAGTGCCAATGCAACTTGTTTCACGTCGTTAACTTTCTTAGAGTCTGCAGCTTTGTTTCGTGATGAATTCAAAGATGTTAGAACAACTGCTGATAAGATACCGATGATTGCAATAACAACCAATAGCTCGATAAGAGTAAATCCTTCTTTTTTAAACATAATATTTTTATTATTAGAGATTTTAGTAATTTTGTACAAAACACTGTAATTACCGACCACTAATTACAATAATTCAATTATACTCTTTTATTCTTTTACTGTTTTCGTTCATGTGGAAAATGTGTCAAGTACGCTTTACCCGACAATTTTAGCCCATATTTCTTTTCTTCCACGCTTTTTTAGTGTTGTGCTAAACAATACCGGTACCTTTAATTCTGACTCTAGTTGTAGTTTTAGTGCGTGCTGTTGTTTCTGGTTTAATTTGTCCATTTTGTTTGCAATCACATAGACGTTTTGTTTTTCTGACTGCAACAAGGTTACGATTTCTCGGTCAAAATCAGTTAAACCGGCTTGGGCATCCAAAACCACAAATGTGACCCGGTCTGTTGCGTCGGTGTACATCAAATACCACAAAATTAATTTTCGTAGTTTTTCACGCTGTTTTTCACCCATACGTGCAAACCCATATCCTGGTAAATCCACAAAAAAATAGTCATCCTCAACTTCAAAAAAGTTTATTTCGGTTGTTTTCCCTGGTCTTGATGACGAGCGTACTAAACTATTGCGACCCAATAAATAGTTAATCACTGATGATTTCCCCACGTTTGAACGTCCCACAAAGGCTACATGTTTTCGGTCAATATCAAAAACATCATCTGTACCGATTACTCCGGTCACAAACTGTGCATGATTAATGATAGGTTCTTCTTGGGTCTGTTTCATGATTGACATCATAGCACATATTACAGATGGTACAGTTCGTTAAAAAACCGCTCGAACATTGATATTGCTGTTTTTGCGTCCCTGTGTGAGAGAACATACGTAGAATCATGTGCTATTTTATTTCTAATGATGTGCCCATCCCATGCATATTGAATAGTAGTTAATTTTCCACTTTCTCTGGCATCAGTCAGTCTTTCACCAACTGTGTTACCAGCAAATCCCTGTTCAGACAAAATCTCGTCCAACAAAATGTCTCCATCCATCACCGCAATTTTCCACTGATTGGGGTCGTCAGTTTGTACTTGTTGGGTAATTTTTTGCCAGCGTTCTGATTTATTATTAGAAGACGCAGTGGAATATTGCGACTGGGCCATTTCATATAGCATCTCATGTTTATGTTCCATAAAATGAATTTTGTCAGCCAGGTATTTTTTTAGGAAAAAACCAAGCAAGGCCAAAATAAATATCCAACCCAATACTGTTCCAAAAAGAATTTGAAAAATTGATTCTTTGTCCCCTGTTCCGTTAATAATTCCCCACAATAATTCAAAAAAATTTTTGTCAGCTGTCGGATTCAGTGCCTCCTGAATTGAGTCGTATTCTTGTGATGGACGTGATGAAAATATTCTAAATATCCCTGAACTAAATACTCTATCAAAAAAACCTGCATCAGATGCCACCCCCAAGTCGCCTTGTTCCAAGGCACGTGCAGCCGCAGAGTCACGAAAAATCCACTGCAGGGAAACAATGTACCACACATACTCTAACAGCAAGTGAAACCGATAAAACAATTCATCAATATTAAAAAATAGCCAGCTTGATTGCATGTCTTTAGTATATCACCAGGGGCAGTGGAACTAAAGTTACATTGTTTTACTCTTGGCACTCATAACAAAAAATAGTAATCAATTGATTACTATTTTTTGTTATATTTTATACAATCGATTCAAATTTTTTGGCAATATCCAATAGTTTCTCGTCATCTGTCTTTTTTGCTAAAAACTGAATACCTACTGGCAAGTTATCATTCGACATTCCGGCTGGAACTGAAATCCCTGGGATTCCTGCGATATTGGCACCCACTGTATAAATATCCGCCAAATACATGGCCAGAGGGTCGTTTGATTTTTCACCAATCTTAAACGGTAATACAGGGCTTGTCGGAGTAATAATTGCATCGTACTGTTCAAATACTTGATTAAGCTCTGTCTTCATTTTTTCACGTAATGCCAATGCTCGAGTATAGTATTGGTCTGAATACCCTGCAGACAATACATAGGTTCCCAAGATGATTCGTCGTTTTGCCTCAGAACCAAACCCAACCGAACGTGTTTTAATATATTCATCAGTCAACCCTTTCGTGTCTTCTGCTTTGTATCCGTAACGAATTCCATCAAATCGAGCCAAGTTCGACGACACTTCTGCCGGCATCACAATATAATATACCGGTAGTGCGTATTTCATTGAGTCAATTTCTATCTCATCTACTCTATGCCCTGCGTTACGCAGTTTTTCCACCGACTGGTTATAAATATCTAGCACTTCACTGTCTACCCCCTCTAAAAAATTTTTTGGAACTGCAATCGAATATAGTTCTTTTGCCTCTGTTTGTTGCCATGTCTCATCAGGCAGACTCGTCATGTCATAGCTGTCTGAACCACGCATTGCCTGCCACACCAACTGTGCGTCTGTCACATTTTTTGCCGCAGGACTGATCTGGTCCAGGCTAGACCCCATTGCAGCAGCACCATACCGAGATACCGAACCATAAGACCCTTTGAATCCTACTACTCCACAAAATGAACCTGGCTGTCGAATTGATCCCCCTGTATCAGATCCAATCCCAATCAGTGCCATGTCTGCTGCAACGGCTGCTGCAGAACCCCCAGATGTTCCTCCTGGAACTCGGGTTACGTCGTGTGGGTTTTTAGTGGGACCAAATGCAGAATTTTCTGTTGACCCTCCCATGGCAAATTCGTCCATGTTAACTGACCCTAAAAACACCACTCCCTGTTCTCGTAATCTAGCAATTGCGGTTGCGTCATAAACTGCAGTGTAGTTTTCCAGCATTCGTGATGCGGCATTACACACCTGCCCTTTTACCTGAATATTGGCTTTGATTGCCATCGGAACTCCCGTCAGAGCTGTAGCAACTCCTGTGTCTATCATTTCTTGAGCACGCGCGACCTGTTCATCAATATCAGTAAATGTGTGCAGGTATACGTTTAATTCATCGTTTTTTTCATCTATGTTTTTCTGGTATGCAGAAACAACTTCTTGGACAGAATATTGTTTCTGTGTGAGCGCATCGTGCAATGAATGTATTGTTAGTGTCTGTAAGTCAATAGTCATAATAGTCTTAATTAGGTAGCACCTTAGAAACAACCAAGTGGTCACCTGATCTGTTTGGGAATGCATCCATTATTTCTTCTCGAGATTCACCTTGAATATTTGCAAAATCATCTAGGCGAAACGAATTGTAATTTTGCATGTCTCGAACAACATCGTCACCAATATCTGCATTTTTAACCTGGTCAACAAAATCTAATATTGCATTAAACTGCTCCGGGAATGTTGCTATTTCTTCTTCTGTTAATTCCAGACGGGATAGTCCCGCCAAGTGCACAATGTCGTCTTTATTCATAATAAAAACATTATATCATATGGTCTTTGACAAATAACTGCATATTATCTAAACTAGGAATAACTGACCTGTCAACAATTATAGAAAGACATCGCCATGTATCCTCAATACCTTCTGGGAACCCCCGAACAAATGGGCCTTCTCAATCGTGCCGGCTTCTCTATTGGCTGCACATACCTAGTCGAACCGACTGATAGTATCGATGAAGAGGCTTGGACTAAAATTGCAGACTCCCGCTCTCCATTTATTATTGCCAGTAACTGCCCCTCTTGTGCTAAACCCTATGCAGAGAAAGCACGAGAGCACATACCGAGTATCCCACTCATTATTGTTAGTCATCAAGTACTGGATGAATCCGAATTCTCGGATCACAAAATATTTAGTGTCGACTGGGAATCATGCATCAAACCACTTCCTGGCTTTGCCTGGAATGCACTCGTGCAAGCTATACGATGTGCTCCGCGAGCCTGATGTTTCGGATATATGAGGAAGACGCAAGCCAGCATTGGTTTGCGTCTTTTTACTTGTCTAACTCTTTTTGTAATCGTTCCTCGTCCCACACCTCAATATCTAACTCTATTGCTTTGGCCAGTTTAGACCCTGCTTTTTCTCCTGCAATCAAAATATCAGTCGCGGATGACACTGAACTGGCCACTTTTCCCCCTTGGGCGCGTATCACATCTTTGATTCCGTCTCGAGAATAATTTTGCAGTGTACCTGTTGCAACCACACTCTTTCCTGCAAATATTCCTTGTTCATTTGAACTATTACTTTGGTACGACACTGTTATATATTGCAGCAGGTTATCTATCATCTGTTTGTTTGTTTTTGTGGCAAACCAATCCGTAATTTCTTGCGCCACCACCGAACCAATTCCGTCAATATGTTCTAATTTTTGAACATCAGTAGCGCGCAGTGAATCTAAGTCGTCATAATGTTGTGCCAACAGTAGTGCTGTTTCTTCTCCTACCCCATCGATAGACAATCCTATGATTAACCGTTCAAACGAAATTGTTTTTTGCTCTGCAATGCCGTCAATCAAGTTTGTGATTGATTTTTCTTTGAACCCCTCCAGGCCTGTCAGGTCACCTGGTTTAAGGGTATATAAATCTGCAGGCTCGGATACCAGTCCTTGGTCCATCAACTGGTCAATAATTCTGGGGCCCAGTCCGTCGATATCAAATGCCTTTTTACTGACAAAATAATGCAGGCGTCTGTTGGCCATTTCTCCCGAGTCTCGATTTACACAACGGTACGCCACCTGACCAGGAATCTGCTCGATTGACCCGTCTCCACCACAACCTGGTACCTTGTTCGGAAATTTGTATTTTTTTGTATTTGCAGGTCGCAGTTCTGTTACTACTTGCAGTACCTTTGGAATAATATCGCCCGCTTTTTCAATAATAACGGTGTCACCAATGCGCACGTCTAGTCGTTTGATCTCGTCGTAGTTATGCAGTGTTGCCCGGGAAACCACAGTGCCTGCAATCGCGACTGGATCCATGATTGCCACGGGAGTAACCACTCCAGTCCGCCCAATTTGCAGCTGAATATCTTGAATAATAGTTGATTTTTGTTCTGCGGGAAATTTTAGTGCGATTGCAAAACGCGGCGCTTTTCCTGTGTAGCCCAATTGATTTTGAATTTCAATAGAATTTACTTTAACCACAACACCATCAATCCAATAATCATAAGAATCCTTTTTATCAATTTGGCTGTGGTAATAGTCCCATACAGAATCAAGACCCGAACAAACCAAGGCATGTGGATTGGTTTTAAACCCTAACTCTTGAAGTAATTCCATTTCTGCCGACTGTGTTGCAACTTCAATTCCCGATATTTGTGAGATGTCATAAATAAATGCATCCAATTTTCTATCTGCCACAATGTTTGGGTCTAGCTGGCGCAATGTACCTGCGGCAACGTTTCTCGGGTTTGCATACAGTTCTAAATTTGCGTCTTTCTGTTGTTGGTTCAATAGTTCAAACTGTTCGCGTCCCATAAAAATCTCACCTTCAAAAATACCGCTTACTGGTTTTTGTAGCACCAGTGGAATTGACTCAATGGTACGAACATTGGTCGTTACGTTTTCACCTATTTTTCCGTCACCCCGTGTAGCAGCAGAAATCAGCACACCGTCTTGATATTCTAAAATCACTTTTAATCCGTCTATTTTAAGTTCGCAAAAATATTCTATAACATCTGTCGAGTGAACATATCTCTGTGCTCGTTTTTGCCAGTTTTCTAAATCAGAATAATCAAAAGCGTCATCAAACGACCACTGTTCTACTTTGTGTGTTAGTTTTTCAAAAAATGGCAATGGTTCTCCTGCTACACGTTGGGTTGGTGATTGCGGAGTTATCAGTTCTGGATACTGTTCTTCTATTTTTTTTAATTCATCTTTCAAACTATCCAAGGCTTCTTCTGAGATTTCAGATTTATTTTCAACATGATAGAGATGTCGGTGATAATCGATTACCTTATATAATTGGTCAACACGTTTTTTAACTTCAGGAGATGGTTTCATTTCCTTATTATATCTCATTCAAGAATATGTAAAACAGGCACAAGCAAAAAACTCCGTCTTGCGGTGGTACGTTACTGCCGCTAGAGTGGAGTTTTGTCGTTTGACTCAGTCAATTGCGCCAATTTCAGCGCAATTTAGTATGTAACTTCTAAGGCTCGTTCCACCCGTCGACTCACATCCGTTGATTTTACATTGTATCCTCGAGACTCAATTTTTGTTTCGTCATTAACGGTTCCAATCTGGTCTTTGGTAATACGCACAATAGCATAAGGAGAAAATTCTGGATCATCAGCCGGAGACTCAGGGAACGAAACGTCAAATTCACTAACACCTGTATCAGCGTCAGACAGGCCCGCCCTAAATACAACAGCTGTCGAAGAACTATTACAGTTCAGTGTTGCTGGGCCTGGTGCCGATGATGATGCCGCAAAGACAGAAACGTGCAGGTCTTGATATAGGGCACATTCAATTGCGGCGTCTGCTGCATAAAAAGCCAAATGAGAATCACGCCCTGACGCAGAGAGTGATAGTTCTTTAACAGCAATACTCGCAATAAAGGCGCCTAACGATATCATTAAACTAGCGACCAAAACTGCAATCAAAATAACAAATCCTGATTTTGAATTATCTGGTGAATTACTAGTGACGTTATGTTGTGTTGTGTGTAACTGCATATTCATGTATTACCAATTATATAAATAATTTTGTATCTGATAAGTTTTTATTTGTCCTGTTTTCCCAAACAACCACGAGACCGTCACACGTACCACTGCCTCGTCTGTATTTAATCCGTCCGGATACCACACTTTAACTGTTCTGGTGTATTTTGTGGCTGTTGTGTTGGTCGTTAAATATGAATATGTCTTGGCCCCATTTAACCCACCGATAGTGTCAATTCGTATTGGTTCACATTCACCAATACATGTTTCGGTCCAGAAAGAACCACCTGGTGTTCGTGTTGCATCAACAATACACCCGTACTCTGTTGCGTCTTCGGGGTCCGTGACAACGCAGTTCAATAAATTTGCACCTGCTAGTTGTCCAGATGCGTTAGCTAGTCTGTTACCATCACGTAGATTTTTTACCACCTCGATTCCTTCTTGTCCTAGGTAAAATGCAACGATTTGGTCTTGAGACAATTTTGCTGCTACGATTCCGTCTTGTGCCAACGACATAGGTGCGACAACCGCCACCAACAATACAGTAATAGCCACCAATGTTTCAACAAAAGTAAAACCACTTTTGTTGTGTACGTTTCGTGATGTGTTGTGTGTTTGTAATTGCATAATATATTGTGTCTATAATTCTAGTTTTCGCTGAGAAACTACAGTTTGTAAATTAAAATCAACAATCTGATCTGCTTGTTGTACGTGACCCGCAATTACAATCAATACCGACGGTTGAATATCGGCCTGTGCGCCTGTCTCACCTACTCCACGAACAAAAAACAACATGTCATCTACAACCACATCGGACCCAGTCAGTGCCAGAGATGTCCCTGCGGACCCAATTCGACGTTCGATAGAATTATTATTAAGCCGGAATCGCGAACTAGTCTGGCCCACGTCGGTAGTAAAGTAAACTGAATCCTGTCCTCCGGCACTAGTATTACACGAAGGTGTTGGGTCAAAATCTTCGTTGTCTGTAGCGCAAATATTACTTCCCACACGTAATTCACGCGACATTCCCTCCATGGCAAGGTTCAAATTATTTACTACCAACTTAATAGCCTTGGTTTGCCGGTTTACATCAATAATAACCAAAAGGCTTCCTAGTGACGCAGTTAAGATCACAGCAAACAAAGCAATTGAAACGATCACTTCAATCAAAGAAAATCCTTTTTTGATTTGTTTTTTTTGTAATTGCATTATGTTAATCAATAGAAATTAATCCTGCTGCCCCAATAGAAATAGATTGGTCGTTAATATTGTCCGCAGGTGCTCGTAATGTAATTCTAGCATACGAGAACGGAGTCGGAACACCATTGATGAGAATACTCGCGTCAGGGTCAGGGCGCTTAAAAGACACATGCATCGCTTTGTCACCTGAAATCCCCAAGCCGTCAATATCATTACAATTGAGACTATCCGTCCCAACACATATTTCGTGTATAAAATTATTTCTGTTAAATTCATATAAATTAACACATTCGTTAGACAGACTAGCGATACACGATGTACCTGTTGTGTCACCTTCGGCAAAACGTCGGTTATTATCCTGGTCTACAAACATCATAAATTTTTGATCATTTAATCCTGGTTCGTCACCACTGACTAAATTAAAATAGATTCCATAGGGTTGCGGGTCGTCAAAATTAGTTGCCCCACCGAATTGTTCGGACCGGTTAATACCAAAAAACTGGGCTTGTCGAATAGTGAGCGCCAGTTCGTATGCAGCGTTTTCTAATTCTACCTCACGTCCAAACCGGTTATAGTTTGCCAAAGACAGAGACGTCATAATAAATAACAAGGCCAAAACTATTAGTATTTCTAGTAAGGTAAATCCTGATTTGTTTTGTGTATTTTGTGTGTTCATAATTATAGTCCACTCAGTGAAAATAAATTTAATCCTGTTACAAATACATACCACATCCCTATTACCATAAATGGACCAAACGGTACTGCTGAATCAAATTGTAATTTCCCGTTTTTCTTCCATTTACTTAGCAAAAATAGTGGTACACACACCAATGCTCCGGCCCAGAATGACACTGCTAGCGCAGTAAACCCTGCAGAGAATCCCAATAATAACCCTGTCAGGGCCGCCAATTTACCATCAGCAAACCCAATCCATGTTCCTGCAGAGACTACCCACAAGCCGTAAAATAAAGCCGCAAATAACAATCCTGCCCCAATACAGTAGACTGCAGTCATAAACGGCATCGTAAACAGTCCAGCGATCAATAGTAGCCCAACAAATGCAACCAAAATATCCGGTATCAGTTGTGTTCGATAATCAAACAGTGCAACAACAAATAGTGTTCCAAAAACAAAGAACCAGTATATAACAGAAGTTATAAATCCTGCCGTAAATACGTCTGTTGCAGAAAATAATGCATAAAAAACTCCCAAGAAATAAAACCCAGCCAAAATTTCAACAATAAAATGTGACATGGTTATTTTGTCACCACAGTTTTTACAGGCACCACGCTGTAGTGCAAAAGAAAACAAAGGAAATAATTCATGAGACTTCAGGACCTTGTTACAGTTGTCACAATGACTACGTCGATTCATTAACGACTGCCAAAAATATTTTTTAGTCCAGTGTCGAGCAAAAAATGAAAATTCGTTTCGGTCTTCCAAGTCGTTTTCTTTGAATAATTTTTCGATATCAAGCGCTACTACATTTAGAAAACTTCCTAATATTGTTCCTAAATAAAACACTGCTGCATAATAGATGTATATAAGTTCCATATAGTTATTGTATCACTAAACATTGACCCCTCCCACTTGTTATCTCCACATTTATCACGCATTGATTCAGAAAAAAAAATCGGACAAACAAAAAACCACCCGAAGGTGGTTTTTTGAAAACTTACGTTTGATTAATTAACGAATCAATTAGTCAGTGTAAGAGTGAGTCACAACCATGTCATCTTCCATAACTTCTGATGAAGTAATAGTTGGTGCTGCTAGATCGTCAACAAATTGAACACCTACTGCTGCATCTTCTGCAAGTTCAACGGTCAATGTTGCTGGATCAGCATTTGGAGTAACGTCTCCAACAAGTACGAAGTAGTATGTATCACCTTGGTCGATTTTTACATCGTTTGCAAATGTGTACAAAGTGTCTCCAGTTGTAGTAATTGCAACTGTAACTTCTTCAACTTCTGTACCAGTGTGAGCTGAGTTCTTGTAAACTTCAAGAGTAGCATCAGTGATGGCGTCGATGTTTGTGAATGTTGTAACATCAAGTGTTACTGAATCAACGTATACATCTTCTCCATCTGCTTCAATTGAGAATTCAAAGATTTCGTAGTCACTATTTGTACCTAGGTTTAGGTCGTTAGTGTTTTCAGAAACCATTTCAATTACAGGAACTCCTTCGAATACAGTAGCTACGTTTGAAGCGATTGCAGCATAAGCTCCACCGTTCACGTCTCCACCGTCTTCTAGAACAACATCATCCAATGAAATTACGATTGTTCCTGCATCAGCTGCAGCAGTATCGATGTCCACTACGAACTCAATAACAGTCGGAGTGTCTTCTTCAATTTCAATGTTAAGTCCAGTAACAGTCTCGGTTCCTGCTGTCATGTCGACAGTGTCTACTTTGTCGTCACCATCTACCCAGATTTCAACGTCATTACCATCAACTTCGTCTCCGTTAAGAGTAGTTAATGTTAATGTCATGTCATCAATAGTAGCAGTACCATTATCTGACTCTACCTCTACAGCAAGGATTGTTACCTTAGATGTTCCTGTTTTAACAACAGATGCATCTGGGTTTTCGTCAGCTTCTAATACTTCTAGAGTTGCTGCCTTGATTGTTACCAAGTCAGATGCAGATGCAGTAATAACTACAAAGTCTTCCCCGTCAGTACCGTTAGCACTTTCAGCTTCTACTTCGTCGTTAGAGTTTACTCCTGTTGCTGTGATTGACCATTCGAATGTATCACCATCCATCAAGTCATTGTCAGCAATATCACATCGTAGTTCTAATTCAAGAGCGTCGTCTGCATCAGCTTCCACTGTTACACCGTCTAGATCAATATCGTATTCTGCTTCACCTCCTTCAAGGTCAAATTCATCAGATACTCGATCATCTCCATCATATAGAGCACAATTTGTAACATCTTCTTCGGCATCAAGTGTTGCCACTGTTGCAGCAAGAGTAAGTGTTACTTCTGTAACATCTACGTCTTCTCCACCATCTGTTGCATCTAGTTCAAGAACTGCGAATGCGAATCCTTCTACATCGTCAGATGTTTCGTCATCGTCTTGCCCAGTCATTTTAACTTCTAGAATTGCTCCAGCTACTGTTTGTTCAGAGAAGTTTGCAGATCCACCTACAGAAATATCTTCGTCAGATTCGTCTCCAACAATGTCTCCTGTGAATTCAGTTGAACCATCAAAGTCAACAACTTGATACTTAGTATCGTGTGCTACCTCGTCAGATAGTTCAGCCATAATTCGTAGATCTTCGTGATCTCCTTCTGGGAATTCAATTTCGTCGAATTCTACTTCCATTTCTCCAGCTCCACCTACAAGTGCAACTGACCATTCAGCGTCTTCCATTTCAGAGATTTCGTTTCCGTCAGCGTCTGCAATGTATACGTTTTCTAACAGAATGTCATCATCGTCTCCAGAGTTAGCTACTGCATCAGTTACGGCAATCGTAATTACCATGTCTTCAACAATAAGACCTTCTCCTTCGATTTCGAAGTCAAATTGTCCTAATAGTACTTCCCCAGCTGTGATTTCTTCTTTTTCGTCTTCTGATGAAGTTGAAAGTGAAGCTGATCCTGCTGAGATAGTAACTGTGTCCGCATCAACTGTTGCGTATCCAGATTCATCAACTGTAGAAGCTGAGTCAAGTGGCATTCCGTATCCACTTTCAGCTTCAACATACATATCAGTTGCTTCTGAAAGAACAAATTGGAATTCATCTGTCGCTCCTCCTACAACATCAGCGTAAACTTCGAAATCTTCGTCGTCTCCTTCTTCAAGTTCGAATCCGTTTCCGAAGTTAAATACGATGTAATCACCGTCAATTTCAGCGTCAAATTCGTCGTTGTCTACTTCTACGTAGATATTGTCTAAGTCATCCAAGTCTCCATCTCCGATATTTTCAAGTCGGAAAGTTTTAACAAATACAGAATCATCGTTGTCGTCAGGATTTGCATCGATGTTTACCGTTACAAATTCTTCTTCTTCTGATCCGATTTCCATTGCTGAATCACTTACGTGGTTTACAGCAACTTCTACGTTTCCAAGGTCAATGTTATCTTGAACAGTCATTTCTGCTCCAGATACTGGTAGACCGTCAACGTCTCCGTCTGCTTCAATTTCAACTACGTCAAAAGTAAAGTCAAGACCATCGTTGTCGTCAAATGCTGTCCCTCCAGAAGTTGCGTTTACAGCTACGTACAACATAACTGTTCCGTCAACTTCTAAGTCAACATCGATTTCAGCTTCTTCATCTGAATTTAGACTTTCTGCATCACCAACGATGTTCATGTCTTCGTCCAAAATAACTACTGAATCAATAATGTCGTCTTCGTCAGCGTCACCATTGTATCGAACTGTGATTGACTCTACGTCAGCTTCACCGTCCAATTCAAATGCTGTGATTGGGAATCGTACTACTCCTTCTGGGAATAGATCATCTGATGGATTGTCTCCTTCAGAAACATTCAAGTCACCGTCGTTTGATGGTGTTGAAGGTTCAGTTGGGTTCCCTGCTTCTTTTCGGTTCATTTCTGCTCGAGTTAACGGGTAGAAGTAACCAAGTGCTGGAGTAACTCCAGTTTTTACTTGGAATTTAACTACAGCCGCTCGCGTAGCTGGACCAAAGTATTCAGTTTCGTTCCCAGGTGATCCTGCTCCTGAAACTGCTACTTGTGTATCAGCGTTTGCGTTCAAAGCCATTTGTAACATTTTTACATCGTTCCCTCGAGAACCAATGTATAGATTTCGAGTAAACTCGAAATCAACTGCTGGGTGGTGAACATATTGTCCAGCTCCAGCTGTAGATGATGAATCATCAGATGAGTCATCTCCACATACAGTAGCAGCAAGCGCGTCAAGTGTCGCGTTGCTGTTTCCTGCTGCTTGCAAGTCAGCTACTACCGCACATAGTGCGTCAGTTTCTGCGGCTTGCGCTGTTGGTGCAAATCCTACAAAAGCAGTCATTGTCATTACAACAGCAGTAACACCAGCAACGAATTTTGTTGCTAGTGATGATTGTGCATAATTCATATATAGAATTAGTTATATCTAGTAATTACTAATCCCCTCTTTTGTTGAAGCGAAGAGAGGGACGCTTTCGTATTTTTATAAGTTACGATTCTTTGAGATTACAGTTTGTATTCTCATTTTCTGCAGAAAACAAAAACAGAGGTTTTATCTAAGGCATATTTGGTGCAATATGAGATTGTCAAAGACCCTGTATCTGTGCGGTACATATAAAAACATGTACCGCATCAACTATTATATAACACTACTGGCGTATACCCAACCTCGAATAACAGCTTATATCCCGGATAAATACCCGTTTAAATGGACTATTGTGGATATGTTATGTATAAATATTCTTTTTTGGTAGATCCATAAGTGTCAGATGCTTGTATAACGAATACGTTCAAACCGTTCTGCAAGTATAATCGGTCCTCGATTAAACCAGAAACCTGCGGTGTTAGTTGTCGTCCAGAGACAGATACGTTATTAGCATTTCTGACAATAAAAGATACGTCATGATAGGGCAACGTTGTTGTCACAACTGATTCGTCGATAATAATAATTGGTCCCTGAATATAAAAGCGCAACTGGTATGCAGTTAAAATTGACGCAAACAAAACAACCACAACAATCAGTGCGGTTTGAAATGCTTTAGGAGTAATAGAATCTATTAACACCATAATTATAATAGTTCATTGTCAGATACATCAGAGTCAGGTTCGTCTTGTGACAATATTTCTCTGGGTTTTGATCCATCTGCCGGGCCTATAACCCCGTTTTCTTCTAACATGTCCATTAATCGTGCTGCACGAGAATACCCGACACGTAGCTTTCTTTGCAGGTAACTGGTCGATGCTTTTCCTGCCTCGAATACAGATTGTTTTGCATCATCATACAAATCATCTTCTTCGTTGTCGTCCCCCAGTGACCCTGCGAACATTACGTTTGAATCCGAAACTGCTTTGGTTGATAGATCTATTTCTTCGGGTACTTCTCCTCGGTATTGCTTTTTGATCCATTGCACAACCTTGGAAACTTCTTCTTCTGATAGGTACGCACACTGTACACGAACTGGTTTAGACATATTTCCAGTCATATATAACATGTCCCCCTTTCCTAATAGTTGCTCGGCACCACCCATATCCAAAATAGTTCGGGAATCAATTGCGGATGCAACTTGTAGTGCAATACGTGTAGGCAGGTTTGCTTTAATAACACCTGTAATAACATTCACCGATGGACGCTGTGTAGACAGTATCAAGTGAATACCAGCTGCACGTGACTTTTGCGCCAAGGTAACAATCCCGGCTTCGAGTTCTTTTGGATATGCCTGCATGATGTCTGCAAGCTCATCAATGACAATACAGATATATGGCATTTTTTCCGGACTTATCTCCCCTTCTTCCCCGGTAGGTGTAAATTTGTGCAAAACATTTTTGTGGTATGACCCAATATCTCGCACACTGTTTTTCTCTAAGACTTCTAGTCGGCGTTCCATTTCTTTGACCGCCCATTTTAATGCCAAAATTACTGATTTAGGATCTGTGATAACTGGTGTTAACAAGTGCGGGATTCCGTTATACATAGTCAGCTCGACACGCTTTGGGTCAACCATGATGAACTTCAACATGTCCGGACCGTGGGTATACAACATTGAACTGATCAGTGCATTTACAGTCACCGATTTACCGGCTCCTGTTGTACCCGCAACCAGGATATGTGGTGCCTTGGCCATGTCAATAAATGCTGGTTCTCCTGCAATCGTTTTCCCGACAGCCAACGGTAGCGTGAACCCTCCGTTAGAGAATGACGGGTTTTGTAACAGGCTTCCAAATCCAACCATGGTTGAATTACGGTTTGGTATTTCAATCCCAACCAATGATTTACCAGGAATTGGGGTTTCCATCCGGATTGTTTTTGCAGCAAGTGCCAGAGCCAAGTCGTCTTTTAATCCCGCTATGCGAGCCAATTTGACTCCTTCTGCTGGTTTGAATGCATAGCGAGTTACTGTTGGTCCTACTTCTACTTCGCCCATTTCAACCTCGATTCCGAAATTGGACAGGGTTCGTTTGATTGTATTTGCGCTTGATTTAATGTCGCCCACTTCTGGCTTACCTTTGTCTTTTGAAAGAAGGCTCAGTGGTGGCAATACGGTATTAGTGGGATTATTGCCCGCTTTTTCTTGGTTTGATGACCCAGTGAATGTTTCTTTAATTTTTTCATTAATAGATTTTTCCATTTTATCTGCATCTGTGTCTTGGGTCTTTGGCTGCGTTGATTTTTTAGACACCAATATCTGTTTTTTGGGATTAATAGCCGGTTTCTGGTCTGTTTGTTCTTCTAGTGTTGCTTGTTTTGTTGCCTGAGAAATACGTTTGGTTTCAGCGTCAGACAATTCACCATCGGTCTTGGTTTTGGTTTTTTTACTATTTGGCATGTCGTCTTCTTCGTATTGGTCTTCATTGTCACGAGAAAAGAACGGCACCGCGTCCAGTATTAAAACCATTGATACGAAAAACAAAACCAACATTAATAGTAGTGCCATCCAAAATCCAATTGGTTCCTGTAATTGTGATAAAAATCCACCGACAACTCCACCGCTTTGTAATACCAAATCAATCAACCCTAACCCTGATGCCAAGAACAATGTTGACCCAATCCATTTCATTGGGTGAAAATCTCGGTCTAAGTCCAGCAGAAAAGAATAGGCTAGCAAGAAAAATAAACCAGAAAATACCAACCAATATCCGGGCCCAACCAGATACGATGATGTGTCTTTAATGTATTCACCCACGTATCCCCCATGTCCAAATTGCGTTGCAATAAAAAATATTCCTGCGAATACTGCAAACACTATCAAAATAGAATTCCATACATCGTCAGACATGAAATTTCTTGGATGTGAATTTTTAACTCTAGTACTGATTGGTGTCTTTTTTACTTTAGTGGGGACGCGCTTTGCGTTTGTTTTTCGTGTTGCTTTTTTAGTAGTTTTTTTTGTTGTTTTTTTTGCTGCCATAATAAAAGTATTATACCATTTGCCACTAAACTGCCTCGTGTTATTATCAACGTATGCAAGAAATAACACGTATAAATTATTTTTTTTGGAAAACAATCTTTTTTGGTCGTTTTCTCTGTGTGTAATTATCTTGAACTATTTACAAAGAAGCCGATCAATATTGATCGGTTTCTTTTGTTCTCTCAACCTACAACCTGAAAGGTCTCGTCATGGAAAAAGATACTGTCTACTATGTCCCTGTACTTCCCTATCCCACTCACAACTGCGCTTGGGTAATGTCTAGCTGCAGCGGCAGAACCACTTTGGGGTCTGCGCCTTGTATTGTCATTGTAAGTGCGGACGAAGTCATCTTTACAGATGAATCGACTGAGGTTTTTCTGGGTATGATATATGCCATACACAAAAATTGTCTATATTCTGACCACGCTTCTGCGCTGGCAGCACTTCTTGGTCATATTGAAACAATAAGCTCAGAAACTGCCCTGGCTGACCACGCCCAAGTGGCTGATGATTATTGCCGTATTGCAAATGGTGAACACGCAGGACCATCTGTGGCCGAAGTCAAAAAAGCCAAGGGATATTTCTCTGCTTAAACATTACAAGGTGTGCCAATGGCACACCTTTTTACTTGTTGTTGAAAAGTTGGAATCAAAAATCAGTTTTTAGCAGGTACAAAATGCTAAAATAAGGAAACTATTAAATAACACCAATTATTATGGCAGCAAAAAAAGAGGAAGAAAAAAAGATACTAGCAAAGGATGGGGTAGAAAAAAAAGGCAAAGCAACTAAACCCACCGAACCATCTGCAAAGGATGTACGTCTGGCTGCAGTTGAAGACGCTATGGATTCAATCCAAACAAAGTTTGGAGAAGGGTCTATTATTAAACTGGGTGACGCGCCCAAGGTAAATATTGACGCAATTAGTACAGGGTCAATTGGACTAGACGACGCATTGGGTATTGGTGGTGTTCCCCGCGGACGCATCATCGAAATATTTGGGCCTGAGTCTTCAGGTAAGACAACGCTGTCTTTACACATTGTCGCAGAAGCACAAAAAGCAGGCGGTATTGCGGCATTTGTAGACGCAGAACACGCATTGGACCCCGTGTATGCAAAAAATATTGGTGTTAAAACAGAAGAGTTATTGGTTTCTCAGCCAGACCATGGTGAACAAGCGCTTGAGATTGTTGAATCATTGGTGCGAAGTGGCAAGGTAGACGTGATTGTTGTTGACTCAGTTGCTGCACTGACCCCCAAAGACGAAATTGAGGGAGACATGGGACAGGCACAAATGGGTAAACAAGCCAGATTGATGTCGCAGGCTCTGCGAAAGTTAACCGCTGTGGTGGCAAAGACTAACTGTACGGTTATCTTTATCAACCAGATTCGAATGAATATTGGTGTTATGTTTGGATCACCGGAAACAACTACAGGTGGTAAGGCGCTAAAATTTTATACATCAGTACGAATGGATATTCGAAGAATCGCACAGATTAAAAAAGGTGACGAAGTAGTCGGTGGTCGTATTCGGGTAAAAGTAGTTAAAAACAAGGTTGCGGCACCATTTAAGACAACAGAATTTGACTTAATCTATAACGAGGGTATTTCTCAAGAAGGAGAAGTGATTGCATTGGGTGAGAAATATAAAATCGTTGAAAAACAAAAAGCCACATATTATTGGGGTGAAGAGAAAATGGCTGTTGGATATGATAAAACCCGGCAATGGTTAAAAGAAAACAAGGCACACGCCAAAACAATTTTGAAACAAATCAGGGACGAGATGAAAAAGGTATAACGTACCAAAAAAAAACCACCGACTAGTGGTTTTTTTTGTTTGCACAACCATCTAAGCATTTATACTGATATCAAAAGATATATCACTCTCATTCAACCATTGTTCCCTTTCTGGTTCTGTTACACCTGAAAGACATAGGTCGATGTAGGATTGCTTGATTGTTTCATTACCAATCGTATTATCTTTACCCACAAAGGCGTATACTGGGCCACCATAACTGTTTTCTAACAAACCACTAACATCAACTGAATCATAATGACATTCACGTTCCTGTAATTGTTTATATCCCTCCTCTGAGACCTCCATAACTGTCCCAGCCACCGCACAACTGTCTTTGGGTTGTATATTTGCGTATACGTATTGGCCATACGCTACATTAAATATGCGTTGGTACCCAGGCAATACTGTATTTCTGTCTATAACTGTTGATTGTGGGGCCGAACGCAGACGCGATTGGTCGTTCATCAGTGACCCGTAACCAAATATCAAAATAGATTGTTCTTTTTTCATCGACACATTATAACAAAATATTATGCTACAATATTTGACATTATGTTAGATTACAACGAAATTACACAACGTACATTATTAGTACTAGACGGTGAACCTTATGAATGCGTCGAGGCGCAGGTGTCTCGAAAATCTCAAGGAAAACCATCAAACCAAACTAAACTTAAACACTTAAAAACTGGAAAAGTAGTGGCCCACACATTTCATGTCTCAGCAAAAACAGAAGAAGCAATAGTGGAGCGGCGAGACATTAAATATTTGTACCAAAAAGGAACCGAGGTGTGGTTTTGTGCACCGAATGATCCCAAGGATCGATTTACTCTTCCCCTTGCCCTTGTAGAACGAGAACTTAACTTTATTAAACAAAACGATGTAATTCAGGGGATTTACTTTGATGAAGAAATAATTGGGGTCAAGATTCCACTAAAGGTTGAATTAGAAGTGACGGAAGCTGCAGATGCAGTTAAGGGAAATACTAGTTCGGGGGCAACAAAACGAGTAACCTTAGAAAACGGATACGAACTAATGGTGCCGCTATTTATCAAACAAGGTGACTTTGTCATCGTAAACACTGACAAGGCAGAGTACAGCGAACGTGGAGGAAAAGGATAA
>JAHDDI010000022.1 GCA_020629435.1 Minisyncoccota bacterium
TTGCAATAAACAAAAACCGCGCAAGCGGTTTTTGTTTAAACAGTAAACGTCAGCGCAACGCCCAAAATTGCAAAAATAACAGACACAATCCAATACCGCATTACTATTTGTTCCGCTGGCCAACCAATTGCTTCAAAATGGTGATGCACTGGTGCAACGACAAATATTTTTTTGCCACGTATTTTTTTGGACAACACCTGAAGCACGGTTGTGAGTAATGTCCCCGACAACGCAATGGCAATAAAAGGTAACATAATAATCGAGTCAGTCGCGAAGGCAACGATGGCCAGACTGAACGACAGAGCGTTGTACCCCACCTCTGTCATATAAAATTTTGCCGGTTGGATGTTGAACCACAAAAACGACAACGTTGCACCAACAATTACAAAGCAAAATGCAGCAATATTTATTTGGTCTTGAAAATATGCAATGAATCCCATTGCGGAGAACACAATCGACATAATTCCTCCAGATAGACCATCGAGGCCGTCAATATTTGATGTTGAAAACACCGACACAAAAGCAAATATAAAAAATGGCACATACCAAACCCCTAAAGTAAGGTCCCCATAAAATGGAATACTGACTGAATTAATACCTAGTTTGATATAGAACCAATACGCAGCTGCAACAGCGAATAACACGGCCCATATCATGCGGTACCGTAGAGCAAGCCCTTTGGATCCTGGAATAAGTTTAGTCATACCGATAGTTAAAATATCATCGATAAACCCAACCAACGCCCCTGCAATAAAAGCCGCCAGTGGTAGCCATGTCTGCGAACGCGATAAAAAGTCAAACTGTCCCGATGGACCCCCACTAAACACATACGATATCCACCAGAACAAAACAACTGTTGAACAAACAGAAATCACAATGACCAACCCACCCATGCGTGGAACACGCACGTCACGACTGCTGTGTAATTCATTAAAAATTGGTGTTCCTGTTGAGTCTCCCATTCCAGATTCATTCCCGGTCTTTTTTTTCCAACATCGAAATCTAATTAGTTGACGTAATACAGTTGGTGTCACCATGAATCCCAAAAGAAATGCAGTAATCCAAGGTAGTAATAATTTTATAATATCTAGTTCCAACATGCCGTTTATTTATTGTTATTTCTAATTACATTCATAAAACGATTCCAAAAACGTTTTTCTTCCAAAGAAGTGATCAAATCCAATCGACGTACATGTCGTTCTTCTGCACTGAATTCTGTAACTAACCACTTGGTCACCAAATCTATTACCTCTGTTGTACTCACAAAACGTGCACCAAAAGACAACACGTTAGTATTGTTGTGTTGTCGTGCTAGGTCTATAATAGACGGCTGTCCGCCATAATATACCGTTGCTCTCACTCCAGGGAATTTGTTTGCCACTATTGCCTCACCTTGTCCTGATCCGCCAAAAATAACAGCCTTATCTGTAGTAGGATTTTTTGCTACAGCGCGTGCAGCTTTGGCAATATATACTGGATAATCATCAGTTTCGTCTAAAACAAAAGCACCCATATCAATGACATCATATCTATGATTATTGAATTCCAACAAATAATCACGCAATGCGTTTTTGTGTTCCAGACCCGCATGGTCTGTTGCTAAAAATAGTTTTGGATTTTGCATATTTACATTGTAACATGACCCTGCATGCAGTTATTTACATATAATACATAAACCCATTTAGGGCTTGCTGTATTTTATTGAGTGGTTGTTGTCTCCACTGTTGTTGCTGATTGTGTGGTGTCTAGTCCGTATGCCTTTTTTACTGACCCTCGCACAAATGGCAACAGTTCTTCCATATCGATAGACACTTTTTGAGCACCCATCGCGTAGGGGCTAACAATATATGGTGCAAAAATAAAGTGAATGACATCATCTTGAATATAGAAATTTTGCAAATTTGACCAATCCGCAACTGCGTCACGTATCCATTGCTGGTCTGCATTCGGTTCTTTTTCAGTTATTGCATTGACAATGGTGTTGGCCAAAAATGTATTAAGTTCAGGGCTCTGACTGATAATATTGTCTAGGTTATATTGCAATCCCGTTTCGGTACTATATGTATATGTTTGAAAAGTAGTATTTCCATGTGCTCCGCCTGTGTATTGGTATTCGGTCACTACCAAAGTCTCCAGCTTTAAAATGTTACTTGATTGATATTTTTCAGAACTTTTTTGTAGTTCATATGTTCCTTGTGTTGTTGTACTAGTCGAAGACGCGCGTGCTAATAATTTGAATTCAACCACATCGATTTCATTCTCTAGGGCAATTGTTGAATCTAATTTAGTGAACCCTGTAGGTGCAATAGAAATATCTATTGAATAGTTTTCTGACTCTTCTTGAATTTCCAATGATTGTGCAACAACATCAGACACATAGTCTTGTTCATTATCTGCAAAAAATTGATAAGCAAAAAACCCTGCTGCTAATAAAATGATGGGAATAATATATTTCATAATACGGGTATTATAGAATTTTTTAGTAAAATATGATACTCTTGTTTCATTGAAAATTAATGATGGAGAGTTGGCAGAGTGGTTGAATGCGCGTCCCTGCTAAGGACGTAAGGGGGTAACCTCTTCGAGGGTTCGAATCCCTCACTCTCCGCCATTAGTTTTTAAACGCTTACAATTTTCAATTATCACTCTGTAACTTGTCTTTGTTTTATAAGGGATGAGAAGTTTATGCCGCTGGTTGTGCCTGGTAAATCGCTGTCTCTCCGCCATTAGTTTTGTATAAGTAAAACCCCTCTTGGGGTTTTACTTATACAAAATATTTATTCTGTTCTTTTTTTACAGATCCTTCTTTAATTAATTCAGCCAATAGACCTAAAGTCATTTCCCGATCGCTTGTACCTTGCTTCAAGATTTCTTTTTCAGTTCTAGGTTCAGCCAAAATGTACCGTAACAACTGGGCGCGTAACTGTCTGCGAGAACCTTCGAAACGTGTCTGTTTAGCATGTGAACGTGATCTGGTATTCAAATTCCCCACCGTCTGTTTTAGGTGACTCCCATAATCCATCATCGCCCAATAGAATTCACGTGGATTTTCTGTAGCTCTTGGGTCGTGTAGCAGATATTTTTCCAAAACGTGCAGCAACTCTTTATCGTGTACTGATTTAATAGAAGTATTTTTATAATCATATAAATGATAAAACAGCACCGTCCTAATGTTTGTTTCTAAAAAAATATCGGATTCGTTACAAGCAAATGCCCGAACAGACCCAGCTGTATAGTGCCCAATACCTGGCAGCGCCTGCAATGATTCTCTATCAGACGGTAATTTTCCCCCGTACTGTTCAGTAACGATTTTTGCAATGTCATGCAAGTATTTTCCGCGTCGGTTATAACCCAACCCTTGCCAACTGATTAACACGTCACGCAGTGATGCACTGGCCAATGCAGACCAATTGGGATATTTTTTCATCCAGTTTTTAAAATATTCTTGTACTCGAACCACCTGGGTCTGTTGCAGCATAATTTCAGAAACCACCACTGCATACGCAGAGTGCTTTTTGCGCCACGCCAGTTCATGACGCCCATGTTGGTCATAATAATTCCATAATGCAGCAGACAGTTTTTCTGATTGTTTTCTGGTGACGCGTTTCATGCGAATCAGTATAACAAAAAACCGCACTAGGCGGTTTTTTGATGTCATCGCAAGGTTATTATGCTTTGATTTTTGTGATTTCTACTCGGTCGTATTTTTGTCGGTGCCCAGTTACTTTTGCGTAGTTTGATTTAGATTTAAATTTTTGAATTCGAACCTTGTCTCGTTTTCCTGTTTCAACAAATTTTGCTTCAACAGATGCTCCAGATACAAACGGTGTTCCTACTGTTGCTTTTTTTCCGTCATCTACCAACAATACTTCTGAAAACGTAATTACGTCCCCTTCTTCCAAAATGTCTCCTCGAACTCCGTTTACTAATTCAATGTTTAATTTGTCTCCTTCAGATACTCGATACTGTTTACCTCCTGTTTTAATTACTGCGAACATGTTTGTGTGTATTAATTTAATATGACGGCAATATACAGATTTGACCTTAAATTGCAAGTGTTTGATCAAGTCCACTTTCTCGCAAATATAATGCGTGGTTTTTTAATACTTAAGATTATATTTGACTTTATAATTGTATTTGTAATACTTGAATATACATTCAAGTATTCAGATTGTATTATGACAAACAGCAAACCAAAAACAATTCCCTGTAAACAGTGGATCAATAAACAATCCAACAAAAAACTAGTCAAAGTAGCTGGTGAGTTTGCACATATTGCATCGGATCCTAATAAAATAAAAATTCTCTTACTTTTGGACCAATACAACAAACATGATTCTGATGATATAGAAAAACTATACGTATCTGATCTGGCAGATCACTTGTCCATGTCGGTCTCGGCAATATCGCACAGCCTCAAATCTCTTCAAGGTCGTGGGTTCGTCAACAAGAAAAAAATCGGACGCACTGTCCGTTACTCCAACACAGAACAAGGCAACAGATTAATAACCTATGCCAATCACTTAATAAACTAATTATGAAATCACATTCCAAACAAAAAAAATCGTTCGATGTTGCCATAATTGGCGCCGGGTCAGCTGGGCTGACTGCAGCTATATCGTTGTCTGCTGCAGGCAAATCTGTATTGTTAGTCGAGCGTGACAAGCCAGGCGGAGAATGCACCCATAGTGGCTGTGTACCCAGCAAGGCACTGTTACATTCCGCAAAAACACAATATATTTCTGGAAAAACAGATTCTGTATCTGCACTAGAATACACTCAAAACCGTATTGACCACATCTATGCTGAAGAAACTCCTGAAATACTCGAGTCTCATGGAATTACCGTTATTTCAGGAGAAGCATCGTTTAAAACAAGGTGCTCTATTTCAGTAAATGGAACAGACTATGGTTTTAAAAAATCAATCATAGCCACCGGGTCTTCCCCTCGCATGATTGAGATTCCAGGACTAGATGGCAAATACGTGCTGACCAATCAAAATTTTTTTGAACAAACTGAATTACCAAAACGTTTGTTGGTTATTGGCTCAGGGCCCATTGGAATGGAGCTATCCCAGGCTGCAGCAATGCTAGGGTCAGAAGTGACCATTGCTAGTATTGATACATCATTTGCTCGTTTTGAAGACCCTGACGTTGGAAAAATACTTGAGCAGAAATTCAATGACTTGGGTGTTCGTATTATGCTTGAATCCAGCATTGTTCAGGTGTCAGGAAATACTGCAATTTTCGAGACGGTATCTGAAAATAACAAAAAAGAAGTCCAGGTCGAATTTGATAAAATTTTGATAGCCATTGGACGAGTTCCTAATCTACCCAAAGGTTTAGCCGCAGCTGGTATCAAGTCAAAACCATATGGCGTGGTCGTTAATAGCAACTACCGAACAACCAACCGGTCGGTATACGCCATTGGTGACGTCTCTCAGCAATTCAAATTTACCCATACAGCAAATGATACTGCACGTGGAGTTGTTAAACATATTTTGACCAAAGGAATTTTAGGTTATAAGAAAAAAAGTGTGCCCAAAGTTACCTACACTTCTCCAGAAGTAGCCCAAGTCGGAATTTCGTATACTGATGCAGTGGCAAAGTACGGGCAGGACAATATTGTTCGCATTAATACTCCGTATTCTACAAATGACCGAGCTAAAACAGACAACGCAGAAAATGGACTGGTTGTGGTGATTGCAAAACGACTATCCGGAAAAATATTAGGAGCAAACATTATTGGGCAGTCAGCTGGTGAAATTCTGGCATCCTATACTCTTGCGATGGATCACGGTGTTTCGATGTGGAAATTATCAGGAACCATTTACCCCTACCCTACAATTTCACAGGTTGTTAAAAAATCAGGTGACCAATTTTCTGTACAGACCCTATCAAATATCAAATCAGAATTGATATATTTTGCCAAAAAACATGCTGCAAAATTATTTGCACTCATATTTTGGTCTTCGTTACTGTATTGGTTTTATCATTTCAAAAGCGTCAATAACTATGACACCAAAGCAGTTGTGTCTATGCTATATGATTTTATTGTGACCCATCCTGCAGGACCAATCACATATATGGCGATCTACGTGTTACGACCATTAATCTTTTTCCCTGCAACCATACTAACTGCACTTTCAGGTGCCTTGTTTGGTCTACCTCTTGGGATTCTTTATACAATTATTGGTGAAAATGGTTCGGCAAACCTAGCCTATTGGATTGGCCGGTTCTTTGGTAAAGACGCACACCTAGAAGACAGTAAATTAATCGGACCGTTTATTTCTCGTTCGCGTGAAGACCCGTTTATTGCAGTGCTGTTAATGCGGTTTTTGTACGTACCGTTTGACCTGACAAACTACGGATCTGGAATCATGAAAATAAAATGGTCAGCGTACGCTATGGCGACATTGATTGGAATTTTGCCAGGACTGGTTACTTTTGTAGCATTAGGTGCCTCTATCAATGTCGACACACTATTAAGTGCGCAGTCATTCAAAGACCTAGCTGGCGGATTTAATCCAATTATATTTGCCTTCTCGATTGGGTTATTTGTAACTTCTATTGCCCTGGCTCGATATTTCAAAAAACGACATGCATAAAAAAACAAAAGTAATCATTGCTGTCTCATTAGTATTCGATGTTATTTTGATAGTACTGATACTGAATTGGATTAATCCTATTTGGTGGCAGAATATCAAATTAAGCTCTACCCGAGCATGGGGACTCGCTACAATTTCAAATAATCCCCTACTGCCCCAGTCAGACGCAGACTTGTCCGCGACTGAATACAAGAACAAAGACGTCGAACCACGAATAAATATCGAAAAATTATTTTCGGGCAGCCCACCAAAAGACGGCATACCGTCTATAGATGAACCTATATTTGAGCCTATTTCTAAAACTGCA
>JAHDDI010000009.1 GCA_020629435.1 Minisyncoccota bacterium
AAGCCGGGACTTCGACCCCGGCTTTTGCAATGCCAGATTATTCACAGGACACATGTAGTTGGGCATAGTACAATGAATATATGGATACATCAGAACTATTTATTGGAGCAATGTTGCCGTCGGTAACTTTTTTACTACTCTCGGCACTGGCAACCTTTGGGTTTTTCTACTTTTTGCGCAAGACCAAACCAGACGATTCAAAACAAGACAGTGAATCAATGGTAATGCTACAACAACAACTACAGGAGATTTTACGATCAAACCAAGATATTAAATTATCTAACGAACAATTAAAATCCGACCTATCAGAAAAATTGAACGAAAAACTGGGTCAGTCACATCGTGACATGTCTGCGTCTGTGCAAACACAGTTCCAAGAGTCACAGAAACTAATAAAGGAAATCACTGGTGAATTAGGAGACGTTAAAAAAGGACAAGAAAAAGTGGCGGGTTTTACTGAACAATTAAAAAATTTACAAGACATTTTACAAAACAGTAAACAACGTGGGGCATTGGGTGAATATTTTTTGGAATCCACCATATCCAATATATTACCGCCAGATAATTATGAATTTCAATATAGCTTTAAAGACGGCTTGATTGCAGATGCGATTATCAAATTAGAAGCAGGAAAAATTTTGGCTATTGATTCAAAATTTAGTTTAGAAAACTATAACAATATTATTTCAGAGTCTGATTCGTCAAAACGAGAAGTGTTTGAAAAAGTATTCAAAGAAGATTTGAAAAAACGAATCATGGAAACAACAAAATATATAAAGCCCAACGAAGGAACTATGGACTTTGCGTTTATGTTTATTCCGTCAGAGGGAATTTATTATGATCTGTTAATTTCTAAAATTGGTGTGGTTAATAGTCAGAACTTTTTGGAATATGCCTTTCGAGAAAAAAAGGTAATTGTCGTCTCGCCGTCGACACTGTACGCATATCTGCAGACTATCATGCAGGGACTCAAGGCCTTGCAAATAGAAAAGCAAGCAACAACCATCATCAAAAAGGTAGAAGACTTACAAAAACATGTTAATTCATATCAAACCTATCATGAAAAATTAGGGAATAGTCTCAGTACAGTCGTAAACCACTATGATGCGTCTGGAAAACAATTAAAAATGATTTCCCGCGACACCTTGAAAATAGTTGGAGATGGGGAAGTGTTTGAGCCATCTGCATTAGATAAACCTAAACCATTAATTGAAGACTAGTCATGAATGAAACACCTGGTACTGAAAGAACGAACGGTGAGTCACTTTATAATCCTGATTTTTTTACCGAAGAAGCATTGGCACTAAAAAGAGAGATGCTTGATACTTTTATCTATGCATCTGGTTTGGTTCCTCAGACCTTTGTTTTTGTCACACCTCAGATGATGTCGATCCATGCAAAACGTAACCAAGCTGGATATGATCAGCTGTTGTTTACACAACTAAAACCAGAAGAAAAACTTCAGTTTGGAAAACAGCTCGAACGATCAAGAGATAATGCGCATAGTGGAGCGGATATACCTATGCGAAATAACCCAAGTACCGTATTTGATTTGTACGACGGTCTTTACAAGAATGCTGGTGTTAATTTGAGCGAAAGGGTGTATTCGTATTTTGCTGGGGCTGGTGTCTCTGACGAGAATATCATGATGTTCGCAGAATGGTTAAGAGAATTTTACTTACGGAATAAAGATGTGTTACGGGAATACAAAAAGGCACTATCTGATAGATCAAAAGTGGCAGTAGGGAGTGTTCCTCCAGGCGAGGATCCAAGTCAGTTGTTACAAGGTCTCGTGAATAACGCAGCCATGGAATTTAGAGAGTCGGACGTATATTTATCAATAAAGAAAAGTGCAGCCAATCCTAGTGTCGTAGATGAGTTATTAGATGAATATGTATTTCCGCATAGTGTTTTAGTTGGATAGCTGTGTATAAAATATTATAGCGAATCTTTATAAACAGATAGTTTATGTTGTGCGGTCATGCACTTGGTATAATTGGTGTATGCATAAAAAAGTAGTAACCATTGGAGGAGGGACAGGGTCTTTCATGGTATTGTCGGAACTAAAAAAACGGGAAAATATCGAAATTACAGCAATCGTAAACATGACTGATGCGGGCGGGTCAACTGGACAGCTACGTGATGAAATAGGGGTACTACCTGCTGGTGATGCAAGACAGGCATTAATAGCATTGGCACAGTCAGAACAACAGTGGCGAGACCTCATGACCTACAGGTTTGAAGATGGAAACATGTCTGGGCATAGTTTTGGAAATTTACTCTTAGGGGCACTAGAGAAAATATCAGGCTCGTTCGAGCAAGCACTCGAACGAGCCAGTGAATTATTGCAGGTCAGAGGGACTGTTGTTCCTATTACTCTTGATGATTCACAGGTAATAATAGAGTCACAAAATGACGAAATTTTTTACGGTGAAAACAAGATAGATGAATCAGTCGTTGCAAACCCTAAAGCAATTTATTTTAATAAATCCACCACACTGAACCCAGTTGCTGAACAAGCAATCAAGAAGGCGGATATAATTATTATTTGTCCAGGTAATTTTTACTGTTCAATAATGCCAAATTTGCTGGTTTCTGGTATGCACCAAGCGCTATCAAAGTCCCGTGCTAAAAAATATTTTATTGCAAATTTAGTTTCTAAATACGGACATACAACTGACATGACCGTCTTCGATTTTATAGACCGTGCACATAAGGCAGTTGATTTATCTTTTATCGATACAGTAATCTATAACACTCAAACAACAATAGACCCTCAGTTACAAGCAATTTACGATGCAGATGGTGAGCACTTGATAAGTGTAGGGGATATGGATTCATACAGAGACATCGAGCAAATTGGCGTTGACTTGATTGCTGAAGACACAATTGCTCAAAATACATATGACACAGTAAAAAGGTCGCTTATTCGTCACGATGCAAAAAAATTAGTAGACATTATTCTTAAGTAGATTTATTTGCTATTATATTGACATGAAACAATCACAACTATTTACAAAAACACGAAAAGAAGCACCAGCAGACGAAACAGCCAAAAATGCACAATTGTTAATCCGAGCAGGTTTTGTTCACAAAGAAATGGCAGGAGTGTATAGTTTTTTACCTCTTGGTTGGCGCGTTTTTAATAATATTTCAAATATTATTCGTGATGAATTAAATAAATCGGGTGCACTGGAAATGCACATGTCGACTCTGCAGGAAAAAGAAAAATGGCAAAAAACAGACCGGTGGAGTGATGATGTTGTAGACAACTGGTTTAAGACAAAACTAGTTAACGGAACAGAGTTGGGACTGGCTTTTACTCATGAGGAAGACATTGCAAATATTATGACAAATTTTGTTAGTTCGTATAAAGATTTGCCATTTTATGCATATCACATTCAAAACAAACTCCGAAATGAATCGCGAGCAAAATCCGGTGTTATGCGTGGACGTGAATTTTACATGAAAGATTCTTATTCATTTTCTAAAGACAAACAACAGCACGAAGAATATTATGAAAAAATGAAAGACGTGTATATGAATATTTTTACCCGATTAGGAATCGGAGAGCAAACATTTATTACTGTTTCAAACGGCGGAAGCTTTTCTAAATATAGTTATGAATTTCAGACTGTGTGTGATGCAGGAGAAGACGTTATTTATATTGATGAAAAATCCGGTCTTGCAATCAACGCAGACGACTGGAACGATGAGACTGTCGCTGATTTTGGATTTGAAACTGACAAATCAAAATTAAGAGAAGAAAAGTCTGCTGAAGTGGGGGACATATATTCATTAGGTACAAAATATTCAGAAGCACTTGGTTTGATGTTTAATGACGAAGAAGGAAAGAGTCAGCCTGTTGTTATGGGGTCTTACGGTATAGGTGTAAACCGATTGCTCGGTGTGTTGGCAGAAGTATTTGGTGATGAAAATGGATTAGTGTGGCCCGAGTCCGTTGCTCCATTTCAAGTACACATTATTTCAATCAACGAAGATGAAAAAGCAATCGGGCTTTATAATGAACTAGTAAAACGCGGTGTTGATGTTTTGTTAGATGATCGAGACGCACGTCCGGGACAAAAATTTGCTGATTCAGATTTAATCGGTATTCCACACAGAATTACAATTTCAAGTCGCTCATTAGAAAATGGTGGATACGAATACAAAAAACGGACTGAAGATGAATCAAAGATTATTCTTCCGGAAGAATTTAATTCAATGTTTACTCGATAAAATACACAAACGTTGTTATTTATTACAGATACTGTATATTCTTATTACTTCTACGGAAGATAGTTACTCTACGGAGAGGAAAGTCCGGACTTGTGATGATTTGATTCATAAAGCGTAGCAGGTAACACCTGTCGGGGGCGACCCTAGCGATGCGAGCAGAGACGCCGAAACAGAAATGGGACGGCACCCATCTTGGGTGAGTCAACACGGTAACGTGTTGGGTGAAACGGCTAAATTCGTACGTGCAAGCAAAGTCGTACTGCAGTAATGCAGAGTGCCGCAAAGAATCATGTGGCAACATATGATCAAGATAAATGACTATCCTGTGTTTACACAGACAGAATCCGGCTTACGAAGTAGAAGATATCAAAAAACGGCGCTAATGGCGCAGTTTTTTTGTTAGCAAATTTACGTCATGAGCATGACAAAATTAACAACAAGCAGTACACCTTTCTAAAATGGTATAATCTTGTTTATGAGAAAAGTACGATTGTATAAATACAATAAACCTTTGTTGGTACTCACCAGTATTTTGTGTGCACTTGGTTTGCTAATTTTATTTTCTGCAGCGCTAGGAGAGTTAAATTCTACAGTTAATTTCTACAGAATTATGCTTGTTCAACTTGTTGGTCTTGCCTTGGGATTTGCTGTGATCTTTGTCGCTATCAGTAATAAAAAAGTCGACTACAGATGTTTTTACAAAAAGTACTATGCACTATATTTTTTTGTTTTTTGTATTATTTTTCAATTACTGGTTTTTTCTCCTATTGGAATAGAACGAAAAGGGGCCACAAGATGGGTAGATGTCGGAGTCACCACTGTACAACCATCTGAGTTTCTTAAGATTGGGCTCATCCTTTTCTTGGCGTCATTATTGGTTGGTTTCAAAAAAGAAATCAAAAGTATTAAATATCTGTCCATATTATTGGTATCAAGTGTCGGATTTGTTGCATTACTTATGTTGTTAATCAGGGACAAAGGTACACTGATAATCATTGGTTTGGCTTCTCTGGCAATGTTGCTCGTATCAAAAGCGAGCAATAAACATATCGCCATCTTGGCCCTTGCGGCCATGGTTGCTCTGGGTGGTCTGATAAGCCTCAATAGTAACGACGGTTATGCGCGTGACCGTATATTGTCATATCTAAATATCATAGAGAGCCCTACTGGTCAGGACTATCAAATTAATCAAGCAATCGTAACTATCGGATCAGGGCAAATTAGTGGAAAGGGGTACGGGCAATCGGTACAAAAGCACAAATACTTACCCGAGACACTCAACGACAGTATCTTTGCAATCTATGCAGAAGAATGGGGATTTATGGGTTCAGTACTGCTAGTGGTACTTTTCTTGCTGTTTGCATGGTATGGCTTAGCAATTGCCCGTAATGCCCGAGATGAATACGGTAGATATATTGTTGTTGGGTTAACGGTATTGATCACAGCCCAAGCGTTTTTTAATATAGCGGCACTTATGAAATTGGTACCTCTCTCAGGTATGCCTTTGATTTTTATCTCAAAAGGTGGTTCGTCATTGTTGGCGTCGCTTATTATGGTTGCAATAATTTTAAATGTTTCTCGGTTCAACAAGAGCTCATAAAAGATAAATATTTTGTTACAATGTACTTATGAAAATAGTAATTACTGGTGGAGGCTCTGGAGGCCATTTTTATCCGCTTATTGCAGTAGCAGACAAAATAATTGAGCAGTCAGAGAATCGTAAAATTCTAAAGCCAGAAATTTATTATCTTGCTGATACTCCCTATGATGAAAAACTTTTGTTTCGGAAAGATATTCGTTTCCGAAAAATATCTGCCGGAAAACTGAGAAAGTATTTTTCTATTAAGAATTTCTTTGATGCATTCAAAACACTGTGGGGGACTGTGCGGACTTTTTTCCTTATGTTTAGCCTGTATCCAGATGTAGTGTTTACTAATGGGTCGTATATAGCAATGCCTGTTTTGATTTCTGCAAAGATATTACGTATCCCAGTCTTGGTTCATGCATCTGACACGGTACCTGGACGTGCCGTAGTTTTTGGTTCAAAATTTTCAAAGAAAATATCAATTGCATTTCAAGAAGCAGCTGAGGGATTTAGAGAAAAAGACAGAAAAAAAATTGCACTATTAGGTAATCCAATCCGAGATGAAATATTGCGACCATTGCACAATGGTGCGTTCGAATTTTTGGAACTAGATAAAAACCTGCCAACTATTTTGATTATGGGTGGTTCACTCGGCGCACAGGCCATGAATGATGCAATCGTAGATGCATTACCTCAGTTATTATTAAAATACAATGTTATCCACCAGTGCGGTAAGGCGAATCATGTTGAAGTATTGGGACGGTCTGATGTTCTTTTGTATGATCATCCATACAAAAATAGGTACCGACTATTCCCATATTTAGATGACTTGGCAATTCGTATGTCAGTGGGGGCATCGCAATTGGCAATAATTCGCGCAGGAGCTGGTACTATTGCTGAAATTGCCAATTGGGGGGTTCCATCAATCACAGTTCCAATACCGTCTGCCATATCTCATGACCAAGAGAAGAATGCTTTTGCTTATGCACGAAGTGGTGCATCTGTAGTTATGAAGCAAAGAAATTTGTCTGCAAACTTAATCATCTCGGAAGTTGAGCGAATTATGAACGACGCACAATTACAAGAATCCATGTCTCAATCTGCACGAGCATTCGCCAAGCCAGATGCAGCCCAAGCAATTGCTAACGCGGTACTAGACATTGCCATCGATCACGAATAATTATATGAACACCGTTAAACGATTTCAAAGACGAAAAGAAGATTTTGAATGCGCTGTCTGCAAAACACAAGTAGTCGGTACTGGGTACACCAATCACTGTCCCGAGTGTCTCACTAGCAAGCATGTAGATATTTTTCCTGGTGACAGACTAGAAGAATGTGGAGGAGTCATGCCTGTTGTTGAAATAATAAGAAAAGGAGATGGATATACCTTGGTACATAAATGTCTTACCTGTAAATATACTCACACCGATCACTTCAGAGACAACGCTGATAATATAGATTCTTTAATTACGTTGTCTAAAAAACTCGCCAAGTCTAAGAGTTAAGTGTTTTTTTAATACATTTTGTTATACTGCTAGCCATGAATAAATACAGATTATTTTTTGTTGTAATCATTGCTGTGATAGCCATGCTCGCATACTACGTTGCAGTAAGTGGTTCAGAAACAGAGAACAAGGGTTTCGATTTTGGATTGGATCTTGCTGGGGGAACACAACTGACTTATGAAGCAGACATATCTCAACTAGAAACAACTGATGTGCAGGGATCGATTTCTGCCTTACGTAACGTTCTTGAATCTAGATTAAACGCACTAGGCTCATCTGATATCAAGGTGACAACAGAAACGGCATCAGTTTTCTCTGAAAACAATGAAAATTACTATCGCGTGAATGTGGAAATACCAGGGGTATTTGATGCAACCGAAGCAAAAAACCTTATTGGAAAAATCCCATTATTGGAGTTTCGTTTAGAAGTTGACCAGTCTACATTGTTGTCAGAAATTTCGGAAGCTCAAACTGCAGGATCAAGCGTTGAAGATTTAAGTACTGAAGAATATTTTCAGGCACTAGATGCACTTGATCCTTATGATTTATATACTGCAACAGGTCTGACGGGGCGTTATGTTGAAAACGCAGTGCTCTCTACAGGTAATGGGTCTATTGAACCCACTGTGCTATTGCAATTTGATGCAGAGGGTAGCATGCTATTTGCAGAAATAACAAAAAATAACATCGGGCGAGCCATGGCGATTTTCTTGGATGGGCAAGTCATTTCTGCGCCAATTTTGCAGGCTGTAATATTGGATGGGAACGCACAGATTTCAGGTAATTTTACTACCGAAGAAGCAACCGCACTGGTTCGAGATCTTAAATTTGGGGCACTACCAGTACCTATTAATTTGGTTTCTACGCAATCTATATCGCCTACACTAGGTACAGATGTTGTCTCTGGTGGAATTGATGCAGGTGCGTGGACGTTTATTTTGGTGTCACTTTTGTTGATTTTCTTGTACAGGATTGGTGGTATTGTTGGAACTATTGCACTGAGCATGTACACGCTACTTTTACTCTCGTTTTTCAAGTTCACCGGACTTGATTTAACTGCTGCAGGGATTGCTGGATTTATAATCACTATTGGTATGGCGGTTGATGCAAACATTTTGATCTTCGAGAGAATCAAAGAAGAACTACGAAACGATGAACAGAGTGTGGAGTACGCAATTCGAGATGGTTTTTCTCGAGCATGGTTGTCTATTCGTGATGGAAACACATCATCAATCATAGTAGCAGTAATTTTATATTTCTTGACTACGTCCTTCATTAAGGGGTTCGCACTTACATTTGGTGTTGGAGTATTGATTTCAATGTTTACCGCAATTACTGTTACACGAACAATACTACTAGCGGTAAGTTCTGACAACAAACACTTCCGTAATTTATTAGTTGGTCCGATAAAAAATAAACAATAATATGTATATATTAAAACACAAAATCACACTTGCTTTAATTGCAGTTATCGCCATTGTACTTTCTCTTGTCTCAATAGTGGTAAATGGGTTTAACCCAAGCGTTGATTTTGCGGGGGGAACAATCTATGAAATAGAATATGCGTCTAATGCCCCTAGTATTTCGTTAATTAGCCCTGAGATCTCTATTATTACTCCAGGAGCAATCGTTCAAACAACTGGTGAACTAGGAGTCATTATTAAGGCAACAGAAATTTCTGATCAACAAAAAGAAGATATTGATGCGGTTTTGTCACAAAACGAAAACTATACATACGAAGAATTACGCTACAAACAACTAGGGGCTGCGATATCAACAGAGCTGCAAAACAAATCAATATTTGCAATTTTATTTGTAGTACTAGTTATTGTCGGATTTATTGCATATACATTCAGACATGTATCCCAACCTGTCTCGTCGTCGAAATACGGTTTGGTTGCAGTGGTTGCATTGGTACATGATACGTTTATACCACTTGGAATCTTTGCATTACTGGGTAGCCTATTTATTAGCTACCAAATTGATGTCTTGTTTGTTACTGCATTGCTGGCGACTCTCGGATATTCGATTAATGACACAATTGTTGTATTTGATCGTGTTCGTGAAAACTTGCGTTCAGCACACGAAAATAAGCAACCTTTCCAAGGTGCAGATTTTGAAAAAATTGTAGGTAAGTCACTGGAGCAGACTTTCAAAAGATCGTTTTACACATCGGTTACGACCCTCTCTGCATTAGGTTTGTTATTCTTTATTGGAGGGGAGGCAACACAAGCATTTGCACTTGTACTGGCAATTGGAGTGATTGCCGGAACCTATTCATCACTATTCTTGGCGTGTCCACTGTTGGTCCTTATTGAGAGACTGCAAAAAGACCCCCATGTCCACATAGATGTTGATGACCAGACTCCAGGTGATGATTTGCCAGACGATATTCAACGTTTTCTTGCTAAGCAGAATAAATAATGACCTACCTTGCAATCGTTTTACTCTTAGTACTTTCGGCGTTATTTTCTGGTCTGACACTTGGCTTTCTGGGTCTGGATAGATCTGAATTAGAAAGAAAAAAGAACTTAGGGAATCATAAGGCACGCGTAATATATGAAGTACGAAAAAACAATAATTTACTATTGGTAACATTGTTAGTGGGAAACGTACTTGTAAATGCGATTTTATCTGTGATGCTTGCGTCGATCACATCGGGGGCATTTGCTGTAGCAGTCTCCACTTTTTTAATTGTTATCTTTGGTGAAATTATTCCGCAAGCATTTTTTGCAAAATACGCACTTACCGTCGGCTATTTTTTTGTACCGATAGTGCGATTACTATTGTTTGTTTTTTACCCTATTGCGTTTCCTGTTGCATGGATGTTGGAAAAAGCAATGGGGAAGGAGCAGGACACCATTTGGTCCAAAGAAGAGCTGGCTGAGGTAATAAAAAGCCATGAAGATAGTAGTTTTTCTGAATTAGATTCTGATGAAGAAAAAGTTATTTTGGGTGCGCTTACTTTTTCTGACAAAAAAGCAGGTGAGGTCATGACCATGAAAAAAGAGTGTTTTATGTTATCAGAAGGTAGTATGTTAACTGAGTCGGTACTTCATAATATCAAGGAGCGTGGACATACGCGCATTCCCGTATACTACAAAAAACAACGCAATATTGTTGGGGTTCTATTTACCAAAGACCTCATTACACTGCGCGAAACAAAACCCCTTGCGACTGTATATCGACCAGATACAATATTACAGGTGCACACACGCGAGTCCTTAGATGATGTTTTGAATAAGTTTCTTCACAAACGTATTCATATGGCCTATGTAGTAAATGGAGACAACAAATTTGTCGGCCTAATAACACTTGAAGACATAGTCGAGGAGATAATAAAAACAGAGATAAATGATGAGTCAGATGAATAAAATAAAACTGCCAAAAAGAATACGGAACCATGTTAACCCACTTGCAGATAGAACCGAAATAAAATTTGGTGGATTTACTGACAATAGACCAATCATGATAGACATCGGAGCATATCGGGGTGAATTTTCGATGCAGTTAGTAGAGAAGTTTTCTGACAGTCACAACTTTATTGTCACTGAAATCAGAAAACCATATGCAAATTATTTACGTGAACTTTTTGTAGATAATCACAATGTAGCAGTATTTGATGGTGATAGCGCTAAAAACATAAGCGGGCTTTTAAAAAAATCTATAGAAAATGGTACACTTGTGGAATATATTTTTATTAATTTTCCAGACCCTTGGTTCAAGGAAAAACACAAAAAACGTCGAGTATTGAATAGTCAATTTTTATCTGACCTGTACTCAATCGTACCCAATAGTGATACAAAAATTATATTTCAAACTGATCAGAAGCCATTGTTCGACGAAACAGTTGAATTAATTGAAAACGATGGGCAATGGGATATAGAATATTTTGATGAACCATTATGGAACATTCAAAGTTATTGGGAAAAAATGAAGCTATCTGAAGGTGACTCGGTCAACAGAATGATTCTTAGCAAGAAATAGGTTGTCATAAATATCTAGCTGTGCTAGTTTAGTCATAGAGGTTCAGTCTTAGGAATCCACAAGTCTCCAACTCCGGTCTTATATTGCAAATCTTTGCCGAAATATCTCTACTGATCACAGAGAAGCAAAGTCAGTATAATTCAATTCAGAGCATGATTTGTACTTGTGTATTCTGAATCAGGCAGCTGTGAGCTCGCAAAAGGATAAGCGAAAAACCTTAACTGACGAAATGTTTATGGTTTACTGTTCTTACATGGACAAACTAGTCGTGAAGCACAATGGAGAGGCGAGAAGCGCTCCAAACATCAAGCATTATTGTGATAAACAAAAGCCCAGGCAGTTTAGATTGCCTGGGCTATTTTTAATGAGTAGATTATGGGTAAAGAGTATGGTGTTCTGATATTTGAATATATACGGTACTTGTCTGAGATGTTCCTCGGTGTATTTTTCCGCAAAGCGACCCGTCGCCACCATCATAAAAAGTATCCAAGTAGTCAAATATTTCTGGACCTAATGGTCGGTTCATCATGTCTTGCGCCAAAATAGACACGCCACGGTGTGACCCAGTTGAACAATCACCATAGTCGTAAGTCTGCAGTGCACCACCACTTACGTCAGGATTTGCATGGTATCGATACCGAACATTAAAGCTTTGATCAAGTTCAGGAAAGGGGGTTACATTAATATCAATTAATCCGTTTTCTTGAAGATCAAGAATGTCAGGTCCAATGGAACAGCTATAAGATTGACCGGTTATTGCTTCGATTTCGTCACATAATTCATTATGGGTTGGATAGCGTACATCATTAGAGAATGCTAACTGGATTGCACTCTCGATTGCTTTCACATCTTTAATAATATCAGTCGCTTTTGCTTTCACTCGTGCGTCTTGTAAATTTATTACAATAAAAAGTGACAACAATCCAATGATCGCAATAACCACCAAAAGTTCAATAAGAGTAAACGCTTGTTTCATAGATTTATTATATCAACTATATTCGTAACCTTACAGTAGTATGCCCACATCTAATTGTCGAGTTTCTCTATTTTTTGACCATCTGCTGTGTCAAGAACTATATAACCTAAACTTGCTATTTGATCGCGCAAATCATCTGTTAGCTGCCAGTTTTTTACCTCACGTGCCTCTTTTCTTTGTTGAAGTAAGTCTTTAATATCTTCTGGTACTTCGCTGACATTAACATCTTTTGATTCATGCAAATTAAGACCCAGCACTTTATTAAATTCCATTATCGTTGCGCGCTTATCTGCATCAGAGATATCTGATTTCAAGACGTCACTTATAACTGCCAACGCACCTGCTGTATTAAAATCATCTTTAATACAGTCTAAAAAATTATTTACCTGTACCTCATTAATTGTCCCGCCCTGAGGTAGTAACTTAATTTTACTTTTTAAACGCTCAAGTGCAGTTGCAGATGCCTGTAGGGCGTCCCAAGTAAAATTCTGCTTACTACGATAGTGGGCCTGCAAAAAGAAATACCGCAAATCAATCGCATCGAAACCAGCGTCTTCAACATCTGAAATAGAAAATGATGTTCCATCTGACTTAGACATCTTTCCTCCGTTTACATCGAGGTGCTCATTGTGTAGCCAATAATTTGCAAGAGATTTGTTGTTGGCTGATTCGGACTGTGCAATTTCGTTGGTATGATGAATAGTGATGTGTTCAATTCCACCAAGGTGAATGTCGATTGAATCTCCCAAAATATCTTTGATCATTGCAGAACATTCGATGTGCCAACCCGGGAAACCATCTACAGATGAGAACGGGTTGCTCCAGGTCTGAAGAGCGTGTTCGTGCGAACCAGATTTAAAAAACCAAAGTGCAAAATCGGAACTGTTCTTTTTCTTTTCATCCGAGACATTACCGTGGCCATGACCTGATTGCAACATGTCTTTGTTTTGCCCTGATAACTTGTAGTAATCATCTTTTTTACTCGTGTCAAAATATATTGCCAAATCCGTTTGATAAGCGAAGCCCTTTTGTAGTAAGTCAGTCGTCAAATGTATCATTGCGTCAATATAATCTGTGGCAGCTGGCCTATGGTCGGGGGTAATTACTTGTAATTTCTCTAGATCGGTGTCGAATTGATTTTTGTAAAAAGCAGCAATTTCTTCAGGCGTTTTCATCTCTCTTTTTGCTGCTTTTTCCATTCTGTCTATACCAGAGTCAGCATCTCCTTCGTTGTCTCCTGATAAATGTCCCACATCCGTGTAATTTCTAACAAAGGTTACTTTGTAGCCCAGTTGACGTAGAGACCTATTTACAATATCACCAAAAAAAGCTGCTCGCATATTTCCAATATGCTGTGTCCAGTACACTGTTGGGCCACAATGATATACAGTTACATTTTGCTTATTAAGTGGCTTAAAAGCTTGTTTTTCACGCCCTAGAGTATTAAATAGTTGTAATTCTTTCATACAAAGAATTGTACCATGACGGAGCTATCTACGTCCAAAGATTTTCTCTATGAATTGCTTGGTTTTTGATTTACCATTGTCGCAATGCACATGGACCAAGCCTTGCTCTTTAATTATCACTTGCAGTTTTTCATACTCATCCATAATTTGCTGCAGAGAATCGCTGCTTTGTAAGTTAGCAAAAAATTCTAAAGCTATGGCAGAAAATACACTAAATACTTGTTCGTGATTTATCATTGCATCTTGATACTGTTGTAGCATTTTATGAGTTTCATGATCACTAGGTTCAAACCTACTTAGAATTGGAATTTCATAAATAATGTCTTGTTTGATGTGCTGGTAAATTGAACCTAAAATTGTTTGCAAAAAAAACAGGGAAAAGGTGTCAGGTTGAACAGGTTGTTTTTTTAAGATTTTTTTTGCTTGTTTAAATCCTCGTACATCACCAAAACGTACCGTGATTACAAAATCACTTCCAAGTACAAATGACACTCGCTTATGCGTAATGACATTTTTTTGTTCAAAATCTTCTATGCAGGGGACAAATAGTGAAATATAGATGCAGTTTTTATATACGAGCACTCCTGTGTCGTTATTGTCATTTGCTATCTTACGAACAATGTCTTTTTCAAGGTCGTATATTGCAGAAATCTCTAACAGTTCTTCTGTATCGGCAGAGACCACATCGAACCAAGTTGTGCCTGAATAGACATATTTTCTGTACATGTTCTAATTATAATACACTTTAACACGATGTCAAAGTTTTGTTATCTGTGTTTATTTGAGATAATAGCGTTCATGGATACAGAGAAAAGAAATATTGAACTTGTTAGAAAATATACCCGAGAAAAAAGCATGGGCTTGTTTGGAAAAATTAATATTTGGATGTTAGGAGTTTCAGCTTTTTTGCTTATAAGCGTCTTCCTCGTATTTGTCTCTTTTTCAGTTGGAATGGCCATCGGGAAGCATCAATTCAGTGACCTTGTCTCTGGAAAATTCGGAGCAATCTACAGCAGTCCTAGCAGTGAAGACGTTCTTGTGGATGTTGACTTCCAGCCATTCTGGGATGCATGGGTGCTCCTGGAAGACAATTTTGTTGGGGGAGCATCAGTAGCGTCTTCAACAACAGAGGACGACGACACTGATCAGGATAGAGTCTGGGGGGCGATTGAGGGTTTGACTCGTTCATATGGGGACCCATTCACTTCATTTTTACCACCAGAGGAAAGTGAAAATTTTGCAGCTGACATAGCAGGTGAATTTAGTGGAGTCGGAATGGAGATTGGAAACAGAGATGGGTATTTAACGGTCATTTCACCATTACCGGGCACTCCCGCAGACAGAGCAGGTATGCTACCTCAGGATGTTATTTCAAAAATTGACGGAGTCGACGCACTGCGTATGCCCACAGAACAGGCGGTTAAATTAATTAGAGGACCAAAAGGAGAACCTGTTGAGCTTACTATTCTTCGGTCAGGTGAGATTGATGAACTTACGATAACTGTTGTTCGTGATGTTATAAAAATACCAACACTCGAGACTGCAGTCATCGATGACGTATTTGTTATAAAACTATATTCTTTTACTGCTGAATCCCCAAAACTATTCCAGAACGCAATCAAGGAGATGGCTGAATCAGGAAAAGACAAACTTATCCTTGACCTACGTGGTAATCCCGGAGGATATCTAGAGGCTGCAATTAGTATGTCATCATGGTTTTTACCTGCAGATAAAACAATTGTTACCGAAGAATATGGATCCGGTAAACCAAACAAAGAACATGTTTCAGCAGGGTACGATGTATTTAGCGATAACTTGAAAATGGCAATTTTAGTAAATGGCGGATCAGCATCTGCATCTGAAATTGTTGCTGGCGCACTTCGTGATCACAATATCGCACTACTATTAGGTGATACAACATTTGGAAAAGGGTCTGTTCAGGAATTATTTAACTTAACAAAAGAAACCTCAATAAAAATAACAATTGCAAAGTGGCTAACGCCATCAGGAGACCACATTAGCGAAGACGGTATTGTGCCAGACATATTTTTGGCACCTATCGAACGTGACGACTCTGACGAAGGCTCCTATAATTCTGACCTTTCTCAGGACCAACAAATTATAGACACGATTAAGGTTCTTCAAAGAAGTGACTTTAAACAATTATTCGATTCAGTGCCAGAAGAGCTCCAGTATCGGACAGCTACTAGTACTATAGAAATTAATAACTAAAAAGCATATGAAAATAATTTTACTTAAAGATGTCAAAAAAATGGGACAAAAGGGGACAATCATTGACGTTGCAGACGGATACGCAAACAGTTTCTTAATCCCAAAAGGTATGGCAAAGGTAGCTAGTGCAAACGACATTTCTGGGTCTGCGCAAAAAATTGCATCCGCAATAGAAAAGAAAGAAAATAAAGACCAGGCTGATAATGATTTGTTTAAAAAATTAAATAAAAAAACGGTTACTATTTCTGGAAACACAAACCCTCAGGGACACCTGTTTGCTGCAGTAAAAGCAACTGACATCACTTCGCAATTGCCAGGGTTAAAGCCTGAACACTTGATACTAAAGGGAAGTATAAAAGAAATCGGTCAGTACGAAATTCCATTGAAAATCGGAAACAACAAAGGGGTAATCATTGCAGATATTCAGCGATAAACAAAAAAACACTCAGTCCGAGTGTTTTTTTGTTTATGCTGTGACTACGTTTGCAACTTTTCTTCGTGTAGTAGTGTTATCAAAATTCAACTTTCTTTTGCTTGTGAATTTAACTTTACCATCTGCTAGAGCAAATAATGTGTGGTCTTTTGCAACACCGACATTTTCTCCAGCCATAATTTTTGTTCCTCGTTGTCGTACGATTGATTGTCCTGTTCGTGCAGCTTGCCCGTCAGTCAATTTTATCCCTAAATATTGTGGATTAGAGTCTCGTAGGTTTTTTGCCGAACCACCGGCTTTTCTATGTGCCATACTGTTTATTTATTAATTAAGTTAGCGGTATTATAGCGTTTTTTTTCTTCTCTGCAAGGGTTAATTACACAGTATCGATTATTGATGATAAAATATAAGAATGACAAATAAAAAAACAGACAGCAGTGATAAAGAAAACTTTTTTAAAAATCTTAATGATTTTCTTATTAAGAGTGGGGCAGTAGCAGCAGGTATTAAAGCCGTGACAACTAATTTCTCGGCAAAAGTAGAGGAGGTAAAAAAAGATACTGAAAAAAAGGCGATCATGGGTGGGCTGTCATTTTTCGGAGCAATATTGGCATTTTATGGATCTGCTCAATTGATTATGTTTTATCTAGATTTGTCTATGTACACAAATCTTGCTGTGGGTGTTATTTTCTTGATCGGAGCTTTGTGTATTAAGGCATTTAAGTAAGAAGTTACAAAAAAACCATTACTGTAGAGTAATGGTTTTTTGCTACATATTTTATACGATGTCTTATGGTCGTAACCGATAGCCAGTTTTGAATATCCACAAAATGATTAATGTGTTTATTGTCGCAAATGCAGCTACCACTGTCAGGCAAAGTAGGGGGGAAACATCGGATATTCCATAAAACCCGTAACGCAGTCCGTTAATCATGTACACAAATGGATTAAATAAAGACACCGTTTGCCAAAATGGAGGCAGTATGTCGATACTATAGAAAATTCCACCCAAGAACGACATTGGTGTAATAATAAAATTAGGAATCAGAGCTAACTGGTCAAATGATTTTGACCAAAGCCCCAAAACAAATCCAAACAATGCAAATGACAGTGTAACTAGCAATGCAAATCCAATACTAAATAGCGGATGTGCGATTGTAATATTTACAAAAGCCAAGGACACGAACATTATAATAATCGCAATAATTACTGCTCGTGTCGCTGCAGCCAAAACAAATCCAAGACAAATTTCCAAATATGACAACGGAGCAGAGAGCATTTCATAAATAGTTCCTGCCCATTTCGGGAAGAATATTCCAGATGATGCTGCTGACAGTGCATTAGTTGTCAGCGCCAACATGATCAGACCTGGGACAATATACGCCCCATATGAAACACCTTCAATGTGAGAAATGGTGGTGCCTAATGCGGCCCCGAATACCACAAAGTAGAGTGAGGTGGAGATAACCGGCGCAAGTATAGTCTGTGACATAATACGCAACGTACGATTCATTTCTCGTTTATAAATGGTTAATAATCCAATATAATTCATAGTATTTATAATTAGTATTTTTTAGTCAGTTCCACGTAAATGTCTTCTAATGATTTTCCTGGGTATTCAGCCATCAACTCCTCCTTTTTCTTCACAAAATGCAATACACCGTTTGCGATATACCCAATACGGTCAGCGTATCGCTCTGCCTCTTCAAGATAGTGTGTAGTCAAAAATACAGTTGTTCCATCAGATTTTAATTGTTTAACCATATCCCACATACTACGACGCAATTCAACATCAACACCTGCAGTTGGCTCATCCAAAAAAAGCAATTCTGGTTCATTCATAAGCGCCTTGGCAATGAGAACACGTCGTTTCATACCTCCAGACAATTGTGCGGTTTTCGAATCTTTTTTCTCCCATAAACCAACACTCTTTAGCACCTTTTCTTCTAAATCATGATCAGTCTTTTTGCCAAAATAGCCACGCGCTAGTCTGATTGTCTCTAGTACTGTAATAAACGGGTCAAGCATGATTTCTTGAGGCACCAACGACAGTTTTGACCGTGCAGAGCGATAATCAGACCACGCATCATGACCACATACCGATATAGTCCCTGATGTTGGCTGAACAATACCGCATACAGAATTAATCAGCGTTGTTTTCCCAGCACCATTTGCACCTAAAAGGCAAAATATTTCTCCTGAACGAACCTGTAAATTGACGTCAGACAGGGCAGTGTGACCACCGTCGTATATTTTGTTTAAATTAGTAATTTCTAGCGAGTTTTTCATTTTGCAATTGTAACATACTACTTTTGGCACGAGTGATCACATCAGTAAAAAACAAGTTATCGTGATCTACCAATGTTTTGTCTTTTCTTATTATGTACATATACGCTATAATTTAACTAAAGGAGATTGGTATGTCCAAAAAAAACCAAAATGAGAGCTATTCGATTGATACTCTGATTGATAAATGTCTTGAATCAGAGAGAAACGCGCACGACGTTTACATAACGATTAATGACGAGTACTCCGAAACACATGATTATGTTGGGCTTGTGACCTTTGTCACTAGAACAAGAATCGGGGCTTGGTTTAAAGACCAGATAACAGGTGAGTGCATCTTTTTGTCTAACTTGATACACGATCACCAGGGTGGTGTTGACTGGAAAGTTATCACAAACGAGGCCGAAGCAGCCAATGCAATTGCTTGTGTTAAAGCTTGGCACAAGAAATGGCTTCCAGTCGATAGTGCATTATTCGAAAATGCAGCGGGGCTTGAAACACTGAGAATGTTCGACTCAGAATCGAGACGAAGACAAACGTAGGGGGCAGATAGGTCACCCTATTTGCTTATTTGTTTATGTCGCACGATATACATCTTGCGACATAATAACACATACAAATAGGCTAATTCTTCAACTAGCCCTTCTGGCGCCAAATTGCGCCAGAACTATCTATCTTAACAGTTATAGTCTGCATCCAATATCTTCAACGAAGACCATCGCCTCAGCAAGCGACATTTGAATAGTATTGCCTCTGCGTGTAACGATTGCATGTGGTAATCCTAATCCAACATACCTGTACCTGTTGCAGTCATCCTCCTCGACAAAGATGATCCGTGTTGGCTTGAGACCATTGAGACCTGAAATGGACTCTGGACTATGACACGTATACGCGTCGCAGATGGCGTCTAGTCGACCAAATGTGCTTGTATCGATGACTTGCATCGATTCGATTCTGTCTTTTTCTGCTGTAAATTTTTCTTGGGCATTTTCTACGCCGTTCCACAGCAGTGTCATTACTGAAAATAAAATCTTTAGCATTTCAATTCCTCGCTTTGGCTCTGTTACTTCCCTGCACTCTTAATAAAACAATACGTTTTATTAATTAAAAAGTCAAGTTTTATTGTTCCACCTGAGGACTATTGTTTTGGATAAATTGCTCTGAACTAACGCTTGCGTTGCTCCAGTCAAAATTCTCTAGTGTTCTCCATGCAAATTCGATCATAGGACCTATAATATTCCATATAACAGCCCAATACTCTGCCAAGTAATTATTCCATATATCAGCAATAAATTGTCCTAAAAAAGAGAAATTCGCCTCTGTTTGTGGATTTTCGACTGCTGCGCGAATATCAAAACCTAGAACCGATATAATAATGATTCCAATCACAATCACTACGGCCATTTTTAAAAGACCTTGTTTATTCCCAGGATGATACTTATCAATTAGTTGTGCGCGTTTTTCAGGTGATATTAGAAGTTTCATATTTAGAATACAAAGAAATTAGTAATTAGTAGTGCAACATCATTAAACCAATCGAGTGCAATGATATCTTTGGCGGTTACACCAAATGCAGACAAAACTAGTATCCACGCCGTAATAGTAAAAATAATTTTTATAAAACTACCATTTTTTTTTGATGACATATTATAATCGTAACAGGATTAGTAAAATTGTAAACAAAAACTGTTGAAATTCCTAGGAATTGTCCCTGCGCCACTGTTCAATTTTTTTGTGATCACCTTGCAGCAATACTCTGGGTACACTATATGTTTTGCCTTTGTGTTTAATAACCTCTGGTCGAGTATAGTATTTCCCCGCGGCTATTCGCTGTTCTTCACGAGAGTCTGTATCCCCCAAGACACCAGGTAATTGTCTGGTTACACTGTCTATTACAACCATTGCTGGTAGCTCTCCACCGGTCAGTACATAATCCCCAATAGACAATGTTCGTCCTGGATACATTTCGTTAATACGACTATCAATTCCCTCGTACCGTCCACAAACTATAACCAAATCAGTGATTGCAGATTTTTTAAGTAACGACTCTTGTGCAATTTGTTTTGCAATTTCTGTAGTAAATTTTTCTGCTCTGGGAGCAAAGTGTACTACCCCATAATTTCGTTTTCTCCCTATTGCTGCTTTAATTGCAGCCATGACTGGTTCTGCGCGAACCACCATTCCAGGTCCACCTGCGTATGGTTTGTCGTCGACTCGTCGTGGTAATTTTCCGTATTTTGAGTCTTCTGTGTAATCCATGGGGTTGTAGCACTTTATCGAGATAATCTTGTTTTTTTGTGCCCGCCCTAAAATTGATTCATTAGTGTATGAATCAAGCATTTTTGGAAATAATGTGATGACGTGAAATTTCATATTATATGCCGCAGCAATTAGAGGTTTGTTCTAAAACCGTGCTCCATATTACAGGCACAGCAACCGTGACAAAAAAATAATAAAGAATTGTTGTAAACACAATTGTCTGAATCACTGTTAGGACAATTACTGTTTTATTTCTTATTATATCTGCATGCGAAGTAATCCCTTGATGGTAAAAAAACAATACTACCGAGACAGCTAAAATAACAAACCCTACTACTAATAACTGCCACCAATAATCAACAAAAAAATACTGAATGCTAGTAAATCCAAAAAGAAAAAATAAGGGTGTGGTCGCACAACATCCTGCCGCAAACACAGACGGCATCAGTGACAATCCCAGAATTGTTTGTGCGTTTGTATTTTCTAACTGATTATTCTCCTTCTGGCTCATTAACTTTTAGGTTTACCCGTGCATTGTGTTTCATTCCAACTACCCGCAACAATGTTCTGATTGATTTTGCCGTGTTCCCCATTTTCCCGATAATCTGCCCCATATCATCTGGATTGACTGTCAGCGTTAGCAAAACTCCCATTTCGTCTACTTTGCGTTCAACGACAACATCGTCTGGGTTTTGCACCAGTTGCTTAACTATATATTCTAGAAATTCTTGATCGTGTTCCATATATTATTTATTATATTTTGATACTACCTGTCCGGACTATATTTCGCAAGCTACCCCCTAACTCGCTTATATACTTTTCTCAGAACCGTATATACAAACCAAGCGAGTAGTGCATACACAATCAAGAGTGGTAACATCACAGCCATCGCTACAAGTTTATCTACAAGGCCTGTTAGTCCGACTAGTAAATTTTGGTACGACTGTCGAATATTATCCCATGGCGACCAAGACACACCTGCAATTTCATATTGTTGTTCTGATTCTAAATATACGTTTATTGTCGAAAGTTCGATTTGGTTTGAGAGAACGTTTAGCTGCCCTTCCAGTCGTTCTGCGTCTGATCGTGCCTGTTCAACATATCGGGTTACTTCTAATATATCGCTTATCTTGGCTGCCTTTTTTAAGATTTGTCTGTATTGTGCTTCCTCAGCTAGTTTGTTTTCAAGACGTAACTGCAAGTCTGCATACTGTTCAGTTACATCAGACGAATTTGTATTGTCGGACGTGACAACCAATGCGATTTCTCTTAATTGGGTCATACTTGCCTCATAATTGTTTGTTGGAATCCGTAAAACCATAGAGCCATAACGCCCTCCCGGTTCAATTGCATATTCATTTCTGTTGTATGATTGCCCAAAACTATTTGACGCAACAAACCCCTTGTTGGAAAGTACAATATTTTCTATCTGTGTCCGTGCCGCAGCAATATCTTTTACTACCAAATTCAAAGACCCATTTTTGATCAGCTGTCTTTCGGACTGTTCGTCATAAGGCGCTTCGTTTACCGATGGTGCTGGCAGATAACTCTCTGCCATGTCACTTTCAATGCGGGCGCTTTTGAACATCCCCATGTCCATAGATTCGTCATAACCCAGTGATTGTGTTGCAATCGTCGAGTTACCTGAATATGAATAGTTTTTATTTGTGTCTTTTGTAAATGCGTACAATCCAACTACTAATAATCCAATAATTAGAATTGGTGTGTATTGTTTTGTCTGTTTTATTTTTCTAAAAATTCTTTCTTTATTCATAATTATTTTGTGATCTTATAAGTAATAGATACTTGGGATTGTAATTTGTCTTCCCCTGTTGGAATTGATGCCTCGGCAACACCATATTCGGCATCTTCTGCAAATGACCGCGCGTACACGGGTCCGTAATAATTATTGCCGTTGTTTTCGTTAAAGCCCACAATAACATCTAATTCTACCCCTAAATCACGTGCTAATTTTTTTGCTTCTTGCTTGGCATCATCGATTGCTTCTGTTCGTAATTCTTCTCGGATTTCTTCATCCTCGTCTACAAAAAACCGTAATCCTGATACATTGTCTACTTCAAACGAAGCAATCTGCGTCATGATGGGTCCCACCTGGTCCAAGTCCCTGATTGTCAGCTGCAATGATTGGTTAATCCGGTAGCCATCAAAAGTTCTTTGTCCGTCGTTTCGGTTATATACGTACTGTGGATTGACCGAATAATTTGTTGTTTTGATGTCCTTTTCTTCAATACCAAATCCAGACAACTGTTTTATCATTTCAGAAATACGAGAATTCACAGAATCTGTCGCGACAGATAAACTGTTGTTTTTTCTAGTCATGGAAAAAGTCACACTGGCTGTATCTGGCGCTACCAAACGTTCTGATTGTCCCGAAACAGTAATTGTGTTTTCTTGACTGTCGTCGCTCAATTGAACATCGACTGTCGATTGAGATTTCATAATCAATACCAATGCAACCAGTGCAACCAGTGCAACCAGCGCCACAATAACTATGTGATTTTGTTTTAAATTTTCCATGATTTTCTGTTTATTTCTAATGTATAATAATTGTATCACGAGCAAGAGTAAAAATATGAAAATAATCACACTAGTTACAAAACGTTCAGTCAGAGAGACTCTTAAGGAGCTGCGTTACAAAAAATACTATTCTTCGTCTGAATTTCATCCAGGTGACGTGATAGAAATTATTGATGGCAACAAAAAGTCACCTGCCATTATTCTTAAATCAGAACCAGCATCAGCATACAAACAACAAATTCGTGACGGCAGTCTAGATATTTCAAAACCGAAATTTTCGAAAACAGGTGAATTTGCGAATGGTGTGGTGGTTTGTAGTTTCTCAATGGACGATATTCGAAAATACCTAAAGGATCCTGCGTTGGCACACAAAACCGACAATAAAATTCTCAAGGATTTCTTTCCAAAAAAGAAACCAGTTCAAAACAAAGAACCCAAAAAAGTGTCTGCAACTAGTGACGGTACACTCTCTACCCTGTCTCTAGACCGATACAAACAAACAGACAAAACACATCACAGCGAATTACAGTTGTTTGTAGACGAAGTACGAAAATATTTCGGAGAACAAGCGCGCTTTGGTCAGGGTTCGTTTTCTTATTATCTAGGATTCTGCAAAAAAATTCCCATGACAGATTTATGGCAAATGTTTGGTGAAGCCAAACAATCCAGGAAAAACCACGAAGGACAAAAGAAATTGTTTTGGTGGAAAATTGGACAACATTTGCGTGGTCCAAAAGACGACACAGAAATTGACAACACAAAAAATAATTAGTATTGTAATAAAAAATCTTTAGGAGAGTATAAATGGTTGCAGCGCACAAGTCATCAATCTATGACGACTGCGAAATTGAGAATAATTACCCCTGTGTTGACGGTATACACAGAGACGCACTAATTATGCCCGGGCACTTGTTTTTAGATCATGATTCTACTCATGACTCACACCATCAACTTCATGACTATTTTGCTGAAATGAGATACTGCTTGTTCTGGTACAGTCAGATTAAGTTTCCACACCAGCCAAATGTTAATGTTGCCCAATGGAGATTCGAACATCATAAAATTTGGTTCAAAGATGGTGATGACCCAGCACAAAAAGCGAAAGATTATGTTCGGTCTCACTCTTTATAGTCTCGCACCGCCCCGCATCAGACTTGAATGCGGGGTTTGTTTTATCAAATTTGATGATTATAAAAACAATACTAGACAATCAGCTTAGATTTAAATCCAAGTATATTAGTATACCTATTATTTCCGAACAGTATTGGATAAAAGTCTTCTCGAGAGTAGACATTCTCACCAGATTCACTGGTACATACTATTTGACCTTTCTTACATAAACTAAAATTCTCCATAGCAGCATCTAGTGTGTAGCCTCCCACAAAATCCTTTTCAAAAGCTGCATAGACATCGTAGATTTTTGTTTTTTTATAAATCCTAGGATTACTATAAGGATTATTTTTTATGATCCCACTGAAAATTAGTATTTCAACAATATCAAATAACGTTGCCTGTAAAACATCGTGACTATCATCCATTCCGTATTCAAATGCGATCCCAGCCTTTGCTGCTGATATCAATGCATTATCAGATTTGTATTTCATTAATAATACTTTTGGGGGCTTAATAGTGTCTATAATCTCTTGAGTCTCAGAATTAATTTTTGTCACTATCAACATGGAATCATCTCCCAAGTCAGTTGTTTTTGTAGAATGCACGTCTATAACAATATCAAAATCTTCTATAATAGACTGCAGTTGGTCCGCTCTTCGTTCCTCATAATTACCGTCTTTCTTACCTGGAAATATTCTATTGAGATCACTCTCTAGATATGGAATATTCTTTTCAGAGGCCATAGGGTTACCTATCTCTAAACGTAAAGAGGTCTTATCTATTTTTAGCTTAACAAGCTCCTCTATCACCTTCAGGCCAATACGTTCGTGTCCATGTGTTGACGCTACAACAAGTACTTTTTTCATAGAACAGATTATACATGAAAAAAATATGTGAAAAAGGCCCTCGAATGAATCCGAGGGCCCCTAGTTATCTGCGCCAAACACAATACGCAGCATCGCCATTATCTTGATCAAGACTGGCAAAGTTTGTGCCAATGCTTTTCTTGACGATGTCGTAGTCGCGTCCATACATCGATGAACCGTATACCCCTCTTGAAACAAGAGTGGTGGGATCGAGATGTGTATCGTCTATGACATTTGCAATACATGTAGCAGCATTTTGGACATCCTGCGGTATCTCTTTGTCACCGAAAAGGAACAAGTCTTTGGTCCCCGTCACTTTTGCAAAGCATTTCTGCATTACTGGGTTCTGAGTACGAAGAACCATGTGAGACCATTCTGAAGCGTGCTCACTGGAATGATCGACAACATACCTGAGCATTGAAGTTCCCACTCCTTTGCCCTGCGAATGCTTGTCAACGCACATTCCCGCCAGGTAGATAACAGAACTATCGCCCATAGGTATTCTGTCCCACATACGAAACGCCCTTGGATTCCCCGAGAGGTCACTCAAGACCACCACATCAGAATTCATCATAACGTGATCGTATACATCTTGATGAAACTCAGGATTATCCTTCTGATTGAACGCACTACGAGCGATAGGATACAGCTCCTCAATGAGTTCATCTTTGGACTTGTCGTCGAGTTTTTGTGGGCACAAGTGATGCCCAACAAAGTTTTTATTGCCTCCTACTTCACAGGAGACGGTTAAATCTCTCCATGGCATTGGACTTACTCCTTCTTGCCTGTTACGAGCAGATATGCTCCTTGGTTAGTGTCAGAAAGAGTTCTATCAATTTCCGAAATCTTTTTGGTTACAGTGGTATTTTTTAAGATAACCCTTGGAACCAAAGAAGACACAACGGGATAGGAATTCTTTCCTTCGATGACAAGACCTTTTGGAACCATGTCATCTATTTGCTGCAAAGAATATGGTGTTGCGTGTATGCGGTAGGTTTTGCCTGCCACCTTCACGTTAAGACACTCTTCATCAACGTCGATGAATGCTGCCCAACCATTGTGCACCGGAACATATGATGACTCATACATCAATGCCTCAGAATTGTGAAAAGAGAGAACGAAACGCCCACCTGGACGCAGAACTCTCTGCACTTCTCGGAACAAGTTCTCTGCTGAAGACAGATTACTTGCAGAACCAAGACCCATCACAATCATCGAGGCGCTTTCATCTTCCAAGGGAATACCCTCGTCCAAATCTGCTACCTCGAATTTTCCTTTTGGAAACTGACCTTGTGCTGCAGCAATCATGTCGGGACTAATGTCGTACCCGCGCACAACATCGAACTTAGGAGACAGCCATGGGAAAATATTTCCCTTGCCACACCCTAAGTCGACTGCTACACCGGCAACCTCTACCCTTGAGACCACTTCCTGAATAACCTCACCTTCATACACAGCATAGTCGGCTGTTGCGGGATATTCAGCAAAGCGCAGCTGATGATCTGTTGCACTTACCACTTTAGCAAGTTCCAAAAGATTCTTTTTGCACCATTTCAAACGCTCTTCTGCGTCTTGTGGTTGAACAACCGAATCTCCTGATTGGAGCTGGATCATCTGCTGTTTGCATGATTCACCAATCAAGGCGTAGAGCATGCTTTCAGCGAAATTCGGACTCAGGTCGATGCTTTCGGCAAAGACCCTTATCTCTGCGATCCTATCGTCTTCAATCTCGCTCCTGAAGATAGGGTCACCCGTTGTCTGCTTGGATGCTCCCACCAGAAGTGCAAGCTCCATTCTCTTTCGCGCTAGACGCATTATTTCGAGGTCGACACCCTTGAGTCTCGTCCCCAAGATGGATAAATTTAGCTGTGGCATTTTCTTTTCCTTTTCAGTAAGTTACGATTCCCATTTTATCAGAAACCAACCCGATAGTGGGCATAATGATTTGACGGGCCTTTTTTCCTCCCTCATGAAGGATTTCCCGAACCATTTCGTCTTTATCTTCGAACGAGGCTCTGCGTTCTTGAAACAATTCAAGCTGATCACTGATGCGGTCAGCAAGTAAACCCTTGCACTGTGCACAACCAATTTCAGCGGCCATGCACTTTTTTGCAATTGTTCGAGATTGTACTTCACCTGGTGAAACAAGTTCGTGGACAGGATAGACTGACAAGCAGTCTTCGTATGGGTTACCTGGATCGCTGACCGAAACACGATTTGCATCGGTTACACCGAATCTTCTATACCGATCATGAACCTCTTCCCTTTCCATTGTCAACGAAATAGCGTTATCGGCGTCTGACTTCCCCATTTTATTTCCATCAAGGCCGGGAACCTTTACCATTTCTTCCAACATTTCAGGGATAACGAAAGTCTCACCGAAACGCTTGTTGAATTTTCGCGCTAGCTTTTGGGCTAGCTCAACGTTTGGAATTTGGTCACTGCCCACAGGTACGATGTTTGCCTGTGGACCCAAAATATCTGCCGCCATCAAAACTGGATAGCTAAACAAACCATGGGTTACCCTGTTTGGGTTCTTTTTGACCAAGTCCTTGTAGGTGGGAATATTCTTAAGCGCACCGAACGACTGCAGCATCCCCAAATACATCGAGAGCTGCGCAATCTCCGGAATACTCGACTGAGCATACAAGATCGACTTGTCCGGGTCTAAACCCGCAGCAAGGTAATCTTTTACCATTTCGGTCAAGTTTAGTTTCATTGCTTCGGGATCGTCGAGGGTGGTCAGTGTGTGGAAGTCAGCAACAAAATACATACAACGTGTGTCTGCATCGTCTTGAAACTTCACAAAATTCTGAACAGCCCCAAGGAAACTACCGAAGTGAAGTCTACCTGTTGCTCGGATACCCGAGAGTACTGTCTTACTATGCATGTTCTTGTCCTTTGTGTTTGCGTTGTAAAGAGCATAAATATCTCTTAAAATTAACTATAAACTGAATAATTTTATTGTCAAACTATCCTCTTGTTAGTTTTTGCAGAACTCTTTTTTGTTTATCCACACTTAGGTTACCGAACGTGTTATTGATTATTGTTGTTACATTAGAAATTCCTTTGTTCGGACAAATACTCACCACCAACGAACGGCCTTTTTCATACTGCTTTATGAAATATTTTTCCTCTGAGAAAAAAGACTTCGCCAGATTAAACAAAAAATCTTTTCGATACCAGCATGAGGAAAAAATAGTGTCCCCATTATCATCTTCACTTAGAACCATCACTCCGTTTTTCTGTTTATTGCAAATATCCAAAAATGTTTTTTTATTTTCATCTTTGTTTTTTTGGTACTCTTCAATACTGCACGACCAGAGCACTTTATCTTCTGAAAGAGAATCCTCGTCACTAAAATCAAGCGCGTGTATCTTAAAAGCACTCCCTAGTTTATTACTTTGCATGTACATATCTAATGCAGAGTACTCTGAGCTATCCTGTGGTGCGAGACTGTCGATGTTGTATACACCAAGCATTAAACATCCTGGTTCATTTGGATTCGTATCAATCGCCTCTTCGATATCTCCCGTGAATGTCGAACAGTCAGAGAGTGGAAATTTATTCTTTATATTTCTTTCTGCAAGAACCACCATCTCCGACGAAATGTCATTAAAAAAAATACTTTCCACCTCTACTTTCATATTTGTAAGAGTCTCAATTAAAAAAATTGGGTCTCGTAGCCCTGTTGCTCCTCCATAAGTTGTCACGTTTAATTTATCACCAGACAACCACAGCTCCTCACATATGTCACTCAATATATCTAGTTCACCTTCATTATCAGTGAGGGATGCCTCATCATAAATACCTGCTCTTTCATCCCAAAAGTTTTTAATTTTTTTTTGATCAATTTTCATAACCATATTATACACAATAATGTGTGCTAGGTAATATGGCACATAGATAATATATTCCACAGAATACACACAATAGCTAGCTGTTTCTAGTGAAAATTACAAAAATTACTATGAAATCTAATCGAGATCAAGCCTGCATTTGTTTTTTTCATTTTATGTAAATACATTTGTTATAATAGACACATGAAAAACAGAGACCTCTCTATTGATGACCCCGTAGTTCAGGACGGTGACGCAGTCCTGCGCAAGAAAGCACTGGCTGTTGCACCAGAACTGATTGGTGGCAAAACCATTACAGCTGAAATACAAAAAATGAAAGACATCCTGGCCCTAGAATACGATGGTGTAGCCATCGCCGCACCACAGATTGGCTATTCTCGGCGTATTTTTGTGGTTTCTGGGCGTGCATTCCAAGAAAAACCATCTGACCCCCTGCCAGCTGATATGGTCTGTATTAATCCAGAAATAGTCAAACGTTCTTCCAAAACAGAATTAATGGACGAGGGTTGTTTATCGGTTCGATATCACTATGGTCAGGTCAAACGACACACCAATGTATCGTTACAGTACACAGACGAACAGGGGTCTGTGCATCTGCGTGGCGCAGGTGGACTGTTGGCCCACATATTTCAGCACGAAATCGACCACCTGGATGGAATACTCTTTACTGACAAGGTGCATAATTTAGAAGTCATGAAAGGTAAAGACAAAATCCAACTAGACAGGCAGCGCCAAAATTACATTGAATCACAAATAAAACATGGACAATAACAAAAAAATTAAATGGGTGTTTATGGGGACACCGCAGATTGCTGTTGATTTTTTGCAGAGTCTCAAAGACAACTACGATATGATCCCCGATTTAATTGTGTGCAATCCAGACGAAAAAGTCGGGCGCAAACAAATAGTCACTGCCCCACCCGTTAAAAATTTTGCTCTTGAAAATAACATTCCACTGTTGCAGACACATACACTGGATTCTATTGAATCAGATATTTCAGGATACGATTTATTCTGTGTCTTTGCATTTGGTTCATTACTAAAACAAAACCACTTGGATTTGCCCAAACATGGTGTCGTTAATATTCACCCATCACTGTTGCCACAGTACCGTGGTCCATCTCCTATTGTATCGGCTATTTTAGATGACCAAAAAGAAACAGGTGTTACACTAATGCAGCTAGAACGTGCAATGGACAGCGGCCCAATTATCGCCCAAAAACCAGTAACAATTACTGAATGGGAAAAATACTATGTTCATGAAAAAAACATGGCTGTAATCGGGGCCGGTTTATTTCACGACACTATTGAAAAATATATATCACAAGAAATAACACCCGAGATACAAAACCACGAACAAGCAACATATTGTGGTAAATATAACAAATCTGACATGCAGATTGACCTAGACAGCAATTATTATGCACAATATTTGACCTACTGTGCCTTTGAAAAACCATGGTTTTTCAACAAAAAACGGTTTGTAGTTACTGCCGCACACTATGATGCAGAACACGATAAATTTGTTATACTACGCGTTGTTCCAGAGGGGAAAAAAGAGCGAGACTTTCTAGAGCAAGACATACTATAAATTGACAATTCATATAATAATTGCTATAGTAGTACTAGATTGTGACATCACTGTCGCAGTTCAACCTTAGGTTTACATTCTGTAAATCTAAACAATCAAAAAATTTCTTTCCCAAATCACTTTTTTGTTGAACTGTGACATTGAAATCATAATCAAAACAAAAACCACATACATTGTGGTTTTTGTTTTGATTAATTTTATTGAATATCAAATAGTTCGACTTCAAATATCAAATCTGACCCCGCAGGAATCAATGGTGACGGTGACATGTCTCCGTATGCCAAGTGTGCTGGAATGTTAAATTCAAACACATCCCCTACTGACATTAATTGCAGACCTTCTGTCCAACCAGAAATAACCTGGTTTAGTCCAAACGAAATTGTTTCACCCCGTGCTCGTGATGAATCAAATACTGTTCCATCTGCCAATGTTCCGTGATAATGGACTGTTACCTGCGATACTTCTGTTGGGTTTTCTGTCCCTGTACCCTTGTTGATTACACGGTACTGTAGTCCCGAATCAGTTTTGGTATATTGTGATTGTTCTTCTGTCATATGATCTATTATTTATAATAATCTATTAGAATTCTATTGCATTCGTAATAGTTTTTTTGCCATTGCGGCTCCTTTCTTAAATTTAGTAATACGTTTATCTTTGTGATGAGTAATCTTTTTTTGCATTTCAGCCCGCAGTTCATCAATTGCTCCATACATTGTTTCGGCGTGTGCGCTGGCACCAAAGTTCTTTTTAGCAGTTTTCAGCTGTCCGTCTGCATGAAAAATATCACCTTTGTTTGGTCCACCCTCTTTTGAAAATCGCAAATTCCAACGCATGTTGTCTTGATTTTTTACCAAGTCTTGTAGTGTTCCCAAATGTTTTTCTGCGTATTCCAACACCTCTTCTTGGTTATCAATATTTTTGAATTGAGTCTTTAGTTTCTTAAGCATAATATAAGATTATTAGAATGATAAAGTGATTACCTTTTTATTATAGCAAACAATGTTTATGGTCCTGTTTATAATTATTTCGACTTTTCAATTTGTACTTGCAAATAGTTTATTTCATCGCGCAAGACTGCTGCTGTTTCAAAATCCAATTCTGCTACCGCTAGTTCCATTTCTTTTTGCTTTTTCTTAACAAATTTTTCTGGATTCTTTTCGAAATCTGATTTTTCAGCAGACAGTGCAGCCATTACGGTCTTTTTGTGTTTTGATTCTATTTCGTTGGTAATGTCTTTGATGTTCTTTGCAATTGTCTTGGGTGTGATTCCGTGTTTTTTGTTGTATGCCAACTGTGTGTCGCGGCGTCGCTGTGTCTCATCCATGGCACGCTTCATGGAATCAGTAATCCTGTCAGCATACAATATTACACGTCCATTTTCATTACGTGCTGCACGTCCAATTGTCTGCACCAAGGCCGTTTCACTACGCAAGAATCCTTCTTTGTCAGCGTCCAAAATACCAATCAACTCTACTTCGGGCATATCCAGGCCTTCTCGTAACAAGTTCACTCCCACTAGAACATCATATTTCCCTGCTCTAAAGTCAGATATGATGGCAATGCGATCTAGAGTGTCTACTTCGCTGTGCAGATATACTGCCTTTATATCTTTGTCTTTTAAAAATTCAGATAAATCCTCTGCCATTTTCTTGGTCAGAGTTGTTGCCAACACTCGAGCATCTCGTGCAATTATTTTTTCTGCTTCGGCAATAAAATCAAATACCTGTCCTGGATATTTTCCTTTTTCAATAACTGGTCGCACAACAATCACCGGATCAACAAGCCCTGTTGGGCGAATGATTTGCTCTGCAACATTTTGTTGGTTGGCGGCCTCGAACCGGCTAGGTGTAGCAGAGACCATCACCATTTGCCCGACTCGGTCCTGAAATTCTTCAAACTGCAGTGGTCTATTATCGCGTGCCGACGGCAGTCGGAACCCATGGTCAACCAAGTTTTGTTTTCGTGACCTGTCTGCGTTATACATCCCACCAATTTGCGGTAATGTCATGTGTGATTCATCAATAAAACAAAGAAAATCGGGGTTACCGTGTTCGTCTTTTGGAAAATATGACAACAGAGTGTCCGGCGCTTCTCCTTGTTGTTTTCCTGACAGATGTCTCGAATAGTTCTCTACTCCTTGGCAAAATCCAATTTCTCGCAATAGTGCCAGGTCTTGGCGTGTTCTACGCTCTAGGCGTTGCGCCTCAAGCAGTTTATTTTCTTTTTCAAAATAGGCCAATTGTTCTTCTAGTTCGTTTTCAATTTTTGTAATTGCCAATTCTAATTTTTCGGGAGCAGTTACAAAGTGTTTTGCTGGAAACAAAAATACTGTTGGCACCTCTTCTTGAATCTGTCGTGTAACTGGGTCGACCACAAGAACCGCTTGAACATGTCCTGCTTGCACTTCGATACGAAATACAATCTCTTCATTAACAGGCATGATTTCAATCACGGGGCCAACCACACGAAACATTCCTGGTTCCAAGTCAGCGGTGGTTCGTTTGTACTGGATTTCTATCAAATGTTTTAGAAACTCAGACCTGTTGTGTTTGTCACCTACCGAAATCGGCATGTGTACTTTTTTGTATTGTTCAGGACTACCTAAACCATAGATACAAGACACAGACGCAACGATTATCACATCTTTGCGGGTCAGCAGTGACTGAGTAGACGCATGACGTAGCATGTCAATTTCTTTATTAATTGTTGCTTCTTTTTCTATAAACGTGTCTGATGCAACCACGTATGCCTCTGGTTGGTAGTAGTCATAATATGACACAAAATAATGCACAGCATTATCGGGGAAAAATGTTCTAAATTCTTGGGCTAATTGTGCTGCCAGTGTTTTGTTATGGGCGATTACCAACGTTGGTTTTTGACGGTCAGCAATAATATTTGCCATGGTAAATGTCTTACCAGTCCCTGTAGCGCCATGCAGTGTCTGGTAACGCAGGTTGTTGTCTAGTCCGTCAACAATAGATGCAATAGCGGTTCCCTGGTCACCAGCGGGTTTATAGTCACCAAATAGTTTAAATTGTTGCTCTGTCTTTTTCATGTTGTGACATTATAACACCTATCAGCATGTTGCTGATTCCAAGTTATTAGTCGTTGCATGTTTTATGTACTCAACCAGTGGTCGCGATAGGTCTGTAATTCTGCAATTGATTCCATAATGTCATCTAGTGCACGGTGTGAACCTTCTTTGTTGAATTGTGTCTGTATTATTGGATTCCACCGCATTGATAATTCTTTTAATGTAGACACATCGATATTTCGATAATGAAAATGTTCTTCCAATTCTGGCATGTCTTTGTACAACAC
>JAHDDI010000023.1 GCA_020629435.1 Minisyncoccota bacterium
AACTACTAATGTATTTAGCAATTGCCAGTGCCGCCATTTGGGTATTGATTTTAATTTTTGCACGTCCACATATTGGTTTCTACTATCCGTACAGTGACGACCTGACAATTTATGAACAATCAGATGGGTCGGTGGGTTCGTACCAAGACTGCCGTTGGTGGGCGTATCGACTACATCAAGAACAAAGTTTTACTGATTACACTGATGCACGATTTGCGTGCGGGACTAAATGCGCATTCGACGAAACACAACAGTTGTTTCGGTGCAAAGACATGACCGGCCTGCGACAAATAGACACCCTAAATTAAATGCAGGTATGCCAGTGCAAGAATATTTTGTCTTGATATAATACAACCATTATGGAGCGCTTATTTGTAATCATTTTCTTACTCTCGATTTTACCTTATTTGGGAATCCCCAATCAGTACGACATGCCAATTATCATATTGTTATTTGTGTGGTTACTGTATTCGGTATATCTAATAGGAAAAAAACATGCTCAATTACATGCACAGGAAACAGGAGCGCACAAAAATGAATCCGAAACAAAAACAGACAATGTAGAGGAAACAGAGATAGAAAAAAACAACAACGATTTGGAATAATTAACAGACATAATAGATTGCATGGTCGTGGTGGTGTACAATCAATCAATGAGTAAAAACGCATTATTGGTAATTTTGACAGCAACGTGTGCATTTGCTTTTTTATATTGGGAAATCCAAACACACAGGTATGACCTGTGGCAGGCACGGACTGCCAACGCAGCTCAATACGACAACATGTCCCAGTCTTTACGAATTGAGAAAAAGCAAAATACGGTCAATGGAATAAGCGACCTAGTCGAGCGTGGTTGTGTTGAAATAAATATTACTTACGACAATCAGACTTGCAGTACAGAGCAGACATGTAAGCAAACTCTTGCAAATACTGATTATTACAATATGCGCTTGCAGCCGTTGTGTATGGATTTTGGGTCGGGGCACATCGACACCCCTGAATCTGTGCGGGGAATATATATGACCAGTCTGGCAGCAGCCAGCAATAATTTTCGAAATCGATTAATAGGTATTGCCAACGACACAGAAATAAACAGCATCATTATCGACATCAAAGAAGTTGACGGATATGTTGCGTACAGCATCGGGGAGACAGAATTGTTTCCATACCAAAAAAACATCATGACCGACATTGGTGATCTTATCGAATACTTACACGAACAAGACATTTATGTCATTGCTCGAGTAGTGCTATTTAAAGACAAGGTATGGGCAGAAAATCACCCAGAGCATGCTGTATTGCGCAAAGACGACCCAAAACGAGTCTGGACAGATTATGGTGGCAAGAAATTCATCGACCCAGGAGCAAAACCATTTTGGGATTACATCGTGAACATTTCTTCTGCAGCATATGAAATTGGGTTTGATGAAATCAATGCAGACTATATTCGGTTTCCATCAGACGGAAATATGGCAAATACCTATTATCCATACAGTCAAGAAAAAATAGACAAACTGGGGGGAGTAGACGGACGTGTTGCAGTGCTGAACGAATTTATGGAATACTACACAACACAGTTACGTACCAAGCATCCGGACATTGTTATTTCGGCAGATGTGTTTGGGATGGTGACTTCACTAAATGACGACCTGACTATTGGCCAGAAACTAGAACCGTTTTTAACACATTTTGATTATGTTGCGCCTATGGTCTATCCGTCACATTACCCACGCGGTTTCATAAACAAGCCAGGACATCCAGATAATTATCCCTATGAAATTATTTATAAATCAATGCGTGACGGAATCGCCAAGGCAGAGGCTGCCGGATTAGATACGGATAAACTTCGTCCGTGGCTGCAAGACTTTACCTGTACATGGTGTGCGGGATATTTCACGTACGGGGGAACAGAATTACGGGCACAGATTCAGGCAACGTACGATAGCGGGCTGGATTCGTGGTGGTTATGGAATGCAGGGAACAGATATTCAACAAGTGGGTTATTAAAAGAATAAGATGAAACGCGGTTTTACTCTTATTGAATTGTTGGTGGTTATTGCCATTATTGGAATATTGTCTGCAGCGGTTTTGACAATGTTGGGTTCTGCACGCGACGATGCCAAATCTGCTAAAGTGGCACGTGACCTAGATGCAATATACAAGGCCATGTTAATCATGAATACTGACACAGGAATGTATCCAAATAATTTAGACTTTTTGTGCGAACCGTTGGTTGATATTTCAGGTACCAACGAGTTTGCTATTTCGGATGCAAATTCTGGTTTTGTAACAAACGGACGAAACTGGGCAGGATGGAATGGTCCGTACATTCCAGAAATATCTTTGGATCCGTGGGGAAGTGAATATTATTTTGATGACGATTATACCTGTCGAGCAAACACACAGGGATGCAATGGAATTGACGACGGAGGAGTTTTGAATACTAGTGCGATTGTTTCTTGTGGGCCCAACGGGTCAACCAATGGTGGTTCTTGTTCTTATGATGATGACAATATTGTTAGGGTTTTGTGTCAAAGATAATACAAAGGGCCGGCGCTTCGCGCCGGCCTTTATTCATATTTACTCTGCAGCAATATCACATCGAAACGTAATTTCGTCAGGGTGGGTAAATCCACACGACTCCAGAATTGCTTCGTCGTGACGTTGAGCAACATAGGTCACTACTGCGATGTCATTCCGCACACACCAATGTTTAATCGACAACATCAGACACGTCATCACATCTTTGTGTGTGAAGGGTCCACAGTTGTCATAGTCAGACATGGTTGCGACCAGTCCATGCGCATCGATTTGAAACGATAACGACGCAGACCCGACAATCTTTTCAGAATGTGAATGTGCAGTAAAGGTTACACTTTGCAGTGAATTTTCATCAACAGATTTCATCGACGGTGAAACTTTCAAAGAAACAGGGTTTTTTGACATAAGATCATCCTTTCTTGTTCTTACTCATTGTAAGATTCAACAGTTAAAAAACATAATAAAAACAAGGGGATTCAGTAATTTGCGTAATAATTTTATACACAGTTTTATACCCGCTTGACTTTTGTTTTCCTGCGACTATAATACTGCCCACTGAGTTATTGAAAACAAGTATTTGCACGCAAGGAAAATCGTATTAGTAGACGACGGTGCAAATCAATATTGATGGTAAGAATGAATGATGGTTCGCTCTCATGAGGGATTGCAAAGTAACACTTGTAATTCTGTAAGGGGAATTAGACATTTATTGACATGGTGACAAAACAAAAAGAATTTTTTCTTTTGTCCCGTCTAAACATACAAAAATGATACAAACAGTTTAATCTGTAGCAAGATCACTTTTTTTATAAGAGTTTGATCCTAGCTCAGGATGAATGCTGGCTGTGTGGATAAGGCATGCAAGTCGAATGCATTTAGTTGCATGGCGAACGAGGTAGTAACACGTAGGATAACATGCCCCAGAGTCCGGGATAACCTAGAGAAATCTAGAATAATACCGGATAGACCCTTCTGTAATTCAGGTAGGGTAAAGATTTATTGCTCTGGGATTGGCCTGCGGGATATCAGCTAGTTGGTAGTGTAAAAGACTACCAAGGCTATGACGTCTAGGGGAGGTGAGAGCCTGACCCCCACCGATGGAACTGAGACACGGTCCATACTCCTACGGGAGGCCGCAGTCGAGAATCTTCCACAATGGACGAAAGTCTGATGGAGCGACACAGCGTGGTCGATGAAGCGCTTCGGCGTGTAAAGACCTTTTATAAGTGAAGAAGTTTATTGACATTAGCTCATGAATAAGGGGCTGCTAATCACGTGCCAGCAGCAGCGGTAATACGTGAGCCCCAAGCGTTATCCGGAATCATTGGGCGTAAAGGGTCCGTAGGTGGTCCTATTAGTCTCTTGTTAAAGCACCGGGCTCAACCCGGGACATGCAGGGGAAACGGTAGGACTAGAGAACAAGAGAGGTGAGTGGAACTCAAGGTGTAGGGGTGAAATCCGTTGATATCATGGGGAACACCGAATGCGAAGGCAGCTCACTGGCTTGTTTCTGACGCTGAGGGACGAAACCCTGGGTAGCGAATGGGATTAGATACCCCAGTAGTCCAGGGCGTAAACGATGCACACTAGCTTTTGGAGGAATCGACCCCTTCAGAGGCGAAGCTAACGCGTTAAGTGTGCCGCCTGGGGAGTACGGTCGCAAGGCTAAAACTCAAAGGAATAGACGGGGACTCGCACAAGTAGTGGATCACGCGGCTTAATTCGATGATACCCGAAGAACCTTACCAAGGCTAGATATTACAGTCACGCCACGCAGTAGAAATACATGGTGGATATTGTGCTGTAACAGGTGTTGCATGGCCGTCGTCAGTTCGTGGCTTGAGCTGTTCCCTTAAGTGGGGAAACGAACGCAACCCTCGTTGTCTGTTATATTTGTCAGGCAAGACTGCCTCGCCCAGAGCGAGTAAGTGGGTTACATTGACGATTGTATCGGTATTATCATTTTTTGATTTTATCCCTTCAATCGTCAATGTAGTCTATTTGCTAATTCCGGGCGGGGAGGAAGGTGAGGATGACGCCAGGTCAGCATGACCCTTGATGCCTTGGGCTGCACGCATGATACAATGGGTGAAACAACGGGAAGCGACGCAGTAATGCTGAGCACAATCCTTCAAATTCACCCTCAGTTCGGATTGAGGTCTGCAACTCGACCTCATGAAGTTGGAATTACTAGTAATCGCGGGTCAGCTATACCGCGGTGAATATGTTCTCGAGTCTTGTACTCACCGCCCGTCAAGTCAAGGGAGCTTATAGTACCCGACGGCCCATTTTATATGGGACTAAGGTAAGATAAGTAACAGGGACTAAGTCGTAACAAGGCACGGCTAGCGGAAGCTGGTCGTGGATCATTTCAAATTGAATGGAGAGGGAAATCTCCGATTCGAGTCGATAGCATTTTACATGCTGATAATGGTACTCTATCTATAAAGATGTACTTGGAATTTGGTCGCTATTAATTTAGCATTTCAACAGACCTATGTTCTAGAACGGGGCAAAAGAAAAAATTTTTCGCCATATATCATCAATATATACTCTACTAATTTCAATAACTCAAACAAAAAACACCAATATGGTGTTTTTTGTTTTATATCTATTGCTACGAACACACAACATGTAGTATAGTTACTATAATGGCACAAGAAAAAGTTAAAAAAATTCGCCTAGGATCAACAACAATTCAATGGGATCCAGGACATATGAATAAATTGGTCTATTTTTTAGGCACTTTTATTGT
>JAHDDI010000010.1:0-12059 GCA_020629435.1 Minisyncoccota bacterium
TTATTGTAACAAAAAACCGCCTGAGCGGTTTTTTGTTACCTTGCCATTAGTATCAACTAATCCCCTCCTAATCGAGACAGGTTTAACAATGATTGGAAAATCATAATGAAATTAATATACATGTGCAGTGCCCCGAGTGTCGACGCTTTTGATTTTGATTCGTCGTCTTGCAATGACGCAAACATGTTTTTGTAATACTGATTATCGTACACAGTCAGTCCAGCAAACACCACCAACGCAACTGCAGAAATAATATAGCTAAATCCGTCGTTTTGTAAAAATGCATTTGCAATTGATGCGACAAACACACCCCACATCCCAGCGATTAAAAACGTCCCCCATCCTGACATGTCACGCTTTGTTGTGTACCCAAGTACTGCCAACAGTCCAAACATGGTTGCTGCTGCGCCAAAGATAACCAGCAATAGCGTTGGGTTAGTGTTCAGGAAATATGCCAAAAACCCAGCCATAGTCATTCCGTTTAGGAATGCGTATGCCAAATACAACATAAACGCAGACCCCGCAGATAGTTTGTTAATTCCCCACTGAACCCCAAACAAAATTGCCAATTGGATTCCAATCAATCCATAAAAAAAGATTGGATTTGAGTAAATAACTCCTAATGGTGAAATCATGGTCAGGTACGCTGCCACACCAGAGATTACCACCCCTATCATCATCCACCGATAAATTGATCCGAAAAATTCTTGTACTGTATTCATAATATACTTATTATAACATTTATTGGTCTGCGGAAACAATCTAAACTATAATTCCACCACCCAGACAGACACCGTCTTTGTATAAAACTAACGACTGCCCGGACGCTACACCTGTATGGGTAGTTTCAAAACTAAAGACATACTGACCATTTTCAATAGACTCTAGCTTTGCCGGCAACAACTTTCCCCTGTGCCGAATACGGCTGTCTACTGTCTCGTCCACTAAGATCGGTTCGTCAGTAAATGAGACTTGGCCCAGCGTGACAGTATTTGAGTCTTGTGCGTGCACGTCAGCCGATACGGTCACAGTGTTTGCGTCGGTATCTTTTGCAACAATAAACATTTTGGGCATATCGGGCGTACGATGTTCTGGTGCAATTTCAAATCCAGTTCTTTGCCCAATGGTCAAGAAAAACGAACCGTCGTGTGACCCAATGACGTTTCCGTCAGTGTCCAACACATCCCCTGGTTTATCATCGATATATGTACCCAGAAAGTCACGCATGTCCACGGGACCCACAAAACACAAACCTTGTGAGTCTTTTTTTGTGGCCGTAAATAGCCCATGTTTTTTTGCCAGTTTTCGTACTTGTTCTTTGGGTATGTCCCCGATTGGGAACAGTGCGTGTTTTAGTTGGTCCTGCTGTAATTGATACAAAAAATATGTCTGGTCTTTGTTGTTGTCTGCTCCCATGACCAATTTGTAACCACTTTCATCTTTATAATTTTGGGCATAATGACCAGTGGCAATATAGTCACAATCTTGCGATTGAGCCCATTTCAAAAATCCGCCAAATTTAACGTATTTATTACAAAACACATCTGGATTGGGGGTAATCCCGTTTTTATACGCGTCTATCATGTAGTCAAAGACGTTTTGTTTATAGTCACTTTCTAGATCACATTCAACAAATGGGATATTCAAATGTTCACATACTCGCAGTGCGTCTAACCGTTCTTCGCGCCAGTCGCATTTCAGTTCTGGTGGATAATAGGTTTTCATAAACACCCCGGTTACGTCATAACCTTTTTGTTTCAACAGCGCCACAGAGACACTACTGTCTACTCCACCCGAGACACCCACAAAAATACGCGTCTTTGTTCCGTCATTTGTATATACCGGGGGTAAATAGTTTTGAGATTTTTTAAACCAACCTAACATATTATTTATTATGGTCATTTTTGTGTGTTGAGCCAATCGGTTTACCTCCCCATCGCCACTGTAATTGCGATCCCTTTGCGTAACTGATACCAATGAGGATTATGGTTAGCACAAAAACCCAGGCCATAAATCCAGCAACAGATATTCGTGTTTCGATCTGACTAAGCGCTGTTAACACCAGCAATACATAGACACCCACAGTCAGCCAGCCATAGATGTTTGCTGGTCTCCAACCGTATCCGTAGTCTCTGTTTACGAACCATAAATTCTTTGTATCTTTTTTCATCCTTGTATTATATCAAAAACGCACCCAAGGTGCGTTTTTGTATTTATTAATTTACTTGATCAATATAGTCTGCATATCCTTCGGCTTCCATGTCTTCTAATGGAATAAATCGCATGGCGGCACCGTTCATGCACCAACGTTGCCCTGTCGGTGCTGGCCCATCATTGAATACGTGACCTATGTGATTGTTTGCGTATTTTGATCGTATTTCGGTTCGTGGATAGATCAGTTTGTAATCCGTTTTTTGTACAATAAATTCATCGTCGATTGGTCGAGTAAACGACGGCCACCCTGTACCAGAATCAAATTTATCTCGGGACGAGAACAGTGGTTCTCCAGACAATATGTCTACAAATATCCCGTCTCGCTTTTCGTCATCTAAATTCCCTTCACTGAATGGCCTCTCTGTTCCCTCTTTTTGAGTTACTGTGTATTGAATCTCAGACAATATATCTTTCAGCACATCGTCGCTTGGTTTTTCGTATGTTTGCCATACATTAACCGAATTTGTTTCTACCATTTGCTCTCCCAGAACCTGGTCTACTTGTTCGGATACTTCAGCGAACCGACTATCACGACCTGACGCGGCACGATATGCGTTGTATCTGATTGGGCTTTTTTTGTAATAGTCTTGATGGTATTCTTCAGCGTCAGTAAAATTTTTGAACTGTTCAATGGCTGTGGCAATTGGTTTTTCAAAGACTCCGGACTGCTGTAATTGTTCTGTAACAGATTCGGCAATAGTCTTTTCTGATTCATTTTGATAATAAATCGCCCCTGTGTAACTGTGTCCTCGGTCATAAAACGAACCTCCTGCATCTGTGGGGTCATGATGTCGATAAAAATATTCAACCAAATCTGTATAAGAAATTATTTCTGCATCGTAGACTACCTCCACGGCTTCTCGGTGGTCTGCATGGTTTTCATACGTAGGGTTTTCAACATCTCCGCCAGAATATCCCGAAATCACTGCTTTGACACCTTTAAATTTTTCAAAATCTTTTTCTACGCACCAGAAACACCCACCAGCAAAATACGCCTTAGTATATTGTGGATTTTCTCGGGCTGCTTGCTCTCGATCAGTCGGGGCCGAATTTGTTTTGTTCCAAAAAATCATATAAATAATAATTATGCAGGCCAGTAATACAAAAAATAATATTTTTTTTGTGTTCATATAATTTTAGTTAAATTTGTCTAAGTATAGTCGTACCCCCAATCTGACCAACATCATTGTAACCAAAACTCCAAAAAGCCATGGATCGGTATACTGCATAACAAATACCTGATGAGCGATACCTACCAATAACAGTACCCCACCTGTTATAAACGCAGCCTCCGCTGCAACAGATCTGTGTATGTGTTGTCTTTCGTCTTGGTCATCAGTTCCAATTAAACTGAGCACAAAGAAACCAAACATTGAAACCAACGCAATGTATGTAGCAATGTATGCCACTGGAGGCAAAACTAGGTAAAACATTGCAACAAATATAACCAACAAGGCTAGGGCGATAATTTCTTTAATAATGACGTGATGCATATAATAATTCTTATTTTTTATTGATAACGAATAAATCCTCTACAGAAGATTCCAAAAAATCTGCTAATTTCAGTGCCAGCAAGACGGAGGGGGTATAGTTTCCTCCCTCGATAGCAACAATAGTTTGTCGAGAAACCCCTATATTATCTGCAAGATATTGCTGTGTAAGATCACACTCGATGCGCTTTTCTTTTACGTAACTTGTAATTGATTCTGTCATGACTATTATCTGATTATATGTGAATTATCAAAATTCACCAGCAACACTAGGTTTCGGCCCACTGAGCAACCAGTTTTAGTCTAATTATTCTGTATAATTTTTCGTGTACTGCCCGATTAAATTCGGAATCAGTTTGCATCAAACGCATAATGTCCTTGTGTGCCTGTTCTAGATTACGGGGCATCAAAATAATATCAGCCCCCGCCTTTATGGCCTGGACATCTTGATCACTAAATTTGTCCAATGCCCCCATAACCATCGCATCTGTGATTACAACACCCGTGAAGTTCATTTGTTCTCTTAATAGATTTGTCATGATACCCTCTGACAAGGTAGCAGGAACACCACTAGTATCAAATTGTCCCTCGCCAACCGCCAAATGCCCCACCATCATAGATGGAATTCTTGACTGTATACTTGCATTAAATACATCAAGCTCTGGTAGCCCTCCCGGTACCGTCTCTAATGTGTTGTGCGTATCTCCCACAACCATACCGTGCCCAGGAAAGTGCTTTGCTGTTGCGATAATATTCTGTGATTCTAGTCCGTCTGTAAAAGCTTGTGCGCGTTCGATTATTTCCGCACTGTTTTGTGAAAACGCTCTGTTGCCAATAACGGTCCGGTTCACACCCGAGTCATACACAGGTGCAAAATTATAGTTATATCCATATTGTGAGAGTAATTCTCCTATCTCTGATCCTGCGTTATAGGCTTTTTCTGTTGTGTCCAAATCTATAGTCTCTGTGCTATACCCAGCAACTGGAATCCGATACTGCAATAGTGACGGCTCTGCATCAATTGCCATCAGTGGTGCGATGTTCATTTCACCTATTGAATTAGTAAGTGCTGCGCGTATAGTCTGAACTTGTCCCACAGTTACGTCGTTCCGCAACACCATCATCCCTCCTACATGCAGTGATTGTGTTTGAGTAATAAATGCATCCAGACTTGTATTTTTTTCCCACGCAGGCATTAACAGTTGTCCTGCTTTTTGCTCTGACGTCATTTGTTCAATAATATCCAAAGTAGTCTTATGAAGAAAAATATTTTTTTTGTAATAATCATCAATGGTTCCCTTAAGTGACTGTGAAAATACTGCTGAACCGGCATTTGGGTCCTCATACATCCATACAACGTAATCAGAAAAATCGGCAAATGTCCCCACAATAAACGCAAGAATGCCCACAACAAGTGCGATACTGAATTGAAAAATAGCTATCATGATACATTTATTGTATCACGACTAGCTACTTAAATTTATTAAATTTTTCTTTTTTGAACGTGTTAATTTTTTTATTCTCATCTCTTCTTTACTTGCTGTGCTTCGGTCTTTGTGTTCGGACTGGAATACCAAAACAACAGGTTGGCGATTCTGAGTATACTTTGCCCCACCTGGTATCGCTCCATTGTGTTGCTGTATACGTCTAGTTATATTTGTGGTTATTCCTGTATAGAGACTGTCGTCTGAACATTTTACAATATATACGTAATACATGTTAATTACATTATCACTGTCATCATCCCAGCAAAAAACCAAACCAATACCACAAGATAACTAATAGCTGCGAGCCAGCTCATTATCATCATTGTTCCATCAACAAATAATAGAGACAGTCCAAACAGTGCCACCACAATTCCAGGGATAATTTCAATAAATGGCAAAAGTGTTAATGGAATCATTGTTAATGAAACTGCAAACAACAACAAGGAGCTAATTATGTTATAAGGCTGTGTCAAAAACTTTTTATGTCTGTTGGGTACAAAAAAATTTTGTATCTTCTTTTCGTGTTTTTCTATGTGGCCTGCCAATGCGTTTATTGATTTTTCTGACAACATTATTTGCCTTATTCGCTTTGGCACAAAAATTGTTTGTAGTCCTATAGCATACTGCAAAACGACTAACGATATACAAATAGAGGTTACAACAGCAATACCTGGAATTATGCCGGTGGGCACAATCACAATGATTGCAAGAATAAACAGTGCCATACCAAATGAACCCGTACCAAAAATTTCCAAGACTTGTCCTATGGTTGGGCTGTCTAATTGTTTTATCTGTTTAATATCTTGAACAAAAGACGTTTGTTTCATAACCGGTAGTATAACAAAATCTTTTGCTATAATTGTGCTTGATCTAATACCCAGGAGATGTGTCTGAGTGGTTTAAGGTGCATCGTTTGGCACCACGAGAGTATTTCCATTTTGATAAATCAAAATTGGTCAAACGATGTGTGCGGTAATGCACTGCAGGATTACATATGTATATGGCGGAGGAGTGGCTGAGTGGTTGAAGGTACTACCTTGGAAAGGTAGCGTACGTGAAAATGTACCGCAGGTTCGAATCCTGTCTCCTCCGCTATGTATACATGAAATGTTTATACTCAAGATTTGTCTTAGGTAAACCCGGTCATTCTTATAGAAAATAAAAAAGCGCGCGCGCTTTTTTATTTATTATCTAAACCAAGAAAGTATTACATCTATTAATTGTCGAATCACCGAAGTTTGCTTTTGGGTCATTTCTTGATGATTGTCAGTTTCGTATAGTACTGGTTCTACTATATCTGGATATGAAATTGCTTGATTATTTGCGTCCAGATTGTTGTTCTGGCAATTTTTTTGCCACTCTAGTGATTCTGGTCCCATAGTTAGTGGTACTTGGCTGCAATCGTATTGTGAATCTATTGCTATTTCTTGGGCATCCTCTGGATTAATTTTCTGTGAAGAGTAATCTTCTTGGCAATTTTTTTGCCACTCTAGTGATTCTGGTCCCATGGTTGCTGGTACCTGGCTGCAGTCATAATTGTTTACACTTTGAGCGCTCACCACGAATGCACATCCAACAAGTGATCCTCCAACGATAAATTGTAGTATTTTTTTCATATGTATATTGTACTTTATTTTATCACCTTTTTATAATTTTCTTATACTGGACAGATAGTATCAGCAAAGTTGAATGAACTATTTGGCACAACAGAATAACCATGGCTACAAACCACACTGTTTCAGCCTGAATTCCACTATATTCCAGGTCAAGTAAGGCAATTGTGCTTTCGTTGATATATTGACTAAAAACTGCTGCTGCAAAAAAAGCAATAAATAAATACTCGAAATAAAGAATAATGTTGTACCGCAAATAATTCAGGTTTCGAGTACGCACCGCCTGTATTACCCCCACCGATGTATAAACAAACATCCAAGAGATATTCAACATACTATAATTTGATTCTCGCCACGCATAATACATCATGGATATTCCACACAATGCCAAGGCAGAAGACAACACCACAATACCCATTCTGTTGACACCATAACGCAACAGCACCCACTGAATAGCCATTATAAATAATTGTGCCAACAAGAATCCACCTACCAACGCCAGCGCAATTTGCAACCCCCAACTACTGACAATCTGCGGCGAATACCACACTATTACTAATAGTAACAACAAGAACACCTGGTTTATTGGATATTGTTTCATTTTATTTTTCTATCAATTCTTTCTCTCGTTCATCAATTCCCAGTAAATCATTTTTCATTTGTTCTCCCAATAATGCCTCTACTCGCTTTTCCATTGGCGGGTGTGTCGAAAACAGGTTTGAAATTGTTGAACCAATTGATCCTTTTTTTCCAAATGGATTTGAAATAAAAAGATGACTTGTTGCCTGTGATGTGCGTTTCATGGGTTGACCATTGTTGTTTATTTTAACTAGTGCGCTTGCAAGGCCTTCAGGATATCTGGTTAACAATGCCCCGCTAGCATCAGCTAAAAATTCTCGTTTTCTTGTCACTGCAAATTGAATTAATCTACCAATCAATGGTGACAACACAGCAAACAAGATTGCCACAAAAATAATTATCCCTGCAGCAGGACCACCTTCAGATGACCGACTGCGTCCATTGACCCCCATACGCATAAACAAATCAGCGACCAAGGCGACAAAACCAACCATAATCACCACAATGGTTCCGACCAATATGTCTCTATTTTTTATATGTGATAATTCGTGTGCGACCACCCCTTCGAGTTCATTTTTATTTAACACCCTGAGAATACCCGAAGTAAAAGCGACTGATGCATTTTTGGGATTACGACCCGTAGCAAAAGCATTCATGGCAGAGTCATCAATAACATAAATACCAGGTTTTGGTATCCCTGCTGTGATAGACATGTTTTCGACTGATCTAATTAGTTGCAACTCTGCTGGTACCTTGGGGTTTGCTGGTCTTGCGCCAGAAGATGCTAGTGCAATTTTTTCTGAAAAAAAATAGCTTGAAACATTAGAGAATAACGCGCCAACTACAGCTGCAAGTACGATTGATATGTTATTAAAATATACTGCACAAATATATCCAATCCCTACAACAACAAACGAAAAGAAGAACACTATCAACCATGTGCGTCTAATATTTTTTCGTGCCTGTGAATACATATTTTTTTCGTATGCTTGTGACATAATTACATTATATCAAATACAGACAATACATACATTGCTTTTATTTCTTTTCGAAACGGTCTACGTCTCTTGTATGGCATTTGTCTAAGGCTATCTGCATAGCGACTTCCAGGTCAATTTTTTCACTATTTGCGAGCGAGGCAACGCAAAATAATATGTCACCCAACTCTTCAGTCAGTGAATCTGGATTTTCACCTGGCTTTAAATTTTTATGCCCGTATTTGATATTTAAGGCTCTTCCTACCTCTCCTACTTCTTCTGCTAATCGAGCAAACTGCTCATGCGCAGGCCAGTATCCATCCTTATATCCTGACATCCATTGGTCAATCTTTTCTTGGAAATTTTTCATTTACTAATTATAACATCCGCCTTAAATATATTTTTTAATCAAATCCAGCCTTGCCTTTATATTTTTGAGAATAATAGTTTTTTGTATCTTCTGGTAAAAGAAAACGGTAAATACCATACAACACCGCTGTAATCATTAAGACCAATGCAGCAATTACTCCTGCCAAAAACAATCCCCACTCCCACCATGTCCACGCCACTGATCGCACGGTTACCTCTACTCCTGTATGGAATCGTGCGTCAAATTCAATCTGATCATTAGGCCAGAAATCTAGTTGTGCGTAGTAACTAATAAATCCACCTTCAGTTCTTGGAGAAATATTGCAGTTATATTCTATTTTATCACGGACCATTGTGCACAATGGACTTAACATTTTAAATGACCGAGGAATATGCACGGAACCAGTCACTTGTTCTATGCTGGATTGATATTGGCTTGTCATGGGGTTCCACAAAACCTGATTATGCTTAGTATAATAACGAATTGCCCCACTCACCACATAGTCTAGTTCCAAAAATGAATTTTCTGGCAACTGGTCACCGCTGTAAGAAACAACTAAATCTGCCATTCGTTCATCCGAGTTTATTTGTACCGGTATTGGCTTTCCATTGATTGTCGCTTGTGCTTTTGACACCTCCATTGACTGTCTTTTGCCTTCAGGTCCGGCGTAACGCAGAGGCAAGGTATGTGTAATGGTATTTACCGCATTATTAGTAAAATTATATAAAACCTGTTCTTGCACATGTATGTCTGCATTGTCTTGCACTCGTAAATCTACAGAATAGGTTTCTATTGTTTGTCCATATAAAAAAAACGGTGCACACAGAACCAATAAATACATTCCAAGATACTTCATTACTTTAGTATACCCCTAGATTTTGACTTATAAAAATATTTATACACAAAAACCCCTTAGGGGTTTTTGTTATCTATCTGATAGTTCAGGTGTCTATAAAACCATTTCTGTATCTAAAACTGCACTGATACCGGATCACGCGCTTCGCTATCTTCTGGTAATTCAAAGAATTCTTTTTTAGTAAATGCAAAAACGCTCGCAATAATATTTGATGGAACTAATTCAATTTTTGTATTGTAGTCACGTACATTTCCATTATAAAATCGACGTGATGCCTGGATTTTATTTTCGGTATCCTCTAGGCTACTTTGTAATTCTAGAAAATTTTTATCAGCTTTTAAATCAGGGTATGCTTCAGCAACTGCCATTAATTTCCCCAATGCTCCACCTAAACCAGCGCTTGCCCCAGCTAACGCTGCCATTTGCTCTCCTGTTACTTTGGATGCATCGATATTAATTGCTGTTGCTTTACTTCGTGCTTCCATTACCGCAGTTAATGTTTCTGATTCATGCTTTGCATAACCTTTTACTGTCTCAACCAGGTTTGGGATCAGGTCATATCGTCGTTTTAGTTGCACATCAATGTCTGCCCACGCTTCTTCTACACGGACACGCAGTGTAACAAGATTGTTATACATGACAAATACTGCCACAAGAAGTGCCACAAGTGCTCCAATAATTATTGTTGTAGTTGTTAATTCCATAAAATATATTAATTAATAGTTTTATTGTAAGGTAATATGTTCCTAATTACCAGCTACCACCTCCTCCACCGCCAGATCCGCCGCCCGAGAAACCTCCACCGCCAGAGCCAGAGCTTGAGCTGTGTGACGAGTGCGTGCGACTACTTATTTGTGATTGCACCTGAGATAATGAGGACACCAATTTTACAGAATCGAGAGCATGTCCGTCTTCTGTGCTGAACCATTCTTGGTCTACAGTTATATTTTCAAACTCTTGCGCCCATTTTTTTTCCAAACCAAAGACAATAGCAAATGGTAAATATTTTGAAAAAGTTTCTGGTGTCTTCTCTGGTGCATCATGAAAGTGTATTCTTTCTTTTTCAGCTACATCTATATATTTATACAGCCCCTTCAAATGGTCTCTCATTTCGTACCCTTTTTTTGTATTGCGATGAAGTACAGCTATAGGCAAGAGAGCCAGCCACAGACTAATAAACAAAATGACAAACCCCACTAGTGGCACACTTGCATATGATAAAGTTCGTGAAAAAAGAATAATACTAGTAATACACACCGCAACACAGATTACTACTATTCGCGTAGGATAGTGAGACTGCTCTGTCAGTTTATTACTCTCCGCATACTGTTTTACGTTTTTATGTAGTTTTTGAACATGCGTCGCCTTAATCGGTTTTTTGTCTGAGGTATCAAATACTGTACCAAGCGCGATTGATTTACCAAAAAATAGTTCCATTAATTGTTCTTGAACTGGCGTGAGCTTGTCCCTGTCTCTTTTTGTGACCTTTATCTCATATTCATAATTTGAGAACAAACCGTCTTTTCCTTTTTGTTTTATATGAATAAATCCTTGTTGTGCCAGCTCAATCAAGCCTGCAGTTATGTCTCTTGATTCAAGGCGTCCATCCATAAAATAACCCGAAAATATTACTGAGTAATTTTCATAAGAATCAAACTGAGTAATAATTGATTTTTTCTGATAATGTGTGCGTTTGAAAGACACTAGGGTGTGGACATATAACAGTGCAGAACCCAACACGCCCAACAGCCATAACCAGTGTGGCTTTTGTTTTTCAATAATAATTGTATTGATTAACCCAGGCTCAACCCCAACAGCAACCGTGGCTTCTTCGCCAGGATTAACTGTGTTTCCATAAAAAAGCATTGATGTACCTACTGATTCTGTATTCTGGCACGCAGAATTAGACCCGGGTATTCCGAAGTAACAGCTGTGTTGGACCACCTTTAACTCTTGTGGAGTCTGAACTGAGGCTAACCATGACTGTATAGGTACTCCCCAATCAGAACCCGTCACATTCCAATATAATTCATCGATATCAGAAAAATACCGTATTGCTCCCGAAACTTTGTAATGAATGGAATATGTTTGTTCTCCTGTTAGATATATATTTTCATCACCAATTCTAGTCTTCCAATGCGTATTGGTCTCTGTTATTTTTTGTCTCTCAGGTTTATTATTCCGGGTTACTTTGATTAATTCAATGTCTAATAAGCGCACTGAATCTTCAAAATCGTATTCAAGTGGTATCTCTCGGAAAATACCTCTCTTTTTATTTTCTTGAAAATCGTAAGTAATTGTTTCGACAACGTCTATGGTTCCATCTAGGTTGATTGATATATCAGATTCTAAAACTGATATCGACTCTGAACTAACCAAGCCAGGTATTACCATGAGCAAAAAGACAAGTATTTTATTCATCAACTGATTATAGCGATAAGACTGTCATTCGTACAGAAAAAACACCTTGCGG
>JAHDDI010000010.1:12159-29435 GCA_020629435.1 Minisyncoccota bacterium
TTGTACCCAGGAGAGGACTTGTCAGGGAATCACAAAGTTCGCTTCGCTCACCAAGTGTTCACTTCCGTAGCTCGCTATTTGAAAAACAGAACGAACAGGTTTTTCAAATATAGCTGCGCCTTTCAAGTCATCACGCAACTGCATAAATGCAGTTACTTCCTGTGTACAGAAAAAACACCTTGCGGTGCATTTTCTTCTTGTACCCAGGAGAGGACTTGAACCTCCACGCCCTAAGGCACTGGTTCCTAAGACCAGCGTGTCTACCAATTCCACCACCTGGGCAGGTGATTTATCCGTAATGATTATTGTAGACACTGTGTCTACCTCTATCGTTATTCTTGCACCACCCCGGACCAGGTGATTTCCCTGTTGTGCAACGACTGGTCAGACACTGTGTCTACCTCTATCGTTATTCTTGCACCACCTGGGCAGGTGATTACTTAATTCATTAAGTGTCAGTATTGTAGCAATTTTTTGTAGTTTGCCAAGCTATTTTTTTATTTTTACACACCAAAACTCAAACCCATTTGGTAGTACACATCGATTAGCCTCACTGATTTCTTCCTCTGTTTCAATACCTGACCCGACCGCAACATAGTCACTATAAATTAAATACCAATACGCTTCGTTGTTGATTGATACCGGTAATGTTTCTACATATCCGTCTACCACTAACTCTACAAGACATTTTTTTCCTTCGTACCGTGTGTCAATTTTACAAAACCCGTTACCGCTCGGCTCTTTGGGAAATGTGTTGTTATCAAAATTATAGTACTTAATTGCGGACGCCAATTGTGTAAGTTCTATTTTTTTTTGTGCATCCACTCCTTTATGCGTTGTCCCTAGAACCTGTGTTGCTATCCACCCCGTACCCACCAAAGCAACCAACGCTATTAATACCGTCTCTCCAAGTCTTTTTGTGTTGCTTTTTAGTGTAGAGTTTTTCATATTTCCCAAGTATTACTTGCTCTATTTATTAAACCATTTATTGTACAGGTCTTCGTAAACACCCTCTTCTCTTAACTGCAATAGTGTTGTATTGATTTGTTCTCGCAGAGGTGAATTTTCAGGTAATGCGATTCCGTATTGTTCTTTGTTAAAAATTTCGCCTACTGCAATCACACGCCCTCGCCCGCTATAAGTCACATAGTGTCTTATTACTGGCGAATCATGTACTACTGCATCTAATTGCCCTGATGCAACTTGTTCAAACATTTCGTCAATAGAGTCAAATGAAATAGACGTTATTTTGTTTGTACGCATAAAATTTTCAGAAGTAGAACCAGCACTAACACCAACTTTTTTATTCTGTAAATCTAAATATGAATTAACTGTACCCCCCATTTTGTTTGTAATCATGGTCGATGTAATTTCTGCAGTTGCCAGGACCACAAACGATGTTGCGATTATTATCCATAAGACAAACACCGCACGCGCGTTATTTTTATAAGGCAGTGCATCCCCATACTGACCCAATGTAATTAAATTCCAATAACTACCTCTCAGTGATCCCTGCCATGACTCCGCACGTGCTAACTTGTTCATTCCATACCCAAGCAAAAGAAACGCAAACAAGGTGTACAGTACTAATTGAGCAACATTTTTGGTTGCAATTGCTGCAACAAATCCTGAATTTGATTCTGTGTTTGGTATCATAATCTGCAACCCACCATCGTAAATCGAAGAAGAAAAATCCATTACCTGTTCTCGGTCTGACGTGATACTGATATTTGAAATAGCAACATCTGAATCTGCTGGTTTTTTTACAGAATTTAGCAACTGCACAAACCTGTCAGTCACTACATATTCGCTCACCCAGTCATTACGTCCCGAAATCAAGTTCCATAAATCAATACTAAATCCCGTCAATTCAGGGCCGTCTTGAATAACAAATGGTTCTCTGACGATGGTAGAGACTCGTAATACCTCTGCCTGATCATCATTTGTTAATTGTGTGTCTACTTCTTGCGCAGATACACCTAATGCCAAACTAAAAAAAGAAAATGTAGTCAAAAAAAGACTTTTGTAAAAAATATTCATACTATAATTATATAGTACCATTTCTTTGCACCAATAGTGTTATGCACTTTTTCTTTTCATTCGATTTTTTTGAAATGAAACAGCTTGTGCGCTTTCTGCATGTCTGCGAGAAAGTTTTTTTATAACTGGCTTCGGTAATTTATCCATTGCCCTGCACTTAAAACCGCAATATCCTTTTTTTCTATTCATACACGGGTCACACCCAATAAATAACACGTGACACGCTTGGTGCTTACAGTGATAATAATCATCGGCAGCAGTTTTTTCACACAAGTGACAGGTAGAAATAATCTCGTCACCAACGCGCTCCCCCATTCGTTCATCAAATACAAAGTTCTTTCCCTTAAATTTATTTTCTATACCTTGTTCTTTTACTTGGTGAGCATAATCAATAATACCGCCTTTTACATGATGCACATCAGAAAACCCTTTGTGTTTCATCCATGCCGACGCTTTTTCGCATCGAATACCCCCCGTACAATATAGTGCTATTTTTTTGTCTTTTTGGCCTGAAAATTGCTCTTCAACTGTTGCTAATTGGTCACGAAATGTATCTACATCCATTATTTGGGCAGATTCAAAATGACCCACTTCTGCCTCATATGCGTTTCGCATATCAATAACTACTGCATCAGGGTCTTCAATATATTGATTCATCTCTGTTGCGGTTAAATAATCCCCCGTGTTAGACGGGTCAAATTGTGCATCATCTAGTCCGTCAGCAACTATTTTGTTTTTTACTTTGATGGTTAGCTTGAAAAAACTTGTATTATCTTGCTCTACTGCGATTTTGTATGGAACCCCAGTAAATTCCGGAATGGCCTGCACATATTGGTCAAACTGTTCCCATTTAGATTTCGGGACATTCATTTGCGCGTTAATACCCTCGTGTGCAACATATATTCTTCCCAGGCAACCCATCGCATACCAATCTTCAAACAAAGTATCTCTCATTGCCTGTGGATCTGAAATAGTTGTATATTTATAAAATGACAAAGTCACCCGCTCGACACCGTCACAAGCCACATCAATCCGGCGTTGTTTGCGCGATTTATATTGTTCTTCTTTGGTCATTTGCATGTTGGTATACTAACAAAACGGTTATTTTTGGCAACACAAAAACACCCTCTAGGTGTTTTTGTGTTTGAAAATATTATTTTTTCAACAAATCTCGAATCTCAGAAAGTAACTCTTCTTGAGTCGGTCCTGCTGGTTCTTCAGCGACTTCTTCTTCCTCTTTTGCTGTCATGTTTTGTGCTTTATTCATAGCTTTGATTACCATGAACAATACAAAAGCAACAATAACAAAGTCTAGCATTGACTGTAGAAATGCCCCATATCCAAATGATGCTTCTCCGTATGTCCATGCCATATCAGCAAAACTTACTCCACCCATCAGGATTCCTACTAATGGAGTAATTAGATTCTCCACCAATGAAGAAACAATTTTTCCAAATGCAGCACCAATAACAACCGCTACCGCTAAATCCACGATGTTCCCCTTCATCGCAAAGTCTTTAAATTCTTGTAACATATAACACTTAATTAACTATTAAATTACCATCTTATTGTACCAAAAAACCAACGGCTTAAACACCAAAGCAGAAATTATTTGAAACACTACTATTCTGTCTGTCCGCCTCCTTTCTATCTATTCTCTCTTGGTCAGGCCTTGTTATTGCATCGATTTTGTTCTGTTTTCCTGCTTATCAATATAAAATAATAGTTGCGTGAGATTCTCAAGATGCATCTTAACATCTCCGTTACAACTTTATTTCAAACCCCTGCAGTGACTACGTTTATAAAGAAATCACCACTAGGTAGTAGTCACGAAGCCAGTTTGAAATAAAGTTAGTAACACAAACAAGCCGGACATGGCAAAAGAATAGTCTACAAAAATGCTAGGAGGATGCGTAAATAGAACAGTACTAAATAAAAATCAAAACAAAATGTTACAATGCTGTCATGAAAAAAGACTCTCTCAATAATGGTTTCAATTTTGAAATCAAGGCAAAACTAGACGGTCTTGGTCGTGCTGCTGTTTACTCTACCCCACATGGTGATATTCAAACCCCAGCATTTGTCACCGTTGGGACCAAGGCAGCAGTCAAAGGCCTGACACCAGAAATGATATCTGATTTAGGTGGGCAAATTTTTTTAGCCAACACCTACCATCTCTATCTGGCTCCCGGCGACGATATTGTGGCAAAATCTGGCGGACTGCACAAATTTGCAAACTGGTCAGGTCCCATGATGACAGACAGTGGTGGATTTCAGGTCTTGTCTTTGGGGTCTGCCTTTGGAACCAATGTTTCAAAAATTGCCAAATCAGATTCTGGGTTTAACCAGGTCCGCAAAAACGAGAACAAATCATCTATTGCCAAAATAACCGAAGACGGGGTTGAGTTTCGTTCTATTAAAGACGGGTCCAAACATTTCTTTACTCCTGAAAAGTCAATGCAGATTCAACAAAATCTAGGCGCAGACATGTACTTTGCTTTTGACGAGTGCACCAGTTCTCAGGCCAGCTATGAATACCAAATAGAAGCCATGGGTCGAACACACCGTTGGGCCAAACGATCATTGGACGAACACACACGGCTAGAGAAAAAGAAAAAAAATCTAGTTAACAAAGTGCTGGGCCATGTAAAACCTCCCCAAGCATTGTTTGGAGTTGTTCAAGGTGGTCGTCATTTTGAACTACGCAAAGAATCTGCACAAACATTAGGAGCAATGGATTTTGATGGGTTTGGTATTGGTGGTTCGTTTGACAAAGACGACATGGACAGTGCTGTTGGTGTTGCCTGCAAACATCTGCCCGAAGACAAACCACGACACCTGTTGGGTATTGGTGAACCAATTGATTTTTTCTTGGGTGTTGAAAATGGAATTGACCTATTTGATTGTGTTGCCCCAACACGTATGGCACGCCATGGATCAGTGCACACCAAAGACGGAAAAATAAACATCAAAAATGCCCGATTCAAAAACGATTTTACTCCTATTGAATCGGACTGTGGATGTTATGCTTGTAAAAACTACACACGTGCATACATATGTCATTTGTTGCGTGAACAAGAAATGCTGGGTGCGACATTGGCGTCAATTCATAACCTATATTTTGTGGTTCATCTGGTTGATGATATTCGTGCGTCAATTTATGACGGAACGTTCAAAAAATTCAAAGATTCCTACATCAAACGATACTACAAAAAATAACCCCGCAACCAGTGGTCGGACCACTGGTTTTCTTTTGCCAAAATTCAGTATTCTGGTATATTTATATGACCGCGCTCGAGCGGCACTACCGAATGGGTTGTGCTACTGGCACGATTTGTTCATTCACAATGAAACCAACCAGAACGAGGTACTACATGTTTAAGACATCAACCTTGCTCGCCGGTCTTGCAGCGGGTGTAATCACACTTACTGCCGGATCCGCGTTTGCAGAGAACTCCGACTACCACATCTTCGGTCCCGGCACGTTCGTCGACGACACCTATCACGCTGTGACAATGGACATCGGTGAGCACCCAGACCTTGTTGGCATCGTCGAAATGGCGCAAATGGTCGGCACATGCACCCATGACGACTGCGTCGGTGGCGAATGCACGCACGGTGCACCTGACACAATGGCTGCGAATGGCACAGAAGTCGTGCCCATGCTGACCGGCCCAGAAGGCGATATGGTTGTTGTCGTGATCGACGAAAACGTCTACCCTGGCCATCTCGACGGTTCGACCGGATGGGTCTTGGCCTATGGCTCCGCCGACGATGTGTTCGACACAGACGGCACCAAGGGATCTGTCTATGACGCTGAGCTGATGGCTCTGTCCAACCTGGTCGACGCAGAAGTGCCGCTTGATTTCACCTTCGCACACCTTGATGGGTCCACGACATCGCTGTCACCGGGCGCGCCAGGCAACGGCTTCGAGATCACCGCGGCGAACGCACACATCGGCCACTTGGGTCCTGACGCAACGGGGGCATCGCAATACGACGCCTCAATTGTCTTCGGCTAAACCGTCTCGCCGGACAAAACAAATTTCTTGTAAGATGTTGAACTGAAAAAGCTATGAAAATGTAATCTCAAAATCACAACGGTCGTCGATACCGTATAGAGACCGAGATTCTTAGTTGCTTCACAAGGCTATTCTACTTTCAAGTGATTCGTCGAGTCTGACACAAAATGATAACCGGCAGGTTCTAAACAGCCTGCCGGACATCATCCTCTTTCATTGGTTTCTGGTCTTTATGAACCCACGATTAAACCCGCGGGTTTTACTATGTCTGATTTTATCCACACCACGAATTTGAAATATGACAAATACCAGAGTACATTAAATACAAGCGAGCAGATGCGAGCCAAGATTCTATGTCTTTTCTAGGCACACAATGATAACTTGGTCGCCCCGCCACAGGACTTGTGTCTGATGTTCACCTCCCTTCCTTCTCCCGAGGAATTGAACATCAGACCACATGTCCTTTTTAGTTTGTGGAAATATTGTCTTGCAAAGACACCGTGTTCGCGTATATTTAATACATGTTACAAACAAACCAAAAAACAATCTTTTCTATGTTTGACGCCTGTGCGCTATCCGTCTAGGGTAGATTTTGCACGTAACTATTTTGTTTACTTTCAAGTCTCTGCCCTCTACGGGTAGTTTTTTGTTGCTCATTATAAAAGGATACGAACGATGTTTAATACTGTAACAATCACCGGTGAAGCTCTTGCGCGTGTCTGCGGTCTGCCGCACACCTTCAATAACAGCCTGACTGTTCATGAATGCACTCTGATCTCAAAAGATCCTATATGGAGGGTCCAAATACCCAGCAATTTGTCTCATGTCAAATCAGGAGACGACTTGATTAAATATTTTGGTCTCATGTAGGAGAATCCCGATGACCATACATACACAATTCCATGACCTAACCGGATATTACTATCTGTTTTGTGCATCGACCGCGACCCCATCAGTACTACATCTTCTTGATCTGGTTTTTCATAATCAGGCAGAGATAGACTGTTGTACACAATCAGTTCTTGTGGTGTCCGTTTCCCAAAAAACATTCATGGCGTACCGCCATGTATAGAATCAAACCAAAAGGCCCCTGCACAAGCATGGGGCCTTTTCTGATTACTTGAATTAGTCTCTGTGCTTGCGTGTGTGACTGAATATGTATCCAACCAACAATGCAACAACAACAGCGCTGTACAGGGCAATTTGTGCGGTTGCACCAGCTTTTGATCCAACTATCGCAGCAGAAATCATCAGTACCGCAGGCAGAACAAACATCAACAAGACATTGATCCACCAACTACCAACAGTCCCCCAGCTCCCTGTTCGGAAACCTTCTAGACGTCGATACAAAATAGGCACTGCGAACAATGTAATGATTGAACAAAACAACAGCCCAAAGATAATTGCATATGCAATAGGTGACCAAATCGCACTTTGTGTCAGCAACGGTGATACCCCAATAATGGTTGTTATTGTTGTCAGCAAAATAGGTCGCAATCGAATAACCGACCCCTCGATTACTATTTCTTCTACTGTTTTTTCTGGGTTACGTCTGCGCAATGCATTAAATACAGACACAAGAATAATAGAATTATTTACCACAATTCCAGCCAGCGCAATTAACCCCAAGAATGCAGGGAACGACAGCGCATTACCTGAGACAAACAGCCCCAATATCACCCCCGTTAACGCATAAGGCAGTACGGAAAGAATAATTATCACTTGCCGCCATTTACCAAACTGCAAAATCAAGATACTGAACATCAAGAATATCCCAGCCAAGAACGCAATACCTAATTCGGCGTTACTCTGTTCTTGCTCTTGTTGTTCTCCACCAAATGAATACGACACAGAATCAGGTACCATTTCTTGCAATTGTGCTTCAAATTCTGATCGTACTTCTGCATTGTTAAACCCTTCTGCAACATCAGAGACAATGCCGATTACTCGCTCGCCTTCCTTGTGCTGAATTTCCACGTCTGCCTCGGCAAGCACTATATCAATTACATTACCCAACAAAATATATTCGCCACGGTTATTAAGTAGTTGTAATGCCAACAATTGGTCAGGATTGATATCTTTTGTAATAATAGTTTCACCGCTTTGATAGTTTAATTTGTTACGCACAAACACGGGTACATCATCACCGTTTTGATTTATATCAAATATCTCTACTCCGTCGGTCGCGCCACGAACTGCCTGCGCAATATCATTTATTGATACGCCATATCGATACACAGCATTCCGGTCCACCACAATATCAAACCCTGAATTATTCGCAGCCAGGGTCGTTGCAACATTCAATGTTCCGTCAATTTCTGACAGTAATTGTTCTACTTGTCGCACAGTCGCACGTAATTGCTCTGTATCATCTGAATTAAACGACACATCAATTGCGGCACCTGTTGGCGGCCCCCCTGCATTAACATTCAATTCTGCAAATTGGTATGGCCCCTGCTCAATTTCATCTCGTAATCCATCCAATAGCGAAACTCCTTCTGATTGCGCTTCGAATGCAACGTTCATGATAATGTTGGCGTACTGTTCTCCAGTTTGTGCGCCATCAGTAAATTGTGATTCTCGACCAAGTGTTGTGACATAAGATTCCAGGTATTCTTTGTCTTCTAACAATAATTCAACTGTTTTTGTAAATTCTCTTGTGTCGTCCAGCGATGCGCCCTGGTCTAGTTCTATTTCAATAAATGCAATTTCCAGGTCTCCTGCAGGAAAAAATTCCACTTTTACCATCCCCAATACCACCAACATAATTGCAGCAACAAAAGATAAACTGATGATCGACTGAAACATTCGACGTTTGAATGTGTTTTTCATCATACTGGTTATTGTCAGACGGTACTTCTCTTGAAGTTTCTGAAAGAAACGGTCTACAGCACTTTCTCTTTTTTGTACGTCCCTGTTTTTAAGAAATGATGCACAAAATACAGTCAACAGACCAAGCGCTACAAAAATTGATGCCAATAGGACAAATATAACTGTAAACGGAATCCCCCGAATAAACTGCCCAATTATCCCCGAGAGAAACAATAATGGAAAAAATACAGCGATAGTCGTCATTGTCCCGGCAAATAATGGAATTCCGTATTCTTTTACTGTTTCAACTGCTGCGTCTTGCCTACGCATTCCTTCTGATATTTTTTGATTAATACCTTCGACCACTACAATAGCCGAATCTACCAAAATACCGATTGATAAAATCAGTGCAAACAGAGAAATAAAATTAACGGTATTCCCTGTCACCAAAAATGCAATAAATGCCAAAAGAAATGAAAGTGGAATTGACAGTGCAGCTATCAGTGATTCTCGGAAACCAATAACAAATAACAGTATGATAAACACCAACAAGACCGTCTGCATCCCACTCTGTGTTAATTCACCTAAACTTTTTTTAATATCATCTCCAGAGTCAAGCGTAACCACGTAGTCTACCCCTTGCAGTGTTGTCTCTTTTGAGTCTTCTAGCAACTGAGTAATATCAGATGTTAAACGAGTAATGTCACCACCGTTTTTCTTTGAAATATTTAATGTCACCGCACTGAGAGTCTCTCCACCAGGAAACCCGACCTGGGTAATAGTATCTGGTTGCCGATATCCGTTATACAATTCTGCAATGTCTGTAATGACTATAGATGCGTTACCCGATGGCGCAATAGGTATTGTTTTCAATTCTTCATAGGTTGATACATCTGCCTTTATGTCCAAAGGGTACTCAACTCCTGAAATTTCTACTGACCCGGCAGGTAGCGTCACCTTGCTGCCTCCTAATTGTCTGACAACAGAATTATAATCTAGTCCCGCTGATTCTAATTTTCGATTGTCGATAATAACTGAAATTTCTCGTTCAGGAATACCTGCAACACTAACCTCTGCAACTTGATTCATATCCAACAGGTCTTTTTCTAAGTCTTTTACAACCTGTTCAAAAGTATAGAATGGTAATTCTGATACCAAAGAAACAGTGAAAATTGGCTGTGCTGAAAATTCTATTTTACTCACTGACGGGTCGTTTCCGTCATCAGGCAGGCTGGATTTTACTTGGTCTATTTGTTCTTTGACCCGGGTAACGCGTTCGTCTATATCTTCTCCCTGTTCAAATTCAACTACAATACTGGAGAATCCAGATCGTGAAGTAGAGGTGTAGTTGCTGACCCCTGATATATTACTGATGCGTTCCTCGATTTTATCTGTGACCAATGACTCAACATCGTCAGCGGATGCACCAAAAAATGAAGTGGAAACCACTGCAATTGGCAGAGTAATTTCTGGTGTATTCTCTTTTGGAATTGCAATGATTGAATACGTTCCTGCAATAATAATTAGGAATGTTACAAAATAACTAAAAGCTCTGTTTTCCAGAAAAAATGTCCAGAAACCCAACAAAAAACCTACTTGTTCTTTATCTGTGTTTGAATGGTTGTTATGATCCATATTATTTTGTAATTACCTCTACGGTTTCGTTATCTTTGACCCCTCTTGCTGAAAGAATAATGACATCAGATGCAGATAGTCCACTTTGTACCTTTATATTGTCACCAAATAAACTGTTAGTAACGATTTCTTGTGGTACAGCCTTGTTGTCTTGTAATACATATACATATGATTTACCTCCTCGAACAAACACTGACTCAATCGGAATCGAGATATCATCATTTGCATCTACAGAGTCCAGACTATTATCCAATGTGAACACCAATCCGACTCCCGAACCTGATACCAATGTCACATCTTGATCTTGTAATAAAATTTGCACCTTGACTCGCCCAGTACCTTCTTCGACACTAGAAGAAATAACAGATAGTGTGGCATCGTATTCATTGTCTACCAACACAGTATCACCTACTTGTAATTTTCGAGCTTCCGCCGCAGTAACACTGGTGTCAATTCGTAATGCATTTTCGTTTGCGATTGAAAATACTGGCGCACTTGGCCCCACTAACTGACCTACCTTAACATCCGTATTGCTGATAGTCCCAAAAACTGGTGCAGTAATCTGAGTTTTTCCAAATGCAATTTGTGCCGAAAGTAGACTTGCTTGTGCTTGTGCCACTGACGCTTGAGCTGACAGTATGTCTTCATCATCAGCTCCATCACGAACATCCTGTACTTGTAATTCAGCTGAAACAACAGCCTGTCTTCGGTCAGCTAGTGACGTTTCAAGTGTTTTTGTTTGTGATGTAAAACTTGCTAATTGGTCCTGCACCAGTGCAATATCTGCCTTGTAACTATCCAAAGTATTCTCAGACAATGAAGCGCCGGGTTTCAGTTTATTTATCTCGATAAGAGTTTGCTGCGCAAGCTGTCCCACATCTGAGATTCGCTCATTGAATTGATCTACTGCATTATTCACATCATTATATGACCTGTCTAAGTCAAAATTTGTTTCAACCTGTGCACGCATTTGCTCCAAAGCAATTTCGTCACTGTTTACTTCTATCTCAAATTTTACGTCAGGAAAATTTGTGTTCACATTAGAGAAAAACCTACTATCCAATCCTGTAGTTACAAGATTTTTTAAATTTGAATACAACGAATCTAATGAGTTAAGTGTATTTTGCTCAGTTTGTGCCAATGCATTTTCCGATGCTACCAATGCTGACTCTGCTTGAGCAATAGTACTTGCATCTGCGTCTTTTGATACTTTGGCTAACTGCGCCTGAGCTTGGGCCAACGAAGCCTGGGCCTGAGCCACCTGTTGTGCTTGACTATTGTTTTGCAAACTCACAATCACATCTCCTGGGCGCACAACGGATCCAAGTGTTTTATTTACACGACTGACCACTCCGTTTATTTCGGGTACTACGTCTATCCCTGTAACTGATACCACCTGGCCATAAGCAAAAATGGCACCAGTAGCAGAATTATTAATCTCAGATACTGTTGCGGTTTGCACACGTCTTGTGGTATTTTTTTCTGTTATTTCTTGTTCTTCTTGTTTTGAACTGGTGATAAAAATTAATGACCCAGTTCCTAGTATTGCCAGTGCAACGATAAGTTTTTTTATATTCATGGTTATTTATTAGTGATTTGTATACGTGTATTTTGTGCAATTGAGTCGTTTTTTTCTAGCCTTTTTTCCAAATTAATTAATTCTTTGTGTGTCTGAGCACTAATCTGTCCGTCTGCTTTGGCAATTGCATGTAGAATTTCAGTAAATTGTGTGATTACCTTTTCTTGTAATACTCTTCCTTTTTGGGTCAAAATAATGTGTGATGTACGTCGAGAATTCGGGTCTGGTTTCCTGCTGACCAGTCCGTTTGTTTCTAACTTATCTATTTGTCTTGATATTGCTGCAGCTGATACTGACATGGCTTCTGCTAACATAATTTGGGAAACATGCGCTTGTGAACCAACCAGTACTAACAACTTTGCGTCTGCGTGCGAAATATTGAAGTCAGATTTCATGGTCTTCTCTACCTGTCTTTCAAGCAATTTGCCGACATGGATTATATGAAACAGTGTATTGTTTTGTAATTTCATGTCGCAATATTAACACGACAACAGTTAACATTGCAAGTATTTAAAAATACTCAGTTCTGAGTATTTTCGTCTATATGTCTTCGGCTGAAGTAATCAGTGGTCCCACATTAACCAACTTGTTTAGTTTAGAAGAATATATGATTGCCTTTTTGTTTTGCGGTAGAATCATTAAATAGTCCCCATCCTGTGCCCCTTTATAAAAATTCTGATCCTTCTGCAATTGGGCGGTATTTCGTAGAATAACCACTACTATCTCGTCTTCTTCTGGTAACAGAATATGTCGCTCAATTTTTTCTATTATTTCAGATCTTTGTTTACTGGTGATATCTGTCGACAAGCCTGAAACAGCAGAAGATCCACTGGTCTCTGATTCACCTGCGCTATACCGAGACGCCACCACTGCTGTCACTACTGCCACGACAATAAATAACAACACCCCTATTGCCACAAGTATTATTTTTTTATTGTCTAAATATAATGCGCTCATCTTAAATAGTTTCTGAAGAATCTACTATATTATCGGTAGGGGTTTCCTCTTCGAGCTCAGTATCCTCTACTGGTGTCTCTACTACGACTGGCTCAGTAATCAACTCTGTGACCACCTCTGGCTCATCTTCTATTATCACTGGTTCAACAACAACCTCTTCTTCGACTAACAAGTCTTCAGTCTCTATCACTGGCTCCTCAACGGCCCCTGTCACCAGTAAATTACCCTCAACTTCTTCTGTAGTTGTAGCTGTTTCGGTACTCACTATTTCGTCTTCTGATGTAGTAGCCACTATTTCTGCTTCTGTAGTTGTTGTAGCCAGCTCAGTAGTGCTTGTTGCAACTGATTCAGTCTCTGTACTTGTCGACACATCTTCGATTGCATTTATCACCTCTTCTGTTTCTTCATCGCCTATTTGGTCTGACCCTAATACATTTTCTATTTCTTCGACAGAGTCTGCACTAGCAATATCTTCAGCAAACTCTTCTAGGCTTAGTTCGGTGTCTTTACCGTCCCCCAGCATACCTGGTTCAGATAAAAAAACGGTTTTTGCTTGGATTGGTAATGATCTTTTTATTCCTCCCAATGGAACAAGTGTTGCTGTCTCTGCTGCAACAATTTTAGAATTGCTAGTTGTCGCTATAGCGTCTGCAGTCTCTAACTCTAGTTCTGGTGCATCCTTTACTTCAGTAAATTCGAATAACCCGCCTAGTAGAGTTATTGTTACTTCTTCTTTTTGTTTTGTGTTATCTTTTTTCTTTTCTTTGTCTTGTAGACGAACAAGTTTTACCTGTTCACTTTCGATGAATTCAGTCAATTCTTCGTTCAGGAAACTCATTAACTGATCCTGATCATTTTCAACACGATCACGTTTTACGCGAATTACATCCACGACTCTATTCTCTACCCACTGGTCATTGTCCAAGACAAAGGTCAGGTACGAATATGTTACTTCAAAGTGCGTGTCGGTTTGTGCCACCGAATCCAATGTTAGTGCAAAATCATGATCAGCAAAATTCTTTTCAACTAACGTATCATTTTTATACTTTATCTGTTTTACTTCCTTTTTAACAATTGCTTTGCGTACGTCTTCATTTGCAAAGGCCAATCCAGTAGTACCCGCCAAAACACCAATCACAACAAAAGTTATAACTTTTTTTAGGATATTTAGTATTGTTGTTTGTGTGTGTTTCATGTTTATTTATTATACATTATCGTACTTCCCATGTTTGGGTACCAGTACCGTCGATTACTCCGACACGTAACAGGCCATTTGCATCAGTCCTTATTTCGGCACGAGTCTCTTCATTTGTAATTGTTGGAATAGCAATTTCATCTGCCTGGGTGATTTGCCCTCCCGCAATCTGGTTTTCGTTACCATCTGTGTTGTGAACAATATAAAACGGCACGTCAGACTCAATATATCCTCCATTAAATACACCTGTTGTGCCGGTTCGAATACTTAGAGATCCACCTGCTGGGTGTAGTTGGTGTGCTGCGGTTGATGCTGGTGACGGAACAGTCCCTGAGCGCACCATTGAAATAGTTCCAAATACTGATCCGTTACTGTTATACACTGTTGCGTCTCCTTCATACGGTGAAGCAATGGTGATTGAGTTTGCATCATTATCAGCATCCGCAGCATCATTACCAAAAGCAAGTCCTGCTTTTTGACCCAAAGAAGAGATTGGGTAGTATGGTGTCGCATCAAACCCAGAACCATCAGCTCCAGAGAATGCAGAAATTGGCCCTGATGCTCTTAGGATTACCCAACCTGGTGCTGCGTAATCTGCGTCTTGGGGAATATTCCCTCCTGTTGCACCAGGGTCTCCTGCTGTTACATTTGCACCAGTAATCGGAGTACCTGGAGAAACTGTGAACTGTCCAACCTGACCGTCTTGCGCATACCAATCAACAACGGTATTGTCATACAGTGCAGAAATACGTGATTGTCGCCCATGACCTATAAGCTCAGTTGATAGCGGTGGTAGTAGTCGTAAGTCAGACGCTGGAGACCCTTGAAGCGCAACGAACACTGGGTTTGTCGCAACCACCTGGAACTCAGCATCTGCGTTTGTTTGCAGAAGAGTTGACTCGAACGGAGCAAGCTCAGCTTGAGCAACAACTGTATCTCCAGCACCGTTTAGTAACTGCACTGTTGCAGGTACTGCTCCCGCTGAGACATATGCTCCTGATGGTGCCGTTGTAGAGAGACGGAATGCAAAGAAGAAGAACTGTTTCGCTGCAAATCCTTCAAGCCCTAGTGGCATTACCCCAATATTAGCACCAGAAGTCCCTGATCCCACCTCTGACCCCCCAGAAATACCTTTTGTTGAGGTAATAACTGCACCTTGATCCAGCCCAGTGATTAACTGCACTTGACCTTCTGACAAAAAGAATCGCTGTGCAACATTACCACTGCTAAAATCTGCTCCTGTTGCATATACTTCAATCACGTTACCATCTTCAACGGAAGCAATTTGCACGGTACCGCCAGTTTCAAGTGCCATAACTACCTGTGTTGTTTTTGCCAGGTTACCTCCAGCAACACCACCATTTGCCACTAGATCAGCTCGCAATAGGTTCGAGAATGCTTCACCATCTGCACCAGTGATAAGAGAAATCTCAGGAATCGTTCGCCAGAAACCATCATTTTTAAGGTACGTATTCATGGCTGCCGTAGTAGTTCCAGAAACGATTGAATTCGGCGCTTCATCAAATGCATATATCTGTGACCATGCACCTGTTGAGTCCTTGTATGCGATAGCTCCATCAGTAAGACCTGCGTCTACTGTTGATGCCTCTGTGTTGAATACATAGAATGCATCGTTGGCTAATGTCGATGACGCACTCGAGTCTGCCTCTACACTAGCAATATCAATATTTCGGTCTAGAGATACCCATGATCCTGCGTCACAGACTTCTATCAGTTCGTGTGCTCCCTCTACTATTACATTTTTACGTAGTGCACCTTCGTGATTTGCGTTACAGGTCATGTTTGACCCCAGTAACAGTCCACCATCTAGATATGCATTATTTTCTACCAACAAGTTACCTGTTGTTGTTGATGCCAATGTTGTCAACGACACAGGACACCCTGCACCAGAACACACCAACACATTGTCATCCGTGTACGTCACGTTGTCTCCTGTTGCTTCTATTGCCAAGTCTCCTAATGCATTAACCGTGAAGTCTGCACTGTTGAGTGCATCGAATGCTAGTGTTGCTTGCGCGCCTGACGTACCAGAACCAGTAACTAATAGATTACCCAATACATCTAATGATGCCTGCGGTGTAGTTGCAAGTCCTATTCCTACATTTCCTAATGTATAAATGTCTTCGGTGTTTGATGTTGCTCCTGCGTTGTCGTCAGTACCGAACCATGGTTCATTCGCAGCAGCAAGCACAGCAGGATCAATTTCTTTTAGTTGTCCAGTGACAGGGTCTGCCAGCACTAAATTATCTGCGCTTGTTCCAGTTGTAAGCCCTGTTATTGTGCTGGATGTGGCTGTCAGTGTGTCGATTGTAGCATTATCTGCAAACAAGTTAGTAAACATACCTGTTACTGCAGTAACCGTGTTAGTGATAATATTTCCACTGTTATCAATATTTTCTGTTGTTGTTGTCGCATTGAGTGTCACCGCGTTGAATTCATCAATAACAATAGATAGTATTCCTCCTCCATCTGTAGATGAGATAGTGTTTGTTGTGCTTGAGAATGCAAGAGCTGTGTTGAACTCATCTGTTGTTGATCCTACTTCGGTTTTATTCACCCAATCTGTACCTGTTGCGGTTGACACTAATACCTGGTCTATTGTCGGAGCATCCCCGTCACTATCTTTAATAAATCCAGTTACAAATAGATTGCCATCGACTGTTAATTTGTCTGCAGTTGGTGCTGTACCAATCCCCACAGACCCGTCAACTGTCAAGTCTGCTGTAATATTTGTTGTTGTTGCAGTTAGCGAATCAATTGTTGCGATATTTGCAAACAAATTAGTAAACATGCCTGTCACTGCATTAAGTACATTTGTAATAATATTGCCTGAGTTTTCAATGTTCTCACTTGTTGTAGTACTGTTGAGCGTCACTGCATTGAATTCATCTAATGTTACTGATAATGTTCCCCCATTATCAGTAATACCAAGGATATTAGTCGATGTTGTAAATGCAAAGTCTGTGTTGAACTCATCTGTTGTTGATCCTACAGATCCAATGTTCAGTGTTGTTGT
>JAHDDI010000024.1 GCA_020629435.1 Minisyncoccota bacterium
ATCACAAAAACAAAAACCACCGAGAGGTGGTTTTTGTTTAGTAAATAATCTGTTTGCTACTTAAGCGTCAGTTGATGTTGAGATAACTTCTGATGTGCTCGCTGCTTCTGTCGAATACGCAGAATCTTGTTGTGCTTGCCCTACTTGCTCTAATGCTTGGTCTAGCAGTGATGCAAATTCTTCTAGGCTCCCTGGATTACGTTCGATTTTAGTTCCGTTAATATAAAACGTTGGTGTTGCATTAACTCCTAATGCTGTTCCTAGATCGAAATTTGCGTCTACTTTTGCTTTGACTTCGTCAGATAGTGCATCTGCCATGAACTGATCCATATCCAGCTCTAGTTGTTCTGCATAAGGGTAAAACAATGAAACGTTTGCTACCTTGCCTGCCCATTCGTCTTGATTTTCGAAAATTAATTTAGATATTTCGAAATATTTTCCTTGTTTCCCTGCTGCTTCTGCTGCCCATGCTGCTGGTTTTGCATTTTGGTGGAAATACAATGGAAAGTGACGCGGCACAAATGCAACTGTGTCTGCGTACTGAGCCATTAATTCCTTTACAACTGAATCGTATGCCCGACATGCAGGACATTCGAAATCGGTGTACTCAAATAGTACAACGTTTGCGTCTGCATTACCTAGCACATGGTCATCTGCAGCAATTTCAGCTGCTGCCGATGTATCAACTGGTGCAATTGGTTCTTTGTTAGAAGAAGCAATATAAATTAACGCACCAAGTCCAACTAATAATGTAATAATAATTAATGTAAATTTGTTCATAATGCGGGTATTGTAACAAAAAAGTGCCTGATATAATACAGTCATGACATCTATCCATGAACAATACAAAAATTTGTTAGCTCAATCAGATTTTACGGGAGAAATTAGTGAATCAAAACAAGATATTCTAGAGCATTCAACTGATGAGAGTATTTTTGCAATCGAACCGCAATTGGTAATATACCCAAAAAACGTCTCTGACCTGCAAATTGCGGTGCGCACTGCAAACGCATTGCACAAGGCAGAAAACCCTATTCACTTAACCGCACGGGCGGCAGGAACTGGGCTATCTGGTGGATCACTCAACGACAGTGTGGTTGTTAACACTACCCGGCATTTTACGACTATTCACTCTGTAGAGAAAACAAAAACGGGAGCACGAATGGTTGTTGATACGGGTGTTATGCATCTCGACCTAGAAAAAAAGATGGACAAACTGGGTGTCTATATTCCGTCATACCCTGCGTCTAAAGACATTTGTACAATTGGTGGAATGGTTGGAAATAACGCAGCAGGGCCTGATACATTGCGATATGGTCACACAGCGGCATTTGTGCGCCAGCTAGATGTAGTGTTGCATGACGGCAACGCGTATACCATTACTCCACTTTCATGGAATGACTTTGAAAAAGAACTGAAACGTGACGATGCACTGGGTGCTATATACCGTCACGTGTGGGAACTGTTGCTTCATGACGAAGAGTCTGTTTTGAATGATCGTCCAAAAACTGCAAAAAATTCTGCCGGATACGCATTGTGGGACGTAGTGTCCACAACAGTAGAAGAATTCATGAAAGGGCGCGGGGTCTTTGATTTAACGCAGGCTATCTCTGGGTCTCAGGGAACGATAGGTATTATCACTAAGATTACTATTGATGCGGTACACAAAAACACATCTGATAAATTAGTGATGATTCCTATTTTTGACCTGGATCAGGCAGGGCTGGTTATCGATGAATTATTGCAACACAAACCACACAGTGTGGAATTGTTTGATAAAGCAACCTATAGTGCTGCGCTACGAAACCCAGGTTTTTTCAAGAAACGATTAACTGGAATGTCGTACTACAAAGTAATATTGAAAATGTATACAAACTATATTTTTAAATTTAAAACAAAGACCCCCGAATTTATAATACTAGCTAGCATCGAAGAATCAGAAAAGAAATCAGTCGACGTGATCGTGCGCGAAATTAATAAAAAACACGGCGCAAAAGCGATACACGTTACAAACCCTACAGAGTCTGAAATGTTTTGGCAGATACGTCGTGCCAGTTACCTGCTGTCAAAGACACAATCCAACACCATGCGTCCTGCGGCATTTTTAGAAGACATGGCAGTACCCCCAAAAAACCTACCTGCATTTTTCAAAGAAATTCAAGAATTATTTACCAAATACAGTGTCCATGCATTTATTCATGGGCATGGTGGAAATGGGCATTTACATTTTTATCCCCTGCTGGATTTTACTGATCCCAAAACGGCACCCCTGATTCCAACTATGGCACAAGACTTTTTTGAAACTGCAGTAAAACATGGCGGAAATATTTGCGGAGAACACAACGATGGAATAATCAGGACCCCTTATCTTGATATGATGTTTGATAAAAATGCTCTTGATATGTTTGAAAAATTTGAACACGTCTGTGACCCACAAGACATCTTTAACCCAGGTAAAAAGGTAAACCCACGCTTTACAGTTGCAAAAAACATTCGACACACAAACTAATTAACTACAAAAGGCCAGGAGACGAATCCCCTGGCCTTTTTTGCCTGGAATAGGCATCATATGGCATGCAATAGTTGCGCCACATGCGTAACCAACTTTACTCGCGCTAGACGAAGTCGATCCTTTGTGTAGTGCGTGCTTCCCACACTCATATCGATTACGGCACCGTCATCAGAAATCAAGATGACATCTGCATTCAGGTCAAGTTCATCAATGATCCCACAGAGAGCTTGCTTGTTCCACGTACTACCAAACGGAATGTCGCCAGTCCGATATAGCTCCCAACAAGAACCCTTTTCTCCATCACCTACAAGTTCAAGTACCACGTCAGGTGATTGTTCGTCATCGTAATAGCATGCAGTCATACCACACCTCTTTTAATTAACGCAATTAATAAAATTATAAGTTGTTTTTTTTAATTGTCAATAATAACCACAAACTCTCCTCGGACCTTGTCAGAATTGTCTGTAAGATATTTTTGTACTTCGTCGGCACTTCCTCGCACAACCTGTTCATGCATCTTAGTCAGTTCACGACAAATTATCACCTGTCTATCTGAGTCCAAAATACCGACTAATGCGTCCAAAGTCTTCATGATCCTGTGAGGTGATTCATAAAATACTGCAGCACGGCTTGAGTCACGTATTTCTTCGAATAATGTCTGTCTGCCTTTTTTGTGTGGTAAAAAACCATAAAACGTAAACTGATTACCCGATACTCCTGCAACAGACAATGCCGACGTGATTGCTGACGCACCCGGAACAGAGACTACGTTTACTTCCAAGCCAGATTCAACTATTTTTTGAATTAACTGAACCCCTGGATCAGATATTGTTGGTGTCCCTGCATCTGACACCAGTGCCATATCTATACCTTGCCCTAATTGCTCTAAAATTGTGTCTGTACGCGACAGATTACTATTTGCATGATATGACAACATGCGGGTCTCAATACCGTAGTGTTTCAATAATTTGCCGGTAACACGAGTGTCTTCACACAATATCAAGTCAACTTGTTTCAGTGTCTCTACTGCACGATATGTCATGTCACCCATATTTCCGATCGGGGTTGCTGTTATAAATAGATTAGTCATGTATTGATTATATCAAAGTAAACAAAAACTACTCAAGCCGAGTAGTTTTTGTTTTTGAGCCACTGTGCAGAATCGAACTGCAGACCTCATCCTTACCATGGATGCGCTCTACCAACTGAGCTACAGCGGCACTGTTGGTGACCTAGCGATTTTACTACAGGAATGTCTGATTATCAATTAATATTTATTTTGCCGCATCCCATCGCACCCGGAATTCTTCCATCCATTTCTTTTTTCCATCTTCATCAACAGATCCAATAATTTCTGCATGGGATTCTTTGTAGTGCGGCAACATTGCCATTTGTACTTGCTCTGGTGTTTCTCCAGAAAATTGTTCATCGCAATCTAGACAGGTAATTGTTTTCATATTTATATTATTATTTTTCTTCAGCTTGTTCCCATCGTTCATTAAACGTTGCAAACCATTGTTTCTTCCCCTCTTCTGTTCCCCGTTCCATTACATCTGCATGGGCAGCTCCATAATGCGGCATCATAGTTTTCATGACCTCGTCTTTGGTTTCTCCTGAAAATTGTTCTTCGCAGTCTACACAAGTAATTGTCTTCATATTATTTTTGTTTAATTGTTATTTGATAATTCTGCATCACACTTATTGTCCGACGCAGCATCTGCAATACAAATGGTATAGTCAACACTGCGGCACAATACATGATGATTTTACTGCCTTGTGCGTCTCCATTTACTACAAAAACACCAATCAGTGACCACACAGCAATAAATCCATACCAGACACTGTACCGTAACTGTACAAATTGTTTGTAAATCCAGATAAACACTACCGCCAACAAAATAACATTTATCATTAGCCATGTGGTGCCAGGCTGAAATAATTTATACTGTGTGGCCATGGCTCCTATGTTGACGAACATGGCGATATTAGTCCAGGCCGCATACACAGTCAGACATTGATATGACAAAAAGTCTTGAGTACTGATTCTTTTACTGCCGATATTAATTGCACTGACTGTCACAGCCTTGAACCCTACGTACCCCATAGCCAGCAAAATAGGCACAGTCACCCATAACCAGTCTGCAGATAAATTGGACGCCCACAACCATGCAGATGACCCCACAAATAGAACCAAAGCGTATATTCTATTTTGTTTCATAACTGGATTGTTTTTTGACGGAATTACCTGATATACCGCATAAGCAGACGCGAGAGTATAGATAAGCCCCCAAATACTAAATGCATAGCCCGCTGGTTGTATAAACAGACGCAAGTCTGTTTGTTCGTTAAAGAACCCCTGGGTTGCAAACCAGTATGCAACAGCAATTTGTGCAATAGCTGCCACCAGAACAAGTTGTGGTAAATATTT
>JAHDDI010000025.1 GCA_020629435.1 Minisyncoccota bacterium
TTCGCTTTCAGTTTCGCTTTTCTTTTTTCCCAGAAATTTGTCTGGTTTGGGGTAGGGAGTAAATTTTTCCATATCTAAATAGTATCACACAAACGCCATTTACCGTGGTATAATACCGCGACTTAATCAATACAAATTATATGGAAATTAGAAATATCGCGATTATCGCACACGTTGACCATGGGAAAACAACCCTTACTGACGAAATTTTAAAACAAACAGGAATGACCAAAGACGGTATGTCTATGGATAGTGACGACCAAGAAAAAGAACGGGGAATCACAATCTATGCCAAAAACACATCATGTTTATACAAAGACACCAAAATTAATATTTTGGACACACCCGGTCACGCAGACTTTGGATCAGAAGTAGAACGTGTTTTGCGTTCAATTGATTCAGTGTTGTTGGTGGTGGACGCAGCAGAGGGGCCAATGCCTCAAACAAAATTTGTATTGAAAAAATCTTTGGAATTGGGACTAAAACCAATTTTAGTGTTAAACAAAATCGACAAACCAGCAGCTGACGTGGAAAAAGCACACGACGCTGTATTTGATTTATTTGCTGAATTAGGTGCAACTGACGATCAATTAGACTTCACCACTGTCTACGCAATTGGACGAGACGCAGTAGCAAAACGAGAAATGGAAGACGAGTTAGTAAACCTGAACCCAATCCTGGACGTAATTCTAGAAGAAGTAGCGCCAGCATCAGGAGACAACTTAGCAGACAAACCATTACAGGCACAGGTGTTTAACTTGGCGTACGATAATTTCTTGGGACGAATGGGTGTTGCACGTATCTATAGCGGGGTACTTCCAGTCAACAAAGATATTATTGTAAAAGGAGCAAATGGAAAACAATACAAAGGGAAACTAGTAAAACTATTTTCATTCGAAGGAATGGAGAAAAAAGACGTCCAAGAAGCAACTGCAGGTGATATTGTTATGATCGCGGGTATTCCTGATATCTATATTGGAGAAACATTGGTAACAGACGAAGCAACAGAATCAATGCCTGAAATTACTGTAGACGAACCGACTATTTCATTTAACATGTTTGTAAACGATTCTCCATTTGCAGGACGTGGGTCTGCAAAATATCTGACATCTCGGCAAATCCGTGAGCGACTAGAAAAAGAACTAGAAATCAATGTAGGACTACAAGTGGACTTTTCTGATGATTCCGCATACAAGGTATTTGGGCGTGGAGAAATGCACTTGGCGGTGTTGATTGAAAACATGCGACGAGAGTCATTTGAATTAGCGGTATCGCCACCCATTGCGATTGTCAAAGAAATAGACGGGGTTAAATCTGAACCATTTGAAGAAGTAACTATATTGGTACCGGATGAATTTTCAGGTTCGATTATCGAAAAACTAGGTAAACGAAAAGGGGTGATGGTTAATATGGAACCAGAAGGGCCAAACCAAAGAATGATATTTGAGATGCCGACACGTGGATTATTGGGGTATCGTAACGAATTTGTTATTGACACCAAAGGAGAGGGTATTTTGACGTCACTGATGACTGGTTTCCGACCATACGCAGGAACAATTTCAAAGACAGAGCGTGGATCGATGATTTCAATGATGACAGGAAAAGTATTAGATTTCTCTCTTGCGACACTGCAAGAACGAGGAACACTGTACATCAAAGCTAGTGATGAAGTATACGAAGGAATGGTGGTCGGTAATACATCAAAAGGAGAAGACATGGTAGTTAACCCAACCAAAGGAAAACAGCTGACAAACATGCGTGCATCTGGGTCAGACGGAACAACAAAGATTACTCCACCAATGGAACTGACATTGGAACGAGCACTAGGAATGATGCGTGATGACGAATTCTTGGAAGTCACACCTGAAATTGTCCGGTTACGAAAAGCATTGCTAACGGAATCGTTGCGAAAGCGAGCAGGTTCAAAAGTATAAAAAACAAAAAACGACCAGTGTGGTCGTTTTTGTTTTGGTATACTGTATTTATGTTTGAGAAAATTAAATTGAATAAACCTGACCAGTCTCAGTCGTCGACATATGAAGTAACACCGGAGGAGTCTTTTCAAATAAAGGAATACATATATCCTGACGCAGAAGACACAAGATATAGAACAATTCATGGTTTTTCTGTTGCAAGTGGTGAGAAATATTTCAAATTACGTGAAGAAAACACACATGCTTCGGCTCAATTTGTGGTGTCGAAATTGTTAAAGGGGATAGTCAATGTTGCAGATGTAGTTGAACACGACGGAGAATTTTATTCAAGAGAGATTAACTTGGAACACATAAGAGAAAGCACATCGTTAGAGAAAAGAATGGTCGGGTACGTTATTTTAAGAGAACTATTTCAAGACGGTGATCATGATGAAAGTCAGAATAATATAAAAATATCTGATACAGGGCATATGTTTTTTGATTTTGGGTTTGCGCACTGGGCCCCTGATTCGCAAGTCAGGCCAGTTAATTTACAAAAAACAATCGAATCAGTAATCGTCATGAATGTAGAGCATACACAAATAGATAGGTCAAAATTCAAAATTTATCTGCAAGAGGTATTGGTGCGACTAGCAAGCCAAATAGACAGAGAATTTGTCTCAGCAATCGTCAATCAAATCCCCGAAGAGTCATTGCCACCCGAATTCGACAATAAAACTCACATGGAACAATATCTGTATGCATTTACACAAAACCGTATTTCAGGAATGTTGTCACAGCTACCGGACCTGCAATGGCCAAGTGACGAGGCAATTAATCAAGCAATCAAGCTTTACAACGACGAGATGGATTAATCGTGCGAACACTATTTCAATACAGTAGTGTTTTATGTTCAGAAATTCGTGTGGTAATATTTGTGTGAATGAAAATGAAAGGTTAGTGAAATGTCAATTCAAGAAAATAAGTCAACACCGTCGATCTCGAACGGAGAATTCTTGTTCCTGTTCGTATCTTCAGTTCTAGCGTTTGTAATTTTGCAATGGCCCGGTCAGCAGCCTATGGCAAATCAGGTGATGGACACTTTTGTGTATACGGTTATGTTCAGTATGATTGGCTGGGTTGCAGGTTGTCTGATACGGCGCTATGACCGAGAAGATTTTTATGACAGCAGACAGGGTTCGCTTGTGCGGTGGGCATCTCGGATGCTTGCGCTGTACGTGCTATTGCCGTTTATCTGCTATCTCATAGCCAGCCAGCTGAATTTTCTGTATCCGCATTGGATTGTGTTCAGTTGTGTATGGACTGTATATGTGGCCAAACAGGTCAACCTGCGACGGTGATTTTCGTAGAATAGTGACCGGAAAATACAAAAGCTCTCTCCATTAATTTAGGGAGGGCATTTTTAATGAATTTTATCCACAGATTTTCGTTGTGGTATACTGCCATTTGAATGAGCAATTAAAAAAGAAAGAGCATGTCATGGAAAACTCACGCACGCACACACCTGGCAAGATACCCGCACGGAACAAAAGCGTACCGTTGGGCACGGGTAGAAAATACAGACAAGCACCAGAGAGAACCAAGTTTGAGGTAATTGTCTCGCTGCGCTTGATCCGTGGTCGTGTCCAGGCATGGTTCAAAAAGGGTATGTACCCTGGGCATTCACAAACAGATGCGTCTGTGAAAAGGCCAAGAAAGTACACTGGTCACTGACCGGTTCACTCCGCGTTCATTTGGGCGCGGGGTTTTTGTTTGTCAGAGTAATTGCCATGATATAATGACTCACATGACACAAGCCATTGAAACACAGACACTGTACCGAAAATATCGACCACAAAATTTTGACGATATTATTGGTCAAAAAGAAGTAGTGGAGACATTACAAAAACAAATACAATCGGGTTCGATTGCACATGCGTATTTGTTTAGTGGGGGACGAGGAACAGGAAAAACATCAATTGCCCGGATATTTGCCCATGAACTGGGGACAGACGGTCAAGATATCTATGAAATAGACGCTGCGTCTAACCGGGGTATTAACGAAATCCGAGAGGTGCGTGACGGGGTTGCAAACCGGCCATTTGCGTCTCAGTACAAGGTCTACATTATTGACGAGGTGCACATGCTGACCAAAGAGGCATTTAATGCATTATTAAAAACCCTAGAAGAACCCCCAACGCATGTTATTTTTATTCTTGCTACTACGGAAAAACACAAAGTATTAGACACAATTTTGTCGCGTTGTCAGGTCTATGATTTCAAGCTTGCGAATCAGGAAAATCTTATCGAATCTATCAAGCACGTCGCTAAATCAGAAAAGCGTATTATGGACGACGAATCGATTGTATACGTTGCAGAAATGGGAAATGGGTCATATCGTGATACGCAATCATATTTACAAAAAGTGTTCGCAAACATATCTGGCGACATTACCATTGGCGCGATACAAGAAAAATTTAATGTATCTGATGAGCAACTAGAAGTAGAATTGTTGCAGGCTATTTCAGAAAATAATCAAAAAGAATTATTCACCATTTACGAAAAAATTCTGGATGCACAGATAAATATAGTCCAACTAGTTGATACATTAATAGCAAAAACACGCATGGTATTATTGTTGCGCTATGATGCAAACTACAGAGTGTTGTTAAAGGAAACAATGACAGAAGAGAAAATAACTGCATTGTCCGAAATGAAGGGAATCACGTCGCATACACTACGCGATTTACTGAACGTTCTCGAACTTGCAGGCAGATCGTCACGTCCAGCAGAGTCGTTCGAAATATTTTTGTACGAACAGTGTGA
>JAHDDI010000011.1 GCA_020629435.1 Minisyncoccota bacterium
TTGATGCTTAGTTGGTATTGCTCAAACAGAGAACGTAGTCCATCTATCACATCAGAATTAAATTTTTGAGACGCGTATTTAGGTGCCAAGTGTTCATGATATTTATCCCAGTCTAGTTTCCCTATGGTGCTGTCAATAAAGTTACCATCCAAAAACACACCAAATTCTTCGCGGGTAAATTCTAGTCCGAATGCCTCGTGCATTGTCTGCAAATGGATATCAAGAGAGTCTAAAATAACACCGTCAAAATCAAAACATATATGCTTAATCATGATTGTCAGTATACCAGCAAAAGAAAAACACCCCTAAGGGTGAATTTCAGTGTGCCCAGGGCGGGAATCGTCAGGGTGTTTCTGGCTGTCGCTTTCGCTTAGACGAACACACTTACCTAGCTCGTCTGTTTCAAAACAGGACGACAGAGTTTTGAAACATGACTGCGCTTTTCGATTCCCGACAAAAGTAAATAAATTTACTTTTTCCCTGGATACGAAAAAACACCTTGCGGTGTTTTTCCTTGTGCCCAGGGCGGGAATCGAACCCGCACCGCCGAAGCGACAAGATTTTAAGTCTTGCGTGTCTACCAATTCCACCACCTGGGCAACAGACAAATTGAGCGGTTTATAAACCTTGGTGAAATTGTGGAGGCGTAGGTGAGAATCGAACTCACTTTCATGGCGGCAATGCCAGAATCCAGACAGACCGTGGTCTGCTCTAGGCCGATGCTTCATAGAATGAAGACTTTGAGGCGTAGGTGAGAATCGAACTCACTCAATGTCGGTTTTGCAGACCGAAGCGTTCCCACTTCGCCACTACGCCTAATAACGATAAATCGTTAGCAGAGATTATATCAGATATACAATAAAGATAAAATCTTAGAACAATCCAGCCTGAGCCGGCGGTTGGTTGTCTTCCCAAAATTCAGTATTGATTTGAATTTCGCGCACCTCTCCCGTGTCTCGGTCAGTATATTTCAGTGACCCATGCTCTAGGGCGTAATCGTAGACCTCTTTGGTTACACGAACGTCTTGTAAACAATAGTCGATTATCTTTTGGACTTCACCTGCGTTCCACCAGGCAATAGCATCGGAACCATGTCCTGATTTAGAAATACCCAGTGTCGCCTGTGCAATACCGTCGAGGCCCAGACGCTTTCCGGTTGATTTCCGTACGTCTTCAAAAATATCGATATGTCGAATAGACTTTAAGTCAAACGGGGCATAGGTCTGCAGGCAGGGAATATCAAAGTGATTCCCGTTGTAGGTAATAATCACATCAGCATCAGTAAAGTGCTGCCACATATCGTCGAACTGGTCTTCGGTAAACGACAGATATTGGTCTGTATCAGACCGGTGCAAACACACAACAGAAATATCCAAATCTGCTGGGTTATTAGTATGAACTGTGTCAAAGAAATTTTTTGTTTCAATATCAAATGTGACTTTTATCATGTATGGCATTGTACCAGTAGGGATTAATCAGTAAATACTTGAATAAATAATATTATTACGTATAGTTATAAAAAAGGAGACACACATGTTCGTTTACGCATATACACCATTCGACAACATTAGAGACATTCTAGTTGCAGTTGGTTGCACTGAGAATATCGCTGATGGTTCGGATTATTTTCAAATTGAAATTCCAGTTGATGAATCTGGTGCACGAGCACTTGCACTTTTGGGTGACAACGGCATCATGCCGCCTGCGCAGATCGTTGCGTACGGGTCTCGGTTGATTCCGAAGGACTCTGATATGGCTCACATGGTCCATCGGTCAGGGTCAAGAACAATGGGAGATAACCAAATGATTGGTACTGTGCACGAAGAAACGGAAGGCCGCATGCTTCATTTCGTGATTAGTGCTCAGTCGCTGACAGGGTTCCGACATTTTATGGAGCTTTTAATGAGTATCCCCGAGTCATGAAAAGGGCGCACCAACCGGTGCGCCTTTCTGTATTTATGATGATTTTGGATAATCAGGTTTTGTAATGTCTTTGGTCTGTTGTCGGCCGCACCATGGACACCACCAGTCTGTTTTGGATGTATCAGGGTCACCCACAGTCCACCATTTGTCACAGGATTTTTCGCCACAACGGAAATGATACAAATTTTCTTTAGAGACAAACATAATTATTTTTGTAATTCAGTAACAATATTGTCCGGAGACAGTTTCTGTTCCGAACCGTCTGACATGTCTCGTAATGTGTATGACCCAGACGTGGCCTCATCTTCACCAATCAACACAACATAGGGAATACCCAATTTATTTGCATACGACATACGTTTGTCTAATTTTGATTCTGCAAATGATATTTCACAGGCAATGTTAGATTGGTGTAACTGTGACTGCAATTGCAGTGCAGCGGACATTTCAGAATCAGATAGGGGAATAATAACAACCCTTGAATTGGTTTTTTGTTCGGATGGTTTTAGAATAGCTTTTTTCATTAACTGGTCAAACAATCGTGACAGGCCAATAGACATCCCAACCCCAGGTAGTTTGCGTGTGGTAAATGCGGACGCCAGGTCGTCGTATCGACCACCAGAACAGACAGATCCAATTTCTGGGTAATCGACTAGTTCTGTCTCAAATACAGTTCCAGTGTAGTAGTCGAGTCCACGCGCGATAGAGGGAGTAAATTCGAATAACTCTCTCGGAAGAGATGACTGCTCAATAACAGAAATAACTTTGAGCCATTCAGACACTCCTTCATCCCAAGTTTCGTTTCTGACATTTATAGCACTAAATGCCGCTACGTCTTCAGGAGTAGAGTTGATAAATTCAAGAACACCTTCAATTTGTTTTTCGACTAAGCCTTCTTTCTCAAAGAGGGTTACAAGTTCAACCTCGGAAAGCTTTTCTTTTTTGTCAATTATACGCAGCACTTCTGTAGGATTTTTGATAGCGAGTGATTCAAATAGTCCGTTAATTAATTTTCGGTTATTCCATCGAATTTTAAATGTCCCTAAACCAAGTTTTGTAAACAACTGTGCGATCATCAAAATTGCTTCGGCGTCATGTCGCACAGACAATGTTTCGTTACCAATAATGTCTACGTCACACTGATAGAATTCTCGAAACCGTCCAGCCTGTGGTCGTTCACCACGGTAGACTTTACCAATTGCATAACGCCTGAATGGGAATGTCAGTTCACCATATTTATCAACCACATACCGAGACAAGGGAACAGTCAGGTCAAACCGCAATGCCTGAGTTTTGTCGTCGTCGCGTTCAATACGTATCAGTTCTTTGGTGGTGTCACCACCCACGTTTGCCAACAGCGCGTCGGTGCGGTCGACAACCGGTTGGTCCATAGGAATAAAACCATTCTGTTCGTATACAGAACGAATAGTGTCTAATAGTGCGTTAAATGTACGTTGTTCTCCTGGATTGAGTTCCATGTACCCAGACAGTGGTTTGGTAGATATTTGCTTAGTCATTGCAATAGTATATCAAATTAGTTAGAATGTTCTCGCATCTGTTTTCGAATTCGGATGTTCCACCGCTAGGTGACGGAGGGGATTGTTCAGCCCCTCCCGATCCGCAGCAAAGATCTTTGTCCGCCAAACGCTACTCGTCCGAGAGCGTTTTTCTTTTGTTATAATAGTTATATGGAAAACCGCACTGAAACAGTCTACGAAGAACCAGAAATAGTTGATGCAAATCAACCAAGCCCTGGACAGGCTGACCAAGCAAATGAACCACAATTATTTAAAAAACTAATTGGTACTGTGTTGGTGGGCTTGGGTGTCTTTATATTGATAACAGGTTTATTTGTGTGGTTTGTGTTTTGGATATTGTTTGCAATATTGCCTGACGTTGTTGCGTATATTTTATTAGGTCTGTTTGCTGGAATCATGTTGTTTAATGCAGTGGTTTGGTTGAGTAAAATCGGAGTTATGTATGGACGGTACAAGTCAGGCCGGGACCAATTCAATGCGATAAAAAATAATATGTTTAAATAGTATGATATCCAAATTAATCTCACTAGTTTTGTTTATAGTTTTTCTTCCGGTCCGTATTGTACTGGCCTTGTTTTCTTTTATCGTAGGGACCGTATTGAGAATCATTATAAGTGGAATAATCATTGTTGTATTAATTATTGGGCTCATTTACTATTTTGTGTAATATGGCAACTCAATTTCAAGAAATGGTATGGCAGAAATTAACTGAGATTCCAGTCGGTTCTGTGGTGACTTATGGCGAATTGGCCCGAGCAGTAGGCAAGCCACGCGCAGCACGCGCGGTTGGGTCTGCCTGCGGTGCAAATCCAAACTTGGTTGCAGTACCGTGCCACAGAGTAGTGGCGACAAATGGCCAGGTAGGACATTACGCAGGTGGAACAGATGCAAAAATACAGCTACTAAGAAAAGAAGGTATTCAAATACAGGACAAGAAAATTATAAACTTTGAGACGGTGCAGTTCCATTGGAATTAAAAACCACAAAGTGATGCTTTGTGGTTTTTAATGAATGATTTTTAGTAAAACAGGTCTGATTTTAAGGGCTATTTTTTTATACCCCGCATCGTTAGGATGAATAGAGTCAAACATATATTCGTCTTTTCCTATTAGCCCAGAAAGTATATTAGATACATATCCTGTCCCGGTGTCTTTGGCGATTGTTCGATGCATGCCAAAGTAACCAGGCACTTCTAGTAGTATTACCGATGAACCACTCCGGTGGATGGTTGATATTATTCGTTCTAGATTTTGTATTACGTCATCTTTGTTTTTTCTTTGTAGAAAATCGTTACCTCCTAAAGAAATAATTACCACATCAGGGTCTAATGCAATTACTTGGCTGACCCGGTTATATGCATCTGCGGTTGTGTCGCCCGAGACACCAAGATTGTCGACTTGGATACCCAGGTCTTGTTCCAAAACACCAACAAAACCACCAGATGATTTTGCGCCAACTCCTCGTACAAGTGAATCACCAAAGGCAACAATTGTTGCATCCCGCAAGTCAGGGAATTGCTGGGCGTTAGTAATTGGTCGCTCGTATACAGTAAAATACCAAAAACCAACAATAATAAGTAATAAAAAACCAATTCCATACAGTGCTTTGTGTTCGTCGCCCATGCGTACGTGTATTTTCATACAGTGATTATATCACTTTGTGTTAAAATATTGTGCATGACTAAAGTAATCACAGACGAAAAAATGATTGATGAGTTGTTGACTCGATCTGTTGCAGAGATTTTGCCTGCAAAAGAAGAATTGAAGAAAAAACTCATGTCCGGTAAACAATTACGGATTAAACTTGGCATAGATCCGACAAGCCCGAATTTGCATATGGGACGGTCAATACCATTGTTGAAGCTACAAGACTTTCAGAAATTAGGACATCAAATCGTGTTGATTATTGGTAATGCAACTGGTGTTGTAGGAGATACTTCTGATAAAGATAGTGAGCGTCCAATGCTAGAGCAGGAAACAATCGATTCTAATTTTAAGACTTATGCAGAACAGGCTGGAAAGATTTTGGATATGGACAAAGTTGAACTCCATAAAAATGGAGATTGGCTCAATAAACTAACGTATAGAGAAATTGGGGAACATGCGAGCGTCTTTTCAGTGGCAGACTTTATCGCCCGAGATAACATCCGACGTCGTCTCGATGAAGGAAAAAGAGTTTCTTTGAGAGAAGTATTGTATCCACTTATGCAAGGATACGACTCTGTTGCTATTGAAGCTGATGTGGAGTTAGGTGGAACTGACCAGAAGTTTAATTTACTTGCTGGACGTGATTTGCAGAGAGAGTTTAATCAAGAGCCTCAGTCTGTGTTAATGAACGGAATCATCAATGGAATTGATGGCAGGAAAATGTCTTCTAGTTGGGGGAACACTATTAACCTAATGGATGAACCTAAAGAGATGTACGGAAAAGTTATGTCGATGAGTGATGATTCGATTATGGAGTATTTTGTGTACTGTACACGAGTTCCTATGGAGCAGGTTGGGGAATACCAAAACCAATTAAGTAGTGGCATTAATCCAAAGGAAATAAAAATGGCGTTAGCACGATCGGTTGTGAGTATGTACCACAGCGAGTCTGATGCCTTAGAATCGGAAAAAAACTGGCAGACACAATTTAGCGATGGAGGAATACCAGATGACGTACCAGAACACTTAGTCGAGTCACCTGCAGAAATCATGGACTTATTAAAAGAAACTGGCCTTGTAAAGTCAGGAGGGGAAGCACGGAGAAAGATTGACGAAGGTGCGGTTCAGATGGACGGAAAAAAGATTAAAGAAATAAAATTAAAGGTTACACGAGAGCAATTAGAAAAAGGATTTATTTTAAAACTTGGTCGAAAAATGTTTCGTATCAAAGGAAAAAAGAAAGATTAGAGACAGTATGTAAAAGCGCGCCCTACGGGCGCGCTTTTAGTTATCCACTGGTACTGTATTGAAACTATATAATAGAAGCGCATAATAAATATATGACCTCTAGGTTACTAGTCGTCATCATGAATCATGCAGGGAAGTCGTTCTACACCACTTCTGATTCAAGACCAATTCTGCAGTTCTTTACACTTTGATGTTAGACAGGTTCACAAAATTTATAACGAACCCGTCTTTAGAAACATAAATCCGTTTCCATCAAATCTTAGAAGTTCTTTCACACAACACATTCGGGTCGACATAATATTTTTTCGACCCATTCATTCACACGGCGCCCACTTATTTCTATAGGGCGCTTTTGTATTCCCGTAATTTTACATATAATAAAGATATGAAAGTAATAATAAAAAAAGCATTAATAATAATTGCATTGTTGACTGCCAGCACGACGAGCGCAATCACGTTTAGTATTCAAGGGGGAGAAGTTTTGACATCACCCGTAGTAATCTCGGGGAATACAGAGTTAACTCCAGAGTGGTCAGTGTTTGAGGGGCAGGTGGGGTCGATGACTATAGTCGACTCATCGGGTAATATCATGGCCGAAGCGCCAATGCAGGTAGACCCATCGGTATTCAACGAAGAGTCTCAGGATTTTTTGGCAACCGTTGATTTTAATGTAACTGATACACAAGGAATTATTCGTTTTGAGAATAACGCAATAGGTGACGATGCGACCCCTGCAAGTATTGAGTTCGAAGTATATTTCGAAGAGCCAGTGAAAATGCTCCAGATAGTTGAATACCAACAAGAAGAATCAGACGAGAATGTTGTAAGTGTCGAAACGAGACAACCAATAAAAGACTCTCGAACATGGTGGCAAAAATTTCTGTCCTGGATTGCTTTTTGGAAAAAATAGCAAATTAAGAAATTATTAATTTATTATATACAGCATGAAATACTTACTAGTAGCAACATATCTATTCTTGGCGCAGACTACATTTGCTTGTAGTTTAGGGCCAGATGCAGACCTGTTTAAGACAGCGTCTGAAAATTATCCCAATTATACGTACGTAGTATCAGGGACCATAACTGCCAAAACAGAAATGGGACCAGAGGGGAGCCAATATGAATTTACAATTACAGGGGATCACAAAAATAACGTAGAGACAGACACAGCTATCTTGGCATCAGCGGGTCATTCATGCGGGTATTTTGGGTCAGTGGGTCAGCACATGCTTTTCTTTTCAAATGACTTGAAAACTATTAATGAGTGGGACCCTAAATATAATTATGATTCTGCACAGTTGGCATATCAGGCAGGTTTGGAATTGCAGCCACAGCAACCAAAAACAGAAACACCAACAAGTTGCACTAAAGAATATCGCCCAGTGTGTGCGGCACTACAAGTACAATGCGTTCAGGCACCCTGTCCTCCGGTTGAAACAACATACAGCAACCGATGTCTGGCAGATGCAGCAAATGCAGAATTTCTGTACCAAGGGACATGCAAGACAGATTTCAAAAATAGTACTCCAGAACAAGCACCACCAAAAGAAACACTACAGGTGCCAACCGGTGCGCCAACCGAAAATCCAACAGACAATTTTGTGGGGCCCACCAGTCCGCCGCCATACGACAACAGTATTGAGATACAACAAGACAAGCCTGCGTCATGGTGGAGACAATTTATTGCATGGATAACTAGGGTGCTGTCATTCTAAATCTTTGTTATACTTTAGTTGTGCCCAGGGTTATCTTGGGTACATTCAAAACTGTAATTATGTTCAAAAGAGTATTTCTTGTACTTACTCTTCTGTTCGCACAAGTTACTTTTGGTCAACAAATTTCTGTTGAACAAAATGACTTGGATGAAAATGTAAATGCGTCTTCATCACCAGTGGTCGCTGTAGAAAGTGCCACTGGGTCGGTCGAACAAGATGAATCAAACACTGTATTTGTTTCAGGTTCTACAACTCCTGCAGAGGCTGTGGAGCAAAAAACAACTAATGGTGCAGACTCATTGATCGTAACTGGAATAGGTGCTTCCAGTACCAGTAGCACACCTGCGGCTTCTACTATTGTAGAAACCGAAGAGAGCACAAGCACAAACCCGACCACAAAGGAAACTGATGACAAATTCTTTTCTCTAGCATTTGCTGGATTCGAAGAATTTGTAGAAAGATTCTTTGGATGGGAATAGCTACAATTGAAACCGTAGCGACAAAAAACCGACACATTGTGTCGGTTTTTTGTTATACTGATTTTATGAAAAACAGCATCACCGTAGTACCTGCTATTTTGGAATCTGATTTGCAACAGATACAAAACAAGATAAAAACCGTTACGGGTTTAGTAAGCCTGGTTCAAGTTGATATATGTGATGGTGAATTTGTTCCATCCAAAACATATGGATCAAACGGAGATGCACGATCAATACACGCTATCGTTAACAACGCACACAAAAAAAATCTTGCTGTGGAATTAGACATGATGGTTAATTTTGATTGTACTGGGTGCATGACTAGATGGAGTAAAGTGCTGGCACAGTCCAGACCTGACCGTGTAGTATTTCATGCCGGGTCAACATACAGATGGGACGAATTGTTTAGTCGAATTAGAAACACAACAGAGAGTCGTGACGTGCCTTTTGTTTGTGGACTTGCCGTGCGTTTGGATCATACTCGCAATGAAATAAGAAAAATTTTGGAGTCGCATGATGAATTTCAGTATATTCAGTTGATGGGTATAGAGAGAGTAGGGCACAGTGGTCAAAAACTGTCTCCCAACGTTTTTAATCGTATAAAACGTCTTCGGAGAGCATTTCCAGATATGCCGATTCAAATTGATGGTGGAGTCAAATTATCTAAGGCAGAACAATTGGTGCAAGCCGGAGCAACACATCTGGGCATGAACTCAGGTTTATTTAAGACTAAGAATATTAAGGCAACTATAAACGAGATACAGACACAAAATATTTAGCTATCAGTAGTATCATTTTCTCCACTTTATAGTTTTATCTTTAATACTTTGTAATTTATAATTACAAGATGACATCAATTACTCCCAAACGCGTTGCAGAAATAGAAACTATTGCACGTGATATACGAATCGACATTATCAAAATGCTGGCAAATGCAGGGACCGGGCACACTGCAGGACCATTAGGAATGGCAGACGTGTTTGCGACATTGTATTTTCATAGCATGAAACATGACGCATCCAAACCAGAATGGAATGAACGAGATATGCTGGTGCTGTCGAATGGGCATATTGCACCAGTCTTGTATGCAACTATGGCACACGCGGGGTATTTTGACCGGTCAGTGTTAGATACATTACGAGAATTCGGCTCACCGCTACAGGGGCATCCACACCGAGAATACTTGCCGGGTATTGAAACATCATCGGGACCACTAGGGTCTGGTCTATCGCAAGCAGTCGGGATGGCACTGGCAAATCGTATTGATAATGGAAAAACTAGTGGTAAATTTTTCTTTTGTTTAATGGGGGACGGAGAGACAAACGAAGGGCAAATCTGGGAAGCAGCTATGCTGGCCGGGAAAGAAAAATTAGGTAATTTAATATGTATTGTCGACCGAAATAATATTCAAATTGACGGACACACCGAAGACGTAATGCCATTGGAACCATATAAAGACAAATGGGAGGCATTTGGATTTCATGTAATCGACATTAACGGACATGATATTGAAGAAATTGCGGATGCAGTGGATCAGGGTCGTGCAGTGTTCGAAAAACCAACTTTGATTTTGGCTCACACTATTTCATCCAAAGGGGTGAGTGAATGGGAACGTATTCCAGAGTGGCATGGTAAACCACCAACACCCGAACAAGCAGAAAAGGCAATAGCGGGATTAATGGACAAATAGTATGTTTGAAGGTAATTGGGGAGCTAAAAAAAAGATCAATGAACAAGAAAATAAATTGTCGCGCTTTACCATACCAAAGCTTGAAAATAATTTTTCGCAAAGAGAACATGATTTCATGGAAGGTGCATTGATATTTTTTGCACAAAAAGATGTGTCTAGGTGGGGAGAGGTGGATCGAAGTGACGAAGAGAGGTCACAAATGCGTGAGATGTTAGCAGAGCATGTTGCGGGGATCAATATGCTTATACGTATAGTAAAAGAACGTGCAAAACGTGAAAATGACGCAGATATATTATCTCTTGATTGGGAAGAGATAGATAAAATTGTTCAGCTACATGACGTAGCAGAAGTCATTTTTGGGGACAAGATAACCAAGACATCTTTTGATGAAGAGCAAGAAGATATTGCTCAGCAGGTAATGATTCATGAAACCGAAAAAAGAAACATGGGTGGATGGGTTTCGCGTGCTCTGGATCATTACTGGGAAAAAAGCCCTAGTGGTGCAAAAAATTCACGAGAAGCAAATTTTGTAAAAACAATAGATGAAATCGAAGGAGTCATGCAGATGTTTCACGCTCGGAGACTGGACAGAAACAAAAGAGGATACGATGCGCATATTGATTTTTTTAAAAAATACAGTAGAGATTTTCCTAGTTTGCAAAAAACTGCGCTGTATATGATAGAGCAATGGAAAAACTTAAAAGACGATATTGAGTGGGCAGATCTTAATCGGTCTCATCAATTCGAAATGGACTTAGAATAGATATATTTGTTATTGCGATTGCTCTACTAATCCTGCAGTCATAATAAATAAGGGAATAGATTCTTTTTGTTCGGGGTTGATGTGTTGGATTTTTCGTTTTTCAACTAGGATTAGTTCGCCAAGCATGGTTACAGGTAATGGCGCATATACCCACACCGCATCTGTCGCCGGTTGCGCTTCGGTCACCTCAGCAGTGTCTTGTGTACCCAAAATATCCTGGTCCGCATCAGTCACAAATCCTAATTTATAGATACCGTCGTCAACTTTATACAGTATAGGGTTTGTAAAAGCCTCGCGTGCTTTTTCTGAAACCTCATCAATCTGCATAAAGCCCCGCATGCACAGGCCAATAAATCCTGGGCGTTTTGACCAGTTATAGATATATTTTCCTATATATCGTTTGATAATACGACGAACCAAAAATCCGATGGCTGTGATTACAAATAATGAAATAATAAAACCAAACAACACATTGATACTGACAACATTTGTGACAACACCTGATAATGTTTTAATAACAATATACAAAATCCAAAGAGGCAATAAAAATAGTAATCCACTAATAAAGTATTTCTGAGCTTTTTTCATATTATTATTGTAACAAAGATAATATGTTTTTTACCCAAATATAGTTTCGAAAAACAGATGCTCTTGATATACTGGATGTATGTTAAATTCAAAACTCAATCTTAATGAAGACCTATTCGATCCTGAATGTAAAAAAACCGCCACACGTGACGGATTCGGTGCAGGACTAGTTGCGGCTGCAGATGCAGACGAATCGGTAGTTGGGCTATGTTGTGATCTGACCGAATCAACACGCATGCATCACTTTGCAGAAAAATATCCAGAACGTTTTGTCGAAATTGGTGTAGCAGAACAAAACCTGGCATCAGTGGGGTCGGGGATGGCAGCAATGGGTAAAATTCCATTTATTGCATCGTACGCAATGTTCAACCCAGGACGTAACTGGGAACAAATTCGTACAACAGTGGCATACAATAACGTTCCAGTTAAAATTGTTGGGGGTCACGCAGGAATCTCTGTGGCACAAGACGGAGGAACGCATCAAGCAGTAGAAGATATTGCTATTACGCGGGTTATTCCACGCATGCAAGTTATATATCCTTGTGATACTCATCAGGCAAAACTAGCAACAGAAGCAATTGCACAAACGAATGCACCAACGTATATTCGGCTCGCAAAACAAAAAACACCCGAGGTGACAACCGAAAAAACTCCATTTGAAATTGGACGTGCTCAGGTTATGTGGGAACCAACAACCAAATCACTGTCACTTGGAATCATCACAGCAGGGCCAGTAACACATGCAGTATTGCAGGCGGTACGACATTTTGACGAAAAAGGAATTGGTATGCGTGTGTTAAACATGCACACAATAAAACCGATTGATAAACAAGCAATATCTGATATGGCACGCGATTGTGGGCGCATACTAACAGTCGAAGAACACCAACGTGCTGGTGGGTTAGGATCCGCTGTTGCAGAAACATTGACCGATATATGTCCGGTCCCTATGCGAATTCATGGAATTGATGACGTGTTTGGTGAATCCGGAACAGCTGACGAATTACTGCACAAACATGGACTAGACACAGAGGGAATTATTTCTCAGATAGAAAATATCCTAAAGCTTAAGGTGTGTAAATTCTAATATGAAATATTTTGAACAAATGGACGACGTGCTGACAGCAGATTTTAGTTTTGATAATTTTACCGAAGCGTTGAATTTTGTTAACAAATGCGGTGAATTGTTCGAAGAGCACAACCATCATCCTGATATTAGCATTTATGACTATTGTCAGGTCAACATCATGTCGACCACTCATGACGCCGGAAATACAGTCACAGAAAAAGACAGAGGCATGGCCAACGCAATAGAAAAAATTTTTGATTAATACAGCAACACACAGCACAGGTGTGTTGTTTTATTAATACAATTAATTATTATAAAGAAATGAATACAAAACCAATGCAGAATCTAGGTAAGGAATTATTAGATGTATTAAAGGTAGTATGGAATTACATGGTGGTGGCGACACAGTGGCTGATAAATAAGTTACAAAAAATTAGCTGGCCGTGGGTTCGCCGGGCAATCGCAGTGATAATTGTAGTGCTGACATCACTTTCGATTATAGTAAATATTATTGTAAATATGTTTGTGTTGGGGGACCCAATACAGACAGAAAGGTTAGTCGCGTCTATTTCGGGAATCTATCTGTTTGACCATGTTACCGCTACACAATATGTTGCATTTGTTGCCGGAGGGTTAGTTATGAAATTAGCAACGTTAACACTTGCCATGTGGTTTGGGATTTGGTTATACGGGGGCACAAATTGGTTTAGCAAGCCTCGGTACGCCTGGGTATATGCATCACTTGTTGGGTTTGTGGGACTGGCGATGATGTTTGGTGCCTTGTTCTATGCGGGACCACAATTAATTGAGCTAGGTAAAGAGGTGCACCAAAAGCACCACCTAAAACATCACATGAAAAATAATCAGTTATACCAACACCGACAATATCAATATCCAAACCGCACAATCGTTGTACCAGAAGAAATATTGGATCTACAGAAGCACTTAGAACAACAGTTTAATTGGTATTAGGACAAGTTGTTGCATATTTGTATAACAAGATTATTTTTGTTATAAATGATTTCTCGGAAATCGTCCGAGAAGATGAACTTTAACAATAGTCAGACTCAGAGAGTTGGCTAGTACAGGGAAAATAAAATGAAAGATGAAGCACCAACTCAAGAGTGCCCGCACTGCGAAGCAGAGCAAAGCGTGACTCGCGCCGTATGTCTACCAAAAGCCAAGGGTGGTTGTGGTAAGAGAATGCACGGTGATGCGGATATCGTACACATTGACCCAGAGCACTGCAAGGCTGCAGTACTTGGTGGTGTGGGCGATGGTGACGATCAGATTAGATCAGCGCAGGCAACATAGACGCGAGCAGGCGTTCGAAAGGGGATTCGGAAACGGGACCCCTTTTACCTTGTCTGAAATAACTAGTCTATAGTACAATAGGTCTATTACAGAATAAAAACTAATATATGAAATTTGAACTACCACAACTGCCATACGCATACGACGCACTGGAACCTGCAATCGATGCGCAAACAATGGAAATCCACCACAGCAAGCACCACAACGCGTACACAACAAACCTCAATAATCTGTTAGAAGAAAACGAAGTCGCAGATATGTCGATTGAAGAACTGTTATCTGACATATCAAGCTATCCTGCAGGAATCCGAAACAACGCAGGTGGGTTTTATAACCACAACATGTTTTGGCAATGCATGACTCCGGGCGGGTCTGCAATGTCAGACGAACTAGAGTCAATGCTTGCAGAACAATTTACTGGTCTGGAAACGTTTTTGTCACAGTTCGAAAACGCAGCGGCAACACGATTTGGTTCTGGTTGGGCATGGTTGGGTATTAATTCTGATGGCGACATGAAAGTGTTTTCAACTGCAAACCAAGACAATCCACTGATGGACACAGTTATTGCTACAGAGGGTCGATACACACCAGTATTGTGTCTCGATGTGTGGGAACATGCGTATTACCTGAATTATCAAAATAAACGACCTGACTATGTCAGCGCATGGTGGTCGGTAGTTAATTGGGAAGAAGTAGAAAAACGAATCAAAAGTGTTATAGGATAATTATCTTGTAATTCACAAAACAAAAAACCAATTATATACAATTGGTTTTTTGTTTTAGAAAAATATAAAAAAAAGCGCCAAACTCCGGGACAGGGGAATTTGGCGCTCTAAGTGGGCAGTATACCAGAAGACTCTGGTATCTTCGCTTTAGGCGTGCTCAGGGCAGAGAGCAAAGCGAAGGTGTTTGTGGAGGAGCATTGTATGCAGGTCACCCCCAGGTGACTCCTCATCTCAAAAAACGGTTAGAGGTATTCTACACAAACACAATACTAATGCAAGTAAGACTTTGGGAATGTTATAATGCTCAGCATGAAGAAACAAAAACTGTCGACTAACTGGGATTTATCTCAATTAGGAAAAAAAATAAATGACCCTGCTTTTCTTTCCGAAAGAAAAAAGGCACAAAAATTAGTCTCAGAATTTACCAAGAAATATAAAAACAAAAACGCGTATCTTGATAATCCTAAAAAAGTTAAACAAGCAATAGTCGATTACGAAACCCTGACCAACCTAGGAGTCAAAGAGGGGTATTATTATTTTTTACGTGAATCAGTCGAATCAGGTAACTCTGAATTGAAAGGGGCGTCATTTAAGGCAGCAGATTTTTATACTAAACTAGGAAATGAGTTAGAATTTTTTGTTTTGGATTTGGGTGCTATACCAAAAAAACAGCAAAAAACATTACTTAAAAGCAATGAGCTTGAAAGCGAAAAGTATTGGCTAGAAGGTGTTTTTGAAAATGCACAGTATTTTTTGTCTGAGAAAGAAGAGCAATTGCTGTCATTAAAAAGTGGGGTTTCACATGGAAATTGGACAGACATGATAGAAGAATTTCTATCCAAAGAGCAGGCGGATACTTGGGTAAAGAACAGTAAGGGTAAAATCGAAAGGCGACAGGTTGGGTTTGAACAACTAATGGCATTATGCGGTGAAAATAATAAAAAAATTCGTAATGAGGCCAAAAAACAAGTGGATGCAATTTTAGCCAAACATTCTGACGTTGCCGAAAAAGAAATAAACGCTATTTTAGAAAATAAAAAAATCAATGATGAACTGCGCGGATATAGTCGTCCCGATCAGTCGCGACATATCTCTGACGATATTGATTCTGATGTTGTGGATGCGTTAGTACGAGTAGTCGAGAAAAATTATAAAGTGTCTCATGATTTTTATCGCCTCAAAGCACAGATGGTTGGAGAAAAACGAATTCCATACCAAAACCGTTCAATTCAAACAGGAAAGTTTGATAAAGAATATACATACGAGCAGGCATATCAAATTGTTCAGAACTCTTTTGATAATTTAGATTCTGATTTTGCTAGCATTTTCAAGTCATTTAGTTACGACGGTTATACTGATGTGATGCCGAAAAAAGGCAAGCGCGGAGGTGCGTTTTGTGCCGGGGCAAATGCAGCCGTGCCAGGAAGTTATATTATGTTGAACTTTACCCAAAAGGCACGCGATATTAAGACTATTGCCCACGAAGCTGGCCACGGAATAAATAATCAGCTAATTAAACGAAAACAACGTGATTTATATTGCGGGACACCACTATCAACTGCAGAAGTTGCATCTACATTTTGTGAAGATTTTGCATACCAGGAAATAAAAAAAGCATTAGTTACCGACCAAGAGAAATTAGACTCTTTAATGGATTCTATGGAAGACAGTTTTGCGACTGTGTTCCGCCAGATTGGGTGTTATCAATTTGAATTTGCACTACATAATGAATTTCGTCAAAAAGGATATTTGTCTAAAAAGGACATTTCTCATATTTTTGTAACACACATGAAGGCGTATATGGGACGGTCTGTGAGTTTTGACGACGAAGCAGATTATTGGTGGGTGTATTGGTCACATATTCGAAATTTCTTTTATGTATATTCATATTCGTCTGGACTGCTTATCGCAAAAGCAATGCAAAATTTAATAAAACAAGATTCTCGCAACATGGATATGATCAAAGACGTTTTCTTCTCGGCTGGACTAAGTGATTCTCCCAAGAACATATTCAAGCAGATGAAAATAGACATTACCAAAGATGACTTTTGGCAGATGGGGATTGACATGATTAAAGATGACCTGAAAGAAGCAAAACGGTTGGCAAAAAAATTAGGGAAAATATAAATAAAAAAACAGGCGCGTCCCAACGAATTGGGGCGCGTCTTTGTTCATTACTCCGCTACCATAGGAAAAGGTCTGTTGTCTATTTCCGTATCGATAAGTCTTCCCATGGGGGTGCACTGTTTACGTTTTTTGACGTCAGCCTTGAGCATTAATTCCAAAAGATGGGAATCAAGTAGACTCAAGTCTATCAGTGCGGTGTTGCCCTCAAAACCAAGCAACCAACGACGCATCGGTGGGCAGTTGATCCATATCGTCGCCAGTACATTTTGACACCTAGACATCGAGGCTGTTGTCTTGAGAGCATCACAGTAACGTGCGTAGCTCAGGTCGGCTTTTCCAAGCAGGGTGCAGATTTCCTGGATATCATTTTCCATGAAGCGCCGACCACGGATCGACAGGTACATGACAATTCCCTTAAAAAGATTTGAGTCTTGTTGTATTAAATGAGTCAACCTGCGGCTACGCATGTAACGGAACTTGCTTGGGATTTGGACTTTTGACTGTGGCAAGTGTGGTCCGTAGTGGGGACTGGTGACGGGCGTGGCCTGTGTTACCTGACATGTGCATTTGCACGAGCGGTCGTATTTTGCATGTTCTGCAACAGAGTCAAACGCTTGTCCAACAATAATGCAAAAGTCAGAACAAAATAGGCGGTCACCGATGAAGTGCCATGTATCGTAAGCATCCATACTGATGGGTTCTTTGCAGCAGGCGCATCCGGTACGACCTGCACGCAAATGATGGTCGAGAAACTTGTTTCTTATATCTGACACGAAGTCACCTCCTTAAAAGAAAATAGCCCAACTGCGGAATTGCAAAAGGGCTCTTAGAATCTAAATATACTGGACATTTAGATTTAGTCAAGTGGACAATTGAGATAAGTCAAAAGGGCAACACGATTCGTTCATGCCGCCCTTAGTTTGATGGCAGACCTTTATTTAGGTTGCGAAGTCGGCGGCCCTCGACGCTCTTGGGGGGTCTGAGGCCTGCCTCCCGCGTAAGCAACCGCAAAATCAACGCTGCCGTCATCTTTTTCTATTGGTGGTTTTGAATTGTTGGTCATACCAGTTCCTCCATTCAAAATATACAATACCATTTTTTGTGTTTTGGTCAAATATTGTAAAACTTGGAATCGGTCGACCAGAATTCACGTGATATAATGCACTTCTTATGACAGTCAAAAAGACAAACAAAAACGCACACGAATCTCACGCAGCAGAACAGATAATTGTGCGTGGAGCACGGACCCATAATCTAAAAAATATTGATGTCGAAATGCCACGAAATCAGCTAGTGGTTATCACGGGTCTTTCTGGGTCCGGAAAATCGTCATTGGCTTTTGATACTATTTTTGCCGAGGGGCAACGACGTTATGTTGAATCATTATCTGCCTATGCGCGACAGTTTTTAAACCAAATGCAGAAACCAGACGTAGACGAAATTATTGGACTGTCACCAGCAATTTCTATTGACCAAAAATCGCGGTCTAATAACCCTCGTTCAACTGTAGCGACCATTACAGAAATCTATGATTACATGCGTGTGTTGTTTGCCCGTATCGGACGACCGCACTGTTTAGAGTGTGCACGCGAGATTTCTAAATTATCTACAGACGAAATTGTGACTTTTGTAGACAAAAAAGTCAAAGACGCAAAGAAACAAATAGAAAAAGCAGGAACTGGTAAAAAAGTCATGGGGGTAGATATCGATAATTCGCGTGTATTAATGTATGCGCCGGTTGTTCGGGAACGAAAGGGTGAATACTATCAATTATTGTACAACCTATTGGGCAAGGGGTACGCATATGTACGTGTAGACGGAACAGTGCATAGTTTACGTGACAAAATCAAACTGTCTAAAACCAAAAAACACACTATCGAGGTATTGATTGATGAATATTATTTTTCAGAATTTTTAGCGGGGGGACCTGATTTTAATACTCGACTAACAGAAGGTGTCGAAAAGGCATTGGATGAATCCGAAGGATTAGTGCAGATTGCAATGGAATTTGATGGAGCTGACAAGAAAAAAACAAGTGCCGCAGAAAACGAAATTCAGACAGAATTTTTACTATCATCTAAATTTGCATGCCCACATGATGGATTTAGTTTCCCAGAGCTTGAACCACGACTATTTTCATTTAACAGTCCCGCGGGAGCATGTCCGACCTGTAACGGTATTGGGTCACGGTTTTTCTTTGGAAAAGAACCATGTCTGACTTGTAATGGTAACCGACTACGACCAGAGGCGTTGGCAGTATTTATAGGAACGGGAGATTCCAGAACTTGCCCAACAGTTGAACACAAAAATTACAAACCAGCAGGTAAAAACATCGTTGACGTGACGTCGTTGTCTATCCAAGACGCACATGAATTTTTTACCACCCTGGAATTATCAGATCAGGACCGCGAAATATCAGGACCGATTATGCGGGAAATTATCGACAGGTTGTCGTTTATGCTAAATGTTGGTATCGAATACCTGACACTAGACCGTAAGGCAAATACACTTTCAGGTGGGGAAGCACAGCGAATTCGGTTGGCCTCACAGTTAGGTTCTGGATTAGTAGGGGCCATGTATGTACTGGACGAACCAACAATCGGCCTACACCAGCGCGACAATGACAGACTAATCGAGACATTGGAGCGACTGCGTGACTTGGGTAACACAGTGGTTGTGGTCGAACATGACGAAGACGTGATTTATAGTGCGGACTATTTAATTGAAATCGGCCCAGGAGCAGGAGTAAACGGAGGAGAAGTCATGGCCAGTGGTTGGCTGACAGATTTGTTGTCAGATTCAAACAAAAAACACAAATCACGAACACTTGGATATTTGCGCGAAGAAATCGGAATCCCATTACCAGAAAAACGACGGTCAAGCGACAAGGGTTCTATTAAGGTTACTGGGGGAAGTGTCAACAACATTGATAACATCAATGCGACCATACCATTACAAAAATTTGTTTGTATCACAGGAGTGTCTGGATCAGGTAAGTCGTCCTTTATGCATGAGATTGTCCAGCAAAACCTGGACGCACGGTTTGACCGTAAAAAACGCAGCTCGGAGACGTATAACTGTGCCAAAATCACAGGACTTGAATACATCCAGCGAGCCATTTCAATTGACCAGTCTCCAATTGGTCGAACACCACGGTCCAATCCTGCGACCTATACCGGAGCGTTTGGACACATACGAGACATGTTTGCCGAAACAACCGAAGCCCGAGTTCGTGGATATAAACCAGGTCGATTCAGTTTTAATGTCAAAGGAGGTCGATGTGAAGCCTGTCAGGGGAATGGATATGTTGCTGTCGAAATGCATTTCTTGCCGACAGTATATGTAAAGTGTGATATCTGTCACGGGAAACGATTCAATAAAGAAACACTGGAAGTGACTTACAAGAAAAAGAATATTCATGAGGTTCTAGAAATGGACATTCAGACTGCTGCAGAATTCTTTACCGATATTCCAGCTATTCATGACCGACTAGGAACCATGGTTGAAGTTGGGTTAGGATATTTAAAATTAGGACAACCAGCAACAACGTTATCCGGCGGGGAAGCGCAACGAGTTAAAATTGCGTCTGAGCTGTATCGACCGTTTACCGAAAAATCCATCTACCTGTTAGACGAACCAACCGTGGGGCTGCATTATGACGATGTGGCTCGATTAAACGAGATTTTGCAGCGTTTGGTTGACCGAGGAAATAGTGTGGTTGTAATCGAACACAACCTGGATATGATCAAAGTCTGTGACCACGTGATTGATTTTGGACCAGAAGGGGGAGAGAAAGGTGGATTTATAGTGGCATCGGGGACACCAGAAAATGTTGCGGACAATCCCAAGTCGTTGACGGGTGGGTATCTAAAAAAGACATTACAAAAGTCAAAAAAGTTCAAATAAAAAAGGCCCGCCTGTAAAACAAGCGGGCCTTTGCTGTGGTTTGTTACACAGCCTTAATTGTAAATATTCCGGACCCTGTGTCGTGAGAACATTCGCAAAGTATCTGTTTGTGCGACGAACTGCCGAGACGACCCAGTCTGAACTGGGTTTTTGACGCAGCGTGTTTTTTCAGGTTAGAAACGAACCCTTGGTGGTCATCGATGCAGCCGATAGGGATTTCGACCAGTTCGCACGGGCATAGCCCTGCCACTTTTGTGTGAACAGCAGAAGGCGCATCGAATTGGACGACAGTGGCAGTAGCGGTATTAGGCATGTAGAATACTCCAAAAATAAGAAACGATTGGATAGAATATATCTTGTCTGAAATAAAAAACAAGATATAAAAAATCCGCATCAGGATTCAGTTGCGGATAGATGGGTTGGATGGGGCGCTCTGGCCCGCATCCTCCCGTGGGTCATCTCGGTTCAAGACCGGCAATGTCCATCGCACAAAGACGTAGAGCCTTCAATGTGCGGGCTTCTTCGCGAAGATGATTCTTCGCCTTGTTGAAAAAATCGTTGATCACATCAACCAACGCACTAAGGCGATCTTTGGTCCAGGACCGAAGATTAAGCATTTGTGATTTTGCTTGTGCAGCCAGTTGCGACAGATCACTTTGGCGGATGCGCTTTTTTTGTTTTTTCATGAAAGATCTTCTCCAAGTTGTAGCACACAATTTGTGCCACAGCATAGTATACGTATGATTCCACAATAGTCAAATATTAGCTGGCATAATCACAACATTCTGCTATACTGCCCGGCAATGAATAGCAATAATCCAGTTGATATTGTCTACCAGGGAGTCCCTGGATCGTATAGTGAGGCGTCTCTTGCTCTATTTTGTGACCTGCATGAAATCAGCCACACTCCAGTAGAAGAGCGTGGTTTTTTTGAAGGATTGTTTGATTCTATTTCAAACAAGGTTGGTTTGGGATGGGTACCTGTCTCTAACAGTCATGCCGGAACGGTACATCAATCAATTGACATGTTTCTTAGACACGATGTCGAAGTGTTGGCGGAATATTATTTTAATGTAGACCACTGTTTGGCAGTGCGACCAGGTGTGAAAATAGAAAATATCAAAACAGCGCATTCGCATGTGCAAGCACTGGCACAATCTGCAGATTTTTTGCAAGAGCACAATATAGCAACATTGGCATATCATGACACAGCTGCTGCAGCAGAAATGGTGGCCAGCACAGGTACCGAAACAGACGCGGCTGTATGCTCTGAGCGAGCAGCAGAAATGTACGGACTGGACGTGGTTGCACGTAAAATCCAAAGTGACCCCAACAACACCACACGTTTTTTACTGGTAAAAAAGCGCGACAAACAATACGACTTTGAGGAATCATTAGAGCAGGGTGATAGCAATGATTTCAAGACGACAGTCATTTTTGCAGCCGATAACAGTGCTGGGTCGTTACATAAATGTATTTCTGGATTTGCTGGAGCAAATATGAATATGACGAAATTAGAGTCTAGACGAATTCAAGACAGTGGCTATGATTATTTGTTTTATCTTGATTTTGACTGCAAACTAGAGCACCCCGCGGCTCAGGGGGCACTGGCTGTACTACAGCAACACAGCCCGATGGTTCGCATTTTGGGAACATATCCAAAATACAATCGGTAAATTGGTGTACGTCCGTACACTTTTTTATTTGATTTTTAGATTAAACCAGGTATAATTATTTATGAATGTAATTTTTTGTGTTGTCAAGCACAGAATCATTTGTCAAAGCGGCACAGATCGCAAAACATGAGGTGAAAGCATGAATTTTTTTGGAAACCTACTCGCAATCGTATTCGGTTTGTTTTTTTGTACGAACCAAGTTTTTGCACAAGAATTGGACACTGGTCACACAGACCAAATCATACGACAGATCATTTCTGACATCTTGATTGAGGACGCAGATGAGTCTCAGATGAGTCTGATAGAATGGATTGCTGCATTTGAGGCTCCTGGTCTATATCGTGGATGTTCTACGTCTTGCGACATGTCCAGAATCGAGGTGGTCTTGTACCATGATAATGAATCCGCATCATTCGGACTGGCATGGGCAACTGAATCAGTATTCGAACGTCACCTAGGAACAGATTATGGTGGAGACACCGAAGCTGAATCCAGGGCGATGGCAGAGTGGTGGCTAATCGAGGCACGTGCTCCGGAACATGTCGAAGCAATCGGTTCTCTGATGGCAGGGCATGTTGTTCCGATTTTGTGGGAGCAAGGAGTCGATGACCCTATCGCATTCTTGCAAGCAGTGCCAAACTCAAATGAACTTGCGTTCTATCTGGCCTGCGACGTTTTACCAACAGCAAATCCGTTTGCTGTAGTCGACAATTGGTGCCAGTAAGGCAAATGAAAGAGGCGACCCATTAAAACGGGTCGCCTTTTCTCTTGTCTTGTGATAATTAATCCGATACCTATCCACTATTTCGGTTGGGTGGATAGATAGTTTTAGATATAATAGACAGTATGAAAAAAACAAACGTAGCAATTAATGGGTTTGGTCGAATTGGTCGGCTATTTTTTAAACTCGCATTACAAAATGACAATTTACAAATTGTTGGTATTAATGACTTAGGAGACTTGGAAAACATGGTGTATTTGTTGAACCACGATTCAGTTCAAAAAGAAATGAATATAGACGCACATGCAAAAATTGTCTCTGAGACAGAGCAGTATTTATGTATTGGTTCTGACTTACAGATTCCATTTCATGCTGTACGTAACCCAGAAGAACTTCCATGGGGTGAATTAGATGTTGACGTGGTCGCAGAATGTACAGGAATATTTACCAGTTTTGAAAAATCAAACATGCACCTGACCGCAGGAGCAAAACGTGTAGTTATCTCTGGTCCAACCAAAGACGAACAAGGAACTGAATTTGGTGATGGTAAAATTGGAAAAACAGTATTGATGGGTGTTAACGAGGACGAGGTCAAGACATGTGCTATTACGTCAAATGCATCATGTACAACAAATGCAGCAGGGTCTCCATTGGACGTGATGCGGCAAACTGTTGGGGTTGAATACGCATTATTAAATACCATTCACAGTTACACAGCCACACAGTCAATTGTTGATGGTCCAGTTAAGCCTGGTTCAACTGATTATCGAAAAGGACGCGCTGGGGCAGTTAATATTATTCCATCATCAACTGGTTCTGCAGTAGCCACAACAAAAGTAATTGATGAGTTGGCAGGAAAATTTGATGGAATTGCAATCCGAGTACCAAGTCCTGTGGGGTCAATTGTGGACATTACATTTGTAGCATCACGAGAAACAAGCGCCGAAGAAGTAAACAAATTTTTTAAAGCCGCCGCTGAATCGGACCAATACAAAGGACTGTTGCGAGTAGAAGAAGACCAAGTGGTATCAACAGATATCATTGGAGATACACATGTGGCAATTGTTGACCTGGCATTTACACGAGTAGTAGGAAACCTGGTCAAAATATTAGCATGGTACGACAATGAGGCGGGGTACAGTCAGTCACTAGTACGACAAGTAGAATTAATGGGGCAATCAATCGATTAGTAACTATTATGCCTATATACACAACAAACACTCAATAGTTATGAGTGTTTTTGTTTAATGAGCAATAGTTATCTGCAAGATTCGTTTTGCCCCATGGTGTTTTAATATTTTTGTACACTCGTCAATAGTTGCTCCAGTTGTGCGCACGTCATCGTACAATATTATATTTCTGTCTTTAATTATTTTAGGTTCAGTAATACGAAATGCCCCGATGGGGTTTTTCAGGCGGTCAGATTTATGTGATACATGAGACTGCCTTTGGGTGTGAATATGTTTTTCTATAAGCAGTGGCTTAAATACAACTTCATCCTTCAGTCTATTCTGGCACAAATATTGCGCGGTTATTTTGGTTGCATAGTAACCGTTACGGGATCGGACAGTTCTGTTGTCAGAAGGTACAAAACATAGCAAAGGGTCAGTGAAATTGTGTGTCAGTGAAAGTTCAGACAACTGGTCCAATAGTACATCAGAAATTATATCGGCAAAAAAATAACAGTACCCGCGTTTGTTTCTAAATTTCATATCCCAAATTACTCTGCGAACATATCTGTGTGAATATCGAAAAAGTGATATTTTCATAATTCCTTGCTTGTTGAATGGTCGATAGTAAAAAATACCTTTTTGTTGGATAATTTGTCTTATATATGCCTGATTTGTATTAGAAAATCCGAATAACAATTCTATGGCAATCTGTGAGTAGACCTGATATTTTTTTACAAGACTCCGTGTTAGTATTGTATAAGTATAATTTCCCATAATTATATCTACTATAATACACTATGGCATTACTTGATTCACTATTTGGAAAAAAACAGGCAAATAAATTTGTCGGGGTTGATATTGGGTCATCTTCTATTAAGGTGGTGCAGTTGTCCAAGAAAAAAGGAGTAGTCAGTCTAGATACATTTGGGGAAATCGCCCTAGGTCCATATACAGGGAAGGAAATTGGACAAACAGTACGTTTAGATACACCACAATACGGTGATGCACTAAAAGATTTATTGCGCGAGTCTCAGGTCGACGCAACTGTGGCTGGGTTGTCTATCCCGTTAAAGTCGTCTTTGGTCTTTAACATGAAAATGCCCAAAGTGTCTGAATCAAAACTAGATGAAATGGTTCGCCTTGAGGCACGCCGGTATATTCCAGTTTCTATTGCAGAAGTGTCTTTGGATTGGTCCGTTATTCCAAACGAAGACGACACAGAAGAGGGAGATCGATTTTTAAATGTGATGGTGGTTGCTATACACAAAGATACGTTAAATAAATACAAAGAAATTTCCCAAATGGCTAATTTAGATTTGCGATTTTTGGAAATTGAAACATTTTCTACTATTCGGTCGGTGTTACGACACGACAATAATTCGGTAGCAGTTTTGGATATCGGGGCATCCGTAACCAAGGTATATGTTGTCGAATACGGTATTGTACAAAAGTCACATGTTATTTCGGTCGGAAGTCAAAACATGATCAAATCACTAGAGACACAAAGAAAACTTTCTGCAATTGGAGAAGACTTGAATCTAGTTCAGGGCGAAGAACTGCAAAAACAAATCGAGTCGTCTCAGACTACTCCGGTTGATTTAGACCGAATTTTGTCTGAAACAAAACAGGTAATTTTAGACTATCAAAAAGTCCACCGAAAAAACATAGAAGAAGTTATTTTGACAGGTGGAGGTTCGATTTTAAAAGGAATTATGAACCATGTGGTCAATGCGCTTGAAACAGAGGTGGTGATTGCTGACCCTTTTAACAAAGCAGAGACACCTGCATTTTTAGAAAACACACTGCGAGACGCCGGCCCAGAATTTGCAGTAGCAATCGGACTGGCATTGCGTGGATTGCAGTAGAAAACAATGTATGTAGATAAACAATTGTAATTCAATTGATTTTTGTTGTAGTATTAGTTCAATGAATAAATATGTATTTTTTGTATTAGGAGGTCTCAGTGTTGCATCGGTATCTTATGGTGCTGCCTCAACATTTCAAGACGGTCTAGTAGTAGGGGGAACATCACTAACCAGTGGGCTATTAGTAGAAGTAGAAGGAAAAATAGGTGCCCAAGAAATCTGTAATGAATCTGGTACAGAATGTACTGATGTTACAAATATCTATAATTTTGTTTCTGGAGGTACAGGGGTAACAGGAACTGCAGGCTATGTTCCATATTTTGATACAGCTAATTCAATTGCAAATTCAGTGGTACGACAAAGTGCAGACGGAAACATTGGT
>JAHDDI010000012.1:0-13648 GCA_020629435.1 Minisyncoccota bacterium
ACAAACATTTCGACAAATTCAGATGCTGAGACCGAATAAAACGGAACACCTGCCTCACCTGCAACTGCCCGGGCCAATAGTGTCTTTCCTGTCCCTGGTTCCCCCATCAACAATGCACCCTTGGGAATATCAGCTCCAATTTCTGTAAATTTTTTGGGTGTTTTCAAGAATTCAACAATCTCTGCTAAATCTTGTTTTGCTTCTTCTGCACCTGCAACGTCACTGAATTTTACTTTTTTAGAGTCATCATTGGGATCAATGAACTTTGCCCGAGACGACCCAAATGAGAACGCCTGCATAGCGCCACCACCACCCGCGCCACCTTTACCAGGTCGGAAGAACATCCAAAAAATAAGACCCAAAAGAATCAGTGGAAATAAATACGGCAAAATTCGTTCCATGGTGTATGCAAAACCTGAAGGGTTTTCGACAGTAATAGTCACATCCTGTAGTTGTTCTGTGGTTACACCCAAATTTACCAATGTGTCAGACAGTGATGCGTCAGTTTCTCTCTTTGCTGTCTTGACCGATTCGTCTTTATATGTGACCGTTAATTCTGTTCGGATAACTGCAATTGATTCGACTTGTCGTGATTTAACGTCAGCTGCAACGTCTGAAATAGAAATAACATCGTCAGACTCTGACTGATTTGAAAAACTAGAAAACAAGAAAAGAAAAGCGACCAAAACCAAAAGTCCAGTTGAAAATTGTGAAAACAGTTTTTGTTTCATGTTTTCTGGACCCTTTTTCCCTTTGGAATCTTTTTTGCTAGGTGTCAGGTTAAAGCTTTTGTCTTTGGTGGGACGAAGTGCCTTTTTGTTCTTAGACTTGTCTGCATTTGGTCTTTGTTCAATTGACTGTTTTTTATTATCAATTTTTTTCTTGTCTGATTTTTGATTGTTTTTCTTGTTTTGTGACATGCACGCTATTGTACCAAATTTCGTATGCGAAATCGCGTATCTATAATGCCAAGTTTTAGACATTCAAAAAGCCGCCCTAATGCGGACGGCTTTACACTGTGGCGGTGTCTTGCGTGTTAGTCGTGCAGAAATGATTCCTGAACAGGTCTGCGCGACTCGATGAACTCGCAAATAATCAAAACGACTACAACGAGTAACGCAAGACTCAGGCAAACAATGCAGCCGGTCAACAACCAAACGGCGTTTGTGCTTCCGGGTACAAAATCTGCGCTTGCCATTGCAGATATCACTGCCATACAACAAAGAGCTATTCCTGTAGGGAATAACGCCTCTCTCACTTGATGCATTCTAAACATAATTCTCACCTCTCGCTTATGAATCTCTTATTCTAAGAATACACTATTTATTGACACAATCAAAAAGTCGCGGAAATCAATCCGCGACCAAATCCTCTACGGTATTCACGACATTTTGTGTCCGTTATCACGGTTTTACATGATCCCGAAAGTCCTCGTGAAAGCTGTTGGTTGCCCTGACGGGTAGCCAGCCAAAATGATCCCAACTTTTAGGCTCAAGTGCTTCCCATGCTTGAAACAATGATGTGTCAGTTTTTTGCAAGTATTTATTGAAACGCATTGTTAGATTGAAATTAATCAGGTCTAGGCATGAATCTGTGCATTCGTCACAGATAAACACCGTCGGCCCAGCAATCATGACTTGTACTTCGTGTTGAGTCTTTCCGCAGAAGCTGCACCAATAAATTTTGGGTTTGTCGCGTTGCTTGTAGTCTTGACCAGGCATTGTCACCTCCATGTTTGACAGAATCTTTGTTAATTATTATACATATAATCTACTACTTATAAAGTGTTATAATAACCTACATGAAAATTTTGTTACAAAACAAAAAAATAAACCTCAAATACGAAATACTGGAAACATACACCGCAGGAGTGTCTCTTTTGGGTCATGAAGTAAAATCTCTGAAAACTCAGTCCGCATCTATGGATGGGTCATATGTTTTTATTGACGAAAAAGACGGAAAATTTTCTGTTATTTTACGTGGACTGAACATCCCTCCCTATCAAAGTCAAAACGTGACTGCAGACGGAGTTAACAGTCGACCACGGTCATTGTTGTTGCAGAAAAAAGAAATACTGAATATTCAACGTGAAATGCATATCAAAGGTGTGACCATTGTCCCCAAAGCAATAGGGCTCGAAAACGGCAAGGTCAAAGTGCAAATTGCAGTGGTTCGCGGTAAGAAAAAATACGACAAACGCCAAGACATTAAAAAACGCGACCAGATGCGCGACGTACAGCGCGAAACTAAAACCAGATTTAGTTAATCATTATGGCTAATAAATCATTTTATTATTCTATTCCTGCACTGTTAATTGGTATAACGCTGATTATTATTGTTTTGATTGAGAGCAATCAAAATACACACTCTGTATTAATTCACGAACATGACGGAACTGATTATCATTCTCACGAAGACGGTGAATACCACAGTCACCGGAACGAATCCGTAATTTCGGTTGACCCAGAGAGTAGACTACCTATTGTTCAAGACCACTTGCAATCAGGTGGGTACAAAACTGCACAGGTCACAATAGATAATGAAAACTATTTTTTAGATATTGCTGATACCAACAAACTACGACAACAAGGACTCAGTTACCGTGAAAATTTACGCAATGGTGGTGGAATGATTTTTATTTTTGACCAACCAGGTCAACATGGCATTTGGATGAAAGACATGAATTTTGCTATTGATATTCTGTGGGTCAATAAAGACCAAACTGTTGTACATAGCGAAACAAACGTGTCGCCAGAGACTTACCCTGCTGTGTTCACTCCACCAGTTGGTGCAGATTATGTTGTCGAATTAGCTGCAGGCACCTGGGCTGCGTCTAGTACTATTTCCTGGTAAAGAAAAACAGGCCCCCGATTATATCTGGGGCCCGTTCACGTTGCGCGTGTTGGTTACAAAACCTGATAGAACGCCAATCCCATGAGACCAAACGGGGTCACATACAGGGCGAGTTTTACCAACTGCATCAGTAGGGGCTGCTGCAGAAAGCGTGTGTTGTTTGTTGTCGTTACCGTCATGGAGTACTCCCTTATTCACGACTCATTCAATTAAACGCATTATAGTCTTGATGAGTACTCTAGTCAAATTATGTATTTACTGTGTTCGACTTTTTAGTAAAGACAATCTGCCAATCATACATAGTTCTGGTTCGTGCTAATGCAGCACAAGACTGCAAGTAATATTTAAACATCCGCAAAAAACGTTCGTTATATTTGTCCGGATTACTGGCGTGTAATTGCGGATAGGCTGACTCTAAATTATGCCACCAATCCATTAGTGTCCTGTCATAGTCTCGACCAATGTCCTCTAACTGTTCGAACACCAACAGTCCGTGTGTGTGGTCAACTAGTTCGTGTAATGACGGTAATGTGCCATTTGGAAAAATATATTTATCAATCCATGGGTCAGCAGTTCCGGTTTTTTTCGCAGTCCCGATAGCCTGTATTAACACTTGCCCGTCCGGTTTCAGTAGGTCATAAATTTTTTTGAAATAGTCAGAATAATTTTTTGGACCCACGGCTTCAATCATTTCAATACTAGTAATATAGTCAAACCCTTCTTCATCCTGAAAATCACGATAATCAACCACATCAATCCGACAATCCAGGTCACCAAATGTTTCTCGAGCGTATTTTGTTTGTTCTTCAGAGACCGAGACTCCGACACATTTTACGCCATAATGTTCTGCGGCATATTTCATCAGACTTCCCCACCCGCAACCGATATCCAACAGGCGTTTACCTGGTTGTAATTGTAATTTTTGGCAAATCAATTCAAGCTTTGCTGTTTGTGCGTCGTTTAAATTATCGGCGTTACGATAGTCTGCGCTGGTATATACCATTGTAGGGCCAAGCATGGCACGATACATGTCGTTGCCGTAATCATAGTGGTCTTGTCCAACCTGAAATGCGCGGTCTTTGTTTTGCAAATTAAACAGACGTGCTTTTAATGACAACCACATTGTTGAGGCTGAATACAGTTCATCGAGTATATTAATTTCAAGACATTTGGCAAATGCTGTTGCCAGGTCATCACAATCCCAGCTTTTGTCCATAAATGATTCACCTAGTGCCAATTGACCAGAACGCATAATTCGGTTGTATACTGAATCGTCATGTACTTGGATATCCCAGTTACGATCTCCATTAATGACAATACCTGCACGCGTTGCAATATCTGTTAGTTTAGCTTGTGCGTTCATATACCTTATAAAACCATATATTATAGAAAAAAGAAAACGAAAAGCCCGGGCACCAAAATGCCCAGGCCAGAAATATGTATCACACCGCCAGCTGACTATTGCCCGGTAAGGCAGGCAGTGCAATGCATGACACATCGGAATGAGACGCACGCGCATCTTGCAGACCTGGTAAGGTCTCGTGGGCTATGTGCCGCCAAAACCGAACCATGTCAGTGCTAAATGTAGTATAGGAACAGTGTGTCATTGTGTTCCAACCTGGCATACGCTGATACCCCCACTGGCCCAAGCCCCACGTGCTGCGCCACTGTGGCGCAATAACATGGTCACGTTGTGATACGTGAACCAAGGCAGGTTTGCCAGTGTTATTTCGAGGCAAATAGTACCCCGGCAATGCAAACCCTCGCAAAATCGAACCAGGCACAAAGATAGACCCGCTTATGTGATTTGGATCTGCACCATAGGCAACTTGTTCTGCTGCAGTGAATTCAACCATGTCACCACGTAGTGCCTGCAGTGCAATTTGCATGCTGCGTGCAGCGGGAATAGTCGGCGTTTCGAGGTCGGTGTTGGTTGTCAGTCCGAATTTGATATACGGACCCCATGGTGGCAATGCCAAGTGCAACTGTGCACTCACCCCCGGATGCTTTAGCGCATCTGCTGCAACAAAACATCCTGCAGAATGACCAACGACCACAATCGACCTGTTTGACTGATGCAAACGATCTAGTGTAACCGACAGTGCACCGCGCAGGTCTGTCATGGTGTAACCATCCCAACTATAACGTGCAGACTGTTGCGTCCAGTCAAACGTTTCCGTTTGGTAACCAGACTTGTGCATCAATTTCTGTACTGCACAAAATGACTGCGCCGACACTCCGATTCCATGAACCAAGAGCACCAGAGGTGTTGTTTTATTTTCCATTACGTACTCTCTTTCTTTCTTTCTTTGAAATGTCTCTTATATTCACCATACTCTTGCCCATAATACTTGTCAAAGTGGATAAATATACGCATAATTATTTATCCACCACTTTTCTTTTTCTACGGCTATGTATCGTGATATAATATTATCCATACTGACACTTATCAGTATTGGGAGTGACAGGCTTTGACAATATAGTATTACCGTTTCATGCGATGTAGATTGGACAGATCTGTAAAAAGTCCACACTCTTACGTGCAAACGTATTTTCTAAAGCAAAAGATGCAGTGGCAAGCCCATTCTCTTTTGCTCCAGCTTACGCAGTGGCTTAGGCCCTCGGTTGAACTTTTGTTCCCGACGTAGTTTGGCGGATTTATAACAGTTAGTCTTCCCTGTTATTTATTTGTGATAAATGAAGAATAGATTGATTGGTTGTTGTGCTAATTAGTTGAAACTTATTACAACTAGAGCACGATGTGTTTTGTTTGTTTTATAGCACCGTGTTCGAATTTCTGACATTCGTGTCAGGAAAAGCAAACTAGCATCCGTAGACTTGGCTCGGTAACTATATTTGGACTGGGGTTCGAATCCCCACACTTCCACGAGTATAAAAATTGCACCGTTAGGTGCATTTTTTATTCGTGAAAGCATGAACGACTAAATTTATTTAGTCGTGTGGGATTCGAACCGGCGGAGCCACATCGAAGCGACTGTTCGTTCTTGTCGTTTCGAAGGCGAGCCGCGTCCAGCTAATCGTGATGAGCAAAGCGACATCCGATATAGCGGGATCAAATCTCCCCACTTCCACCAAAGAAATAACCACCGCATGGTCGTTTTGGTTTTAGGTGAGAAGTGGAATGTTTGACACATGTATAATATACATGTATTATATTTTTAATTGATCACCAACAAAGGAGAATAAAAATGGTCACATGTCCAAACGCAAAGAAACTCCACCCTCACATGGGTCAGCGTCAGGTAGATGTAAGCCCTGATGTTGTTTTTCTGGAACAACAACGAAAGATGCGCGCCGCATACGAAGTCGAAGCAGCAAGGCTAGATTTGATTACTAAGGAAAAGGTCGTCGACGCTGTTGATTTCTGGAAGCTACAGAAACAAGCAGCTAAGGCTGCGTTGAATAAGCTTGGTTGGGCGTGGACCCCTGAGCATGCGCTGCATGAACTTGGCATATCTCAGTCCCCACAACGGCTGACGATACCCCAAGCAGGCATGTTCGTCTAAATCTACCCCAATACTAATACAAAACCCCGAAACGCACATGCGTTCCGGGGTTTTTGAATTAACGAAAAAGCAAGGTCTTGGAATAGACCTTGCCGTTTTGACTACCTGATGCCTCATTACTGAACCGACTGAACCCCTTCGAGTTCGGCCATCGCCTGTGTGACCTTGGCCAGGAAATGCGTTTCTTGAGAAAAAACAGTCACTGAATGTGGTCCCTGGAAACCAAACCACGTATTGTTTTTGCAAGCGATTAAGTCGCCTTCATCTGGCAACCTATGGACACTGCACTTGTTCGCCTCTGTCGGAACCAGACGCAAACACAGGTCATAAGTTGGGTCGTAATCATCGATTGGATTCGTTGCCTTTTTATCTGTGGGGATGTCTTTGACAAAATAGCCAAATTCAGCCGCCATCAGTACGAGCTCGCCGTCAGAATCAGGTGTAATACCCTGCATCATGACTCCGATTGGTTTACACGGATCAAAGCCCCTGTTTACCAAGTGCGTGAATATCATCATGTCATGTCTCCCTTCATTCGGTTATAACTATAATTTAAATTATGATTTTGTCAAAATTATAATACTTCCCTCATCGTCTGTCCCATTGAATTTTTCCATGTCGTTAAGGCATTCACATTACGCCCTGTTGCAAATCCACCTGCATGGTTTGGGCTCTTAAAAGTGACATTTTCTTGCAGAGTGTATATACCGTTTATCATTTCTGCTGATTTTTCCAGAATATCTATTCTCTCTTGTAATGATTTTGGGAATGCAGTCTCCCAACTCTCCGCATAAGACGGATCTATTTTTGAACCTGCGAGAATTGTAAAACCAGCTCCTTCAAATACCGCACGCGCATCTGTTTCCTTTGAAGTACAGAACCAAACATCTCTATCAGAAATCTTGTCAGCTGTTAGTACCTCAAACAGTGAAAACCCAAGGGTTTCAATTAGAATCACACAATCTTCAAAATATTCTTCTATTACATCCACTTTGAAGCGATGTAGGTGATTTTTATTTGATCCCCCCTTATTGTGTAATGTTGATTTATTTGCCAATTGAGCGCGTGCAATCGCTATTGATTCTAAGTATCCGACATGAGCTTTTTCCAAAGATTCATCTTTTGCGACAAAAACTATCACACAGTCCCAAAATTCTTTTTCATCATCCTTGTCATGTGTTTTAATACGATTAAGAAAATTTTCACTTTCTCCAATATATGATTCTGATCCATCACGAGATAGTAATACGTACAGTGCTGGCCGAGATAGTTCTTGTTGGTCACGTGCCAGCTTTAAAAGGTTACGTGGGATCAAATAAGCACTACAAACTCTGTTTGAAATTTCAGCAATTTTAATACCCGATGGGTCTCCATCTTGTAAATAGATTGTAATTGTTTTTGATGCCATACGTATACTAATTTACTTTCCAATAATAAATTAAGTATATCAAAATTATTGTGACAATTTAAAAAACTCTAGGATATTTAGTGGGTCTCAGGGGTGGCAGTATTCTATATTAGTGCACTACAGTTTGTTCCAGCCATTGTGATAACTTTTGTGCAATATCTGTTCTGTTTTGTGGATTATCAAAATCATGATTGGCGTTTGCGATAATTGCCAGTTTTTTCTGAGTGGACCCAATTTTGGTATGTAATTTTTTGATATGTTTCGGTGGACATCGGTCGTCTTGGTCTCCGGCCAGCAACAAAATAGGTACCCGAACTTGATGCGCCTGTGGGCGCAGGTCATGGTTGACCCTGCGACGGATATTGGACCACAGTTTACGCAGTCCTGACTGACCAGACGTTGGTGCTGGCGGTTGATTTTTCAGCCATTGTTTATATCCTTCGGGGTCGTTCTTTTGAAATGTCTTGGCCGACAATTGCCCAGAGACGACCGGTGCCAGCGCAACCACATAATCTGTCCGTGTTGGATGTGACTGAGCAAAACGGACTGCAGCATAGCCACCTCGCGAATACCCGGACACCAACAATGGTCCACGAAACCACAATTGTTTACGAGCGTACATAACAACGTCTTCAAGGTCTTCATAATGTGTACCTTGGGTATTGTGCAAAAAATCACCGTCACTGTGTCCCATTGAATTAGTTGCATCAAAAACCAACACCTGCATGCCGTGATCTAGAAATGTGTGTGTCATGACCTGAACCACATTCGTGTAACGATCGCCCCGCCAACCCGGTTCTAGAACAACCGTACCTGCAACTGGGCCAGTGGGTATATGTAAATCCCCCACGATAGTTTGGTGTTTGCGATTTGTAAATTCAATAGGTTCCATATATTCAGTCTATACCTATTGATTTTGGGCCATGTGTTTTTTGTGGACAATCCTGTGTCTGAAAAGTGGATAACACATTATGTGTCTTATGATGGATATTGAAAACCCCCGAAGCCTGTGGGGGTTTTCGAGGGCTTAGATTTGTCGAGCTCTACATTAATTGACCCAGAGCTCCTGCTTCGATGGCTTCTACTTGTGCCATGAGTTCTTCGCCTTGGCCAATGTGCACGGTCTTGTCAGGAACAACAAGCATCAGTCCATAGTTATCAATAGGAACAGGTGGTACATCAGCGACCTCTAGCCCTATGATGTAACAGTTTCCAGAATCATCGACGCACGAGACAACAAATGCACTGAGGTGCGCTATTTCTTCTGGATTTGGTACAAAGTCTGGGACCTCTTGTAGTAACGTGCCTTTCATGAACAAGGTAGTGTTTTCTTCGTCATTGTCAGTCTGGGTGACAATGACCCCAACGGGGTTGTGGGGGTCAACACCACTTGCGATAATTTTGTCGTACAAATTTTCGTTGTCGCTCATTTTGACACCTCCATGTTTCGTTCAAAAAATAGTATGACAATTTAATGTGCAAAAGTCAAAAATAGTATTAATTGCTTTTATGTTTATATCGGCGGTACAACACAACCAAGACCTGTATTGCCACCAATACAGCCAAGACGTTTAATGCAAACATACTAACACTAAAATTACTGTACCCTGCCCCGGAATTTATGTGATGATTAAACGGAAATCCAGCAGTATATATGCATCCTTCGAACCCACATCCTGATGTTCGAAATGTCAGATAATGGATAGCAGTTGCCAATGCAATACTGGCAGTAATTTCAAGTGCGATGTTTTTTATTTTTTTCATAGTGGTGTATTACTTGTATGGTTTTGTAGTCTCTATGTATTCAGCATTGCAGTACTGTTGCAGTCTGTCAAAACAATATGATTATACAAACAAATATGTCGCGATGCCGGCTAGACTAACAAACGACGTCACTGCCAGAATATTAAGAGAGAGTCTTTTCTTGCGCGAAAGCAACCAAACATACAATGCCTTGACCATGGTGTTGACCACCAATGCCACCGTGACAACTGTCGTGACGAGACCGATTTCAATGTTGCCATTTTTTAATACTTCTAGTACTGAAACAATAGCTGCGTCTACATCTGCAAAAGCAGAGAAAAAGGTAGTAATAATGGCCCCATAGCTGCCGAAATATTGCTGTCCCAACTGAACCCCCAGCAATACAACAATAAACAATGCGGCAAATTGTAAGGCCGGGATAATTTCGAATGGTGACGATATTTTTGGTTCTGACACCTGTTCGATTGACTGTGACGAACCAACAGACTGTAATTCGTCGCGACTTTTCCAGTACCAATACGCACCAACCAGGCAGGCAGCAACAAACATTCCTGCTGGTATGGACACTACTTGTACCAGGTGCTCTGTGGGTGTCAGTGCAATCATAACAAAAGTAACACGTGCCAGCATGGTAATAATGGCAATGCTGATACCTGATGCAAACAGGTCATGGCTTGAGTCATCGGTGTCTTTGCGTGATGCAATAGCAAGGCCCGTGGTTACCACAGTACTAGAGACAAATGATCCCAAGACCGATGTCAATAAAATTGATTTTTTCTGACCAAAATATTTATTCAGGAAATATCCAGAAAATCCAATGGCAGAGATGAATATAACCACCAACCAGATATTGTATGGCACCAGTGCCCCCCAAGGATCTATTGCGGTGCGTGGCAAAATAGGTAGAACAATAGCCGATATGATTAGCAGCTGCAATGCGCCAGACCACTCTGCTGGTGAAATAGTACCTGCAAAATTATGCAGTTGATGTTTAAACCCTGAAAATATAGCGATAAACACCGTGATCACAATCGCCTGCGGAATAAACCCATACCCCACCATGACCCCGACCATGAACATCAGAAGTGTCGACAACTCAGACGTGAGACCCAAAAACTGCAACTGAAAGACCCCGTTGTAGTACGCAATGATTAAGAATCCGATTACCGCAGACAGAGTCACCAGTGGCATCCATGGAAACAGTGGGAAAAAAGTTGATACACAGCCCAACAACACAACTAGCGGCATAGTTCGGAAACCGACAAAACCAGGTATCCCCTTTTCCTGCATTTCGATCTCACGACGCAGACCCACAAATGCCCCCAGAGCAATTGCAATAATAATCAGATAGACCTGTCCCGACGGGTCTAATTGTGTAAGCCAATTCATGACTCTATTGTAACAACCATTATCATCAACGTGATTGCGCCATGTGAATAAGCAATACAGATAAAATACATTTTCCTGCAAGGGATAATTTCGGGACAAGCTGTGTCTAAACTGTGGTAAATGGGTATATAAGCTGTGTTTGTATTGTGAATAAGACCATGACTGATACAATAGATGTATATTTATAACTAATGAGACTATATGACGGACGATAAACAATATCCATTTACTTGCCCTATTTCTGATGCGATTCCTGAAGCAAAGCTAGAGCGTGGAGCAGAAGAAGCCATGAAACAACCTGTGGGACTGCAGCACTATGAAGAACCTGTTCATGTCAGTGACTTTATTGATATGACCGAAGAGCGGATGGTGCAGATTAATAAAGAACTGCGTGAAGCATTTAAAACTATTTCTAATTTCCCAAATTCAGTAACATTTTATGGTTCTGCGCGACTACAACCAGGAACCGAATATTATGAAAAAGCGCGAAAGCTAGGTGCAATGTGCTGCCAAGCAGGATACGGTGTAGTGACCGGAGGAGGGCCAGGTATTATGCAGGCAGGTAACCAAGGAACGTTTGAAACCTGCGGTTCTGGAATTGGATATAATATTGTGTTGCCATTCGAACAGTCAGCAAACGAATATGTGACGCACGGGGTTGATTTTGAATATTTCTTTACTCGGAAATTTTCTATGAACTTTACTGGTGAGGCATATCTGTGTTTCCCTGGTGGGTTTGGAACATTGGATGAGTTTTTTGAAATTTTGACGTTGGTACAGACAGGAAAAGTACAAAAAGTACCAATTGTGCTAGTGGGGTCAGAATTTTGGCAACCAATTATGGATTACAGCAAAAATATATTACTGGATAAATTTGGGACTATATCACCAGAAGATTTAGACCTGTTTCAGGTATTAGATGACGAAGAAGAGATTATGCGTGTCATCACCGAAGCACCCAATCGAGAAGAATTTTATAACTAGAAATAGGAATGAGAAAAGCGCGGGCCCTGTTGGGTCCGCGCCTTTTTTATATTCCAGGAAGCTTACGCTGCCTGGGCACACTCGACAAATGCTGCGTGAACAACTTTGCGGTCGTGCTCTGGGAATGCCAGAACGACTTGAGCCTTGTTTGTCTCATAGGCCGGCGTTATGTGTTCTGCAAATTCCGCAAGTTCGTTGACAACCAAATGGTCTGCCCACTCCGGCCAACCTGAGAACGCAATTGCGCCGATACAGGTTTCCCCAGTGATTGCGCATTTGTATTCGAACAAAATCGCACCGCCGTATTGGCCGGCGCCCGGATTGCGTGTTGCAATTGAATTGCGCCCTGTTTCCAAAGCACGCTTTGCCTTTTCGGTAGCCAATTCACAAGTTTGCTGCGCCCACTGTTTGTTAGGGCGCAAGACGGATTGCGAGGTGACCGTATTCCCATCGGCATCCATGATAACCAAGGTGCCGCCATGGCGTCCGATCCATTTATCGGAAGGCCAACCGCCTTGGTCGACGGTCAGTTTACGGAGTGCATTTTCAACGTCGCGCGCGACGTCTTGGGCCATAGACACCAGGTCTGTGACCATGGTATTGGGTAGAGAAACAAGATTTGTATCTGACACTTGAACATTCCTTTGTAATATCGTTCGAGATGAGAATAGCACAAAAAATTGACGTAATCAATATTATGTATTTAAAATATTAATCGTGAATGAGAAAAGCGCGGGCCCTGTTGGGTCCGCGCTTTTGGTTGTTGTGCGTTGAGCTTAGGCTGCCCAACGTTCTGCTTCTTCGAAGACAACTTGTGCTGCGGGACGACCGACTGCTACATCAACATGCGTTTCACGATCGATATTCATACGTCCGTATGCCGCAGCAGCAACAACCAACGCATGGTCTGCCCATTCGGGCAGGCCAGAGAATGCCAAGGCGCCAATTTTCTCTGTGCCATCGATGGGGTCATTGTAGACGATGGGGATTCCGCCTGCATACATATCGGCATCATGATCAATGAAGAAACATGTTGCCCTGCAAGTTTCCAGAACCTTGCGGCATTTAGCATGTGCAATATCGTGGACGCCGTCGAACCATTCGCCGGCTGGGTTACCAACCATACCAGACCCCAGGACGCGACCTTCGCAATCCATAAGGACCATAAATCCGCCTCCTGCTTCGGCCCAGTCTTCTTCGGAGAATCCACTGTCTTCTTCTGGAATTTCGCAGCAACGTACTTCGATTATTCGGTACATGGACCGGACCATGATGAACATGTCTTCGATTTGCTGTGTGAGTCTTGTTGTGGTGTTATTCATTTTGCTTCCTCGCAATTTTCATTCAAAATGAGAATAACACAAAAAATTGACGTAATCAATAATATGTATTTAAAATAAATAATTCTAGTCTGACTTAGTTCTGATACATATGTTTGTAATACCCTGCTTAAGAATTTGTCTGTGTGTCACAGCAGCCATCAGTGCCAGCCACGCATATGATGCCACGACATACTTAAATCCGAACGGAGACAACACAAAAGACGAAAACGGCAGGTTGGTAAACAGACTAACTACCAACAAATCATATTCCAATATGTAATATGCCAATCCAGCAAATGGTAGTGCAAGCATAAAGGACACATACGAGACAACTATGGCCAAAAAACCAATGGCCATCACATAAGGAACTGTGGCCAAGATGAGAAAGTTTGCAAACAAAG
>JAHDDI010000012.1:13748-25332 GCA_020629435.1 Minisyncoccota bacterium
CCAATGGCCATCACATAAGGAACTGTGGCCAAGATGAGAAAGTTTGCAAACAAAGAATAAGTTGGAAATGTACCCATCATATAGAGTAACAGTGGTGTGACCATAATTTGTGTAGCGATAGTTGCTGCCAATAATTCACGAATTTGTGCCCAGCTTGGATTAGGTATATACATTAGCCGACGTGAAATAAAAGGTGCGAGTGCGATTAATCCGAATGTTGCCACAAACGATAGTTGGAATGACGGACTGTATAAAAGCAACATGGGATTAACAAATAACATAATAAAACCCGAGAGAAACAACATGCGAATAACCAAAGCGTCGTTCCCTGTCAGTCGTGCCAAAATAACCAAAAATGCCATTAGAGACGCGCGAACCACCGTTGCCCCTGCGCCAGTCATGATGGCAAAAAACAGTATCGCAATAGACCCGATAACTGACGAAGTGATCAGTCCAAAGAATGCCAGAATAGACATAATTGCCCAAACAATGATGGTGATGTTAAACCCAGACAAAACCACAATATGAATGACCCCTGTCGTTCTAAAATCATCTAGTAATTCTGGTCCCATGGACGATTTGGCCCCCAACAACAAACCAGCCATGAACGACGAATGTGGTTCGGGTAATTGCAGATTAAGTTTGTGAATGAAACTATGTTTTAATGACAAAAGCGCGTGTTTTATTGGATTACCCTGACTGTCCCCTGTTTTGATAATGGTAGGATAGTTTGCAACATACCGAACACCGTCCTGCAGTAAAAAATTTTTGTAATCAAAGAACCTGTCTGTATCACCCACAAAACCCACAGGTTTTTCTAATACTCCTGTTACACTCAGCGAGTCCCCGTAAAAATATGTTGGATAGAGAGTAGTTTTAACAAGTGATTTAGTGTGAAATTGATCATGACAAACAGTCAGACGTGTGTTGAATTCGCGTACGTCTGGTTCCTCGCACACCCATGTTTGAAAAGATGTTTCCTGTCCCACAAGGGTGTCCATAGGGTTGTACTGCAACGATTGTTGGTGCACCTGAGTACGAAACATTCCAATAACACACAGGCAACACAAAAAACTAAGGTACAGAAATACCAGGCGTGACTGAACGGCATACAACAAAGTGGAGACTAACCCCAACAATAGGAACGCTATTGTTATGCTGTGCAAATTGTTTGTCAGATACACCAAACAATTCCCAATACAAAAACCAATAATTCCAAAATAAAAACCCAATTGTCTTTCCCATGACATAGATATATCATATCATCATCAATTACTGATATTCAACAAATACACCCACAATGGACGACCGTCCATTGTGGGTGTATTTACGGTGATACCGATTATCTGCGGTGCAAGTTGTCTGCAGAATATTCGGGATTAATTCTGTATTTCCTAATCTGTTGTTGTGGAAATATTTTTTATCTTGTACTCTTTTCTTTGTCCCAGTTCTTTGAGCGTGTACCCAAGTCCCCATGCGCACACCAAAAGTAATATCAAGTATCCTGCCCCCTCTAAAGAAAAGCGTGACAGGTCTGTTGCAGCCAACCGTGACATGGATGCAAGCACTCCGACAGTAGTGATGACTGTCAGTCCCTTGATCGAGTTTTCTGTTGCTTTGCCTTGAATACCACTGAACACGTCCAGCGCCGAGTCAACATAATTCTGTGTCATTACCCAAATATCTTTAGTGTATTTTAAAGAGTTCTCCAGTGTCTCATAACGATATTCTAAAAGTTCTCGGTATTGGCTGTCGTCCATATGCGCCTTTGTTATCTTGGCACGCGTTCCAATATAGGTACCCATCTGAGAAATTCGTGTGTCTATCAGGTTAATTGTTTTGGCGTATGATTCTACTTTTGCTTTGAATTCTGATGCCTCGCCCCCTTTTATTGATCCTCGCTCTTTGACATGTGCAATTTTGTCCCAAATGTGTCGATGTAAATTTAAATACCGCTGTAGTTGTGCCTGAAATTCTCGAGTAAATATGGTCTCTTCGATAAAAGAATGTATTTTTACAGGTGTACTTTTTTTGTTATTAAAAATATATACGGTATCACCCCTAATAACTTCGAAATTGGTTTTCTTGACCGACGAATAGCGTCGCTCGCCGAACTGTTCCAGAATAGCAGTAACTGTCTTTTGTGTTGCATTCTGCAAAACAATAAAATACGGATAGATTGTCTCGATGCGTGCTAGTTCTTTTGGTACTGGTGCCCCCAAAGAAAAAATATACGAAAACCCAACAGAAAGTTGTTTTTCGTAATAGTCACTCATTAATTTAAAATTTTCCTGTAAATCATCTGTTGGGTTTGCCCTGCGCAGTGTAATAAGGCCGTCTTCGTATATGGTGACTTCAATTCCAAGATCAGTGGAGAAAGAAATATGATCGAGTTCGCCCATAACAAATGTGACATCTTGCGGACCTATTGCCTTTTGTAATTTTTCTAGCTTTTTTTTATTGAGTCCTAAATCTGATTCAGCGTACTTGAGAAATGAATACATTTCATGCAAGTGCAATGCAGTTCGTTGAAACCAACCTCCGATACATATTTCTTTTACTTTCATGTATCAACTATACCAAATACCCAGCACGAGGGCCATCATATAGTTCCACATTTTTTCCTTCGGCAGATTCACGTGCTATGTCGTCAACTCGTTCGTTAAACTGTTCGCCGTTGTGTGCCTTAACATGTTCCAAAAATAACTTGTTGTCTGTTTGTAAAAAGTTATACAAGTCATCGAGTGCTACCCACAAGTCTTGATTCAAAACTGGTTTTCCGTCTGATTTTTTCCAACCCCTTGCTTTCCAACCTGCAATCCATGATGTCAGACCATTTAACACATACTTAGAGTCAGCAAACACTGTCATGTCATAATCAGTTATGCCACGCTGTGCCAACATTTCAAATGACTGAATCATGGCCATTAATTCCATACGGTTATTGGTGGTATCACTCTCGTATCCACCCAATTCAACAACAGATTTGTCTGACATTACCAATGCCCCCCAGCCTCCTGGCCCTGGATTACCAAGTGACGACCCATCTGTATAAATAGTAATATTTCTGTTCATGCGAATAGTATACCATGTCGAATACTAGTGTTTAATACATTATTATGACGCTAACTGGTCATGTGCCATCTCGACCAAGTGTTGCAAACTAACTTCTGATTTAATTACATGCGTACAATGCAAGAAATCTTTGGAGTTTGCAATTGAATTTGGTAATACTGCCACATTTGTATAGAAAATAACTGGGACTTTTTTAATGACTGGGCACTGACGAATATGTTGTAAAATATAGTCGCCCGTTGTCCCCGGAAGCATCATTTCTATAATAATTAAATCGGGTGCCATAGCCTCGATTTCATCGCAGGCAACGTCACCGTCTTCTATTACGGTAATTTTATAACCCAAAGAAATAAACCACTTTGTTAGGTCTTGCGAATATAGTCTGTCATTTTCAATAATGACAATATGTTTTTTAATCATAAAATATATTTTCCCAATATATAATTTAGACTAACACTATTGTCCCTACAATTCAATTTCCTCTATACGCAAACGTAATTCTGATGACCCGTTATAGGTATTCATTTCCATAGAAACGACCAGAGTAACTGTGTCACCTATTTTGGGTATCGTTTCGATAATTGATGCATGATTGAAACGAATTGCGTTAATATTCCAACCACGTGAGTTTTTAAATGAGAGCGATAAATGATTGTTTTCTTTTCCAAACGTTCGTACTCCTGACAATGCCGTGTCTTTCATATAAAAAATTGGTGCTGGATTGTCTATTCCGTATGGCTCCATAGTATTAATAACGTCCCAGTTATCTTTGGTCACATCATCAGGTGTCATGTGTGCGTCTAATTGTTTTTTATCTGGAGTGTATGATTCACAGTTACACCAGGCGTCTTGCAAGTTGTCGTGTAATTTATGAATTTGACCGTCGTCGCAAACAAAACCCCCGGCTGCTGCATGACCACCAAATGATACGAAGGTGTCCTGGTCTGCGGTACTCATGAGTTGATTAATGGAACATGTCCCCCCTGATCGGACTGAGCCTTTGTAAAGGTCATCGACTCGTGTCCACACAAATGCTGGTTTTTGGTATTTGTCAGCCAAGTTTCCGGCAATAAGTCCGACTATTCCTAGTGGCCAGTCAGTATCGCCCACCACAAGCACGTCTGATGTGTCTGTTGCATCCACTTTTTTATATGCCTTTTTAACTGCCTGAGCAACAGTTGTTTTACGACGCTTGTTTAATTGCTCTAATTCTGTTGCGGCTTGTTCTCCGTCAGAACCGTTGGTCGATAGTGCGCGAAATGCTGTCATGGGGTCACCTAGACGTGATGCCGCATTAATGCGTGGCCCAATTCCAAATCCTAAATCTTGGGTGACTATTTGAGACTGATTAATGCGGGCAAGTTTTAATAATGCCTGCAAACCTGTACGAGGTGATTTACGTAAAACCTGCAAACCATAATGAGCAAAAATTCGGTTTTCGCCAACCAATGGCACCATGTCGCAGATTGTTGCAATACCAACCATGTCAAGCAGCCAGCGACTCCATCGTTCATCAATATCATATCCATCAGGCTGGTTAGCCAGCATAGCCTGAACTAGTTTAAAAATGACCCCTGACCCACACAATTCGGAAAAGGGATACTGACAGTCCGGTTGTTTTGGATCCAGAATAAGACAGTCCGGTAAACCGTCTGATGACGGCAGGTGGTGGTCAGTAACAACAACATCGACCCCTCCAGTTTGTAGTTGTGCAATACATTCCAGATTAGCAATACCACAATCGATAGTAATAAGCAGATCTGTCTTATCGTCAATAAACTGCTGGCACGCTGTGGGATTAAGACCAAAGCCGTCTTTGTTTCTGTTGGGTATATGTACCGTGTAGTTTGTGAATTCTATTTTTTTAAAAAAGTCTGACAATATTACCGCACCAGGAACCCCATCAGCATCAAAATCACTGAATATAACCACCGATTCGTTGTTTGTAATCGCAGTCCAAACTCGGCCAACAACAGAGCGCATATTGTGCATGAGCATAGGGTCGTGGTTGTCTTCCCATTTGGGGTGCAAAAAAATGTCTTTGTTTACTGGGTTGATATTGCGATTTATCAAAAGTGTCTCTAATAGAGATTTGTCTGTTTGTTCAGGAAGGAGATAATTATCTGATATTTTTCTCATAATTTTATTGTAGCACGAGAGGTATTTATTTGACATATCTGTATAAATACATATAATATGTATATCGAGAAAGGAGCACTTATGTTGAATCTTACCCTCGAGATCACCTTTTGGAAGGTGGTTGTGATCATTCTAATCGCATCTGTATGGGTTTACTTCAAGATAAGAAGCGAGCTCATTGCGTGGTGGCAAAACATAATCATAGCCGTCTCGTGCGGCGTACTCATCGCCTATATATTCTTCATGGCGGTGATTGGACTCTGGGGGCTTACCAAGCTCTTTGATATCCTGTATGAGGCAGCATTGTCACTGTTGTAGAGGTCAGCGAAAGAGTCAGCAGACTATCGTTGGCTTTTTTGTGTACTACAAATACAGAAGTAACACCGATGGAACACATACATGTCTCTATACCTTTATTGCTTGATTAAGTGGTTATGTTTTGTAATTGCGTTGGGAATTTATCAAAAGTAAATTCTGTAACCGAGCGTAAATCCAGTCCGTAGTTTTCGTGAATCAGCATCATGGCGTCTTGTTCGTATCGTGTAGACCAATCAAGACCTAACAGCTCTGCACAGGTCTGTAAGTCTGAAACTGTAGGGCCCTCAATTTCAAGATAGGTTGGAATTCCAGGCCAGTCGTCTATGTCGACTGTGCAATTACCAATTGTAAAACTATGGCGGTATTTTTCTTGTGATCTACTAATAGTCAAACCAGTTGCAAGTAATAAATCCACTGTCTGTTGATAATCCGATACGTTTATTTCGTGTTCAACCATGTGCATCCCTGCGCCACTGCCTTCTTTGTAGGTCAACTTGCAGTCATTACCTTGTTGGCGAACTCGAAGTCGTCTGTGATTGGCAACCCACTGCCCAGTTGGCTCTTGGATTATTACTTCGGTCAAAAACTGACGACCGCAATCTGTTGCTCCTAGCGCAGTCAGCTTGTTTATTATGTTATGTGTATCAATTTCTAAAAACCGAACCTCTGTCTCTATGTTTTTCATTACAATTATTGTAGCATGGGTACTACATTTTGACTTATATTCAGTATCGTGATTTAATAAATACAAAGACACAAGGGAGTCCGACAATGACAGCAGATTCAGACCCACGCATATGGGTAGAAGAAAGTATCTTCAAGGTAGGTGATCGCGTTATGTTTCCGGCGTTTGATGAAAAAAGTTTTAATGTTCCACAAGGAAGTTCTGTTTACGGGACATTATTCTGTGCGGAACCAGAACAGTTCACCTGGTTGATTAGAACCGATCAAGGTGTGTCGAGCAAGTATTTTAGCATCAAGGAGGGGTCCAGCCAGGGCGGGTTCGAATTATGTGAGTAAATTGCTTGAAGCAACAGTCTAGCACACCAGCAAGAACTCCAATGTTCTGTTGGTGTTTTTGTTTATTGTAATTTTTTCTCTATTAATTGCAATTCTTTCAAAAATTTATTACGCACACGTTTTGTCTGAGTATTGGTGTTTTGGATTGTCTCGAACAGTTCCCGGCTGTCTTTGGCCAACAAGTCCCGTAACTCTAACAACTGTTTGTATGACTCTGTGTTTGTAGAGTAATCTGTTATATCCATGTGTTTCAGTGCTCGACCTATAAAATGCGCCAACCCTTGCACATGGGCCATTTCGATATCATGTTGTTTTGCAGTTTGTTCAACAACTTTTAATCCAAGGTCTTTCTTGCAAAAGCGTATGATTGTTTTGTATGTTTTATCAGTAGTAGTTTCTTGGCATAAAACAAGTGGTAACCCCTTTAAGGAGTTATTATTCTTCTTAACCGACTGCGGACCTAATATAGGGTGAGTACCCAAAATTTGGTTGTGTTTAAAATATTTTTTTAGCAGTGCAAGCGGTTTCACTTTGACCGAGGTAACGTCGATAATAAGCATGTCTGTGGTAATGTGTGGCTTAGTACGCACAATAGACTGCTCTAGTCCCACCATAGGTACACAGAAAATAACTGCTCGTGCGTTACTCAGCTTTTTCCTTACTTGTTCATCTGAGTCACTACGCCGTACAAAAGAAACCGTAAAATACGGTCGCAAGTATTTGGCCATTAGATCCCCGAATGCTCCTTTACCTACTATGATTATTTTTTGTTTGCTTCGTTTCATAATATGAATTGTATTATCAAACCACCAACAGCATAATACCCACAACTACCAGAAATATCATCAAATATTGGAATAAGCTCAATTTATCTCCCAAATATCTATGTGCAAGCACAGCTGTAATTATTGGTGACGCTGCACCGATAACCGATACGATAGAGAGAGAACCTAATGCAAAACCTGAAACAAAACACAAAAAACCAATCGCAAATATTGTAGACATCGCCATACCCCACGCAATGTGTTTTCTTTGAATACCAGCAAGAAAAGTTTGCCTGGTAAATAATAGGTACGAGCCAACAAATAACAGCATCAGAATATTATTATAAGCTACCACAATAAATGGATGAAGTGTTTGAGTGCTGAGGTCAGCAAAGAAAGTCATGAGTCCCCATAAAATTAGAGCGGCAAATCCATATAATACTGAAGTGTCTATGTTTTTTATATCACGTATATCAAAAGATACAAAAAATAAACCAATTAACGCAATCCCAACTCCTATGAATTGTAATAAAGTTAATGTTTCGCCTAAAATAAATATTCCCAACAAAACAGAAGTCACTGCATAAGAGTTTGCAATTGGCACAACAACACCTGCTTTTCCGGTCGACAACCCCTTGAACAAACAAATTGTTCCCAATAAAGTTCCTAACGATAGACCTAACAAGTAAAAGGACTCTACCAGACTCAGCACTACCCATGTAGTCGGACTAAAAAATACTACAGCATTATATAAAACAATACCCACTAAGGTGTCAATAAACATCAATCTTGGAGCTGACACATGTTTAGATAAATAGGATCCAATAGTATCTCCTATACCGAAGCATACAAGCGCCGTAATAGATAAAACAAGGACAAATTCCATCACGGTATTGTAACATGTCTACACAACGGAGCTTAATAGTACGCTTACTCCCATAAACAAACCGACCTAGGAAAGTGCCCTTGGTGTCTGGTCTGCGCCCGTTGAGACAAATAGATCTAGGCACTCTGCAGACAGTTTTACATTCTCGATAATCGAAAACTCCACATCGTTGCTGGCAAAAAAATCAATTGATTCTTGAAGAGGATATTTTTTATTTGGGCTACCGACAACAATTCTGTTGATTCCTGACTGAATCAATAGTTCGCTGTCTGATGAAACAGATTCGTCAGTTCGATATAGTGATGGTTGAATAGTGACGTATGCGGTAGACGCAATAGCGTTAACACCGTCTGCCAGTAATGCCTGTTCTGCATGAATGCCCTCATCATCGTTGCTGGCACCACGAGCATGCACGGCGTCATCATACACCAAAACAGCACCGACATGTCCTGCGTCACCCACAGCGTGTTGTTTGGCATAATTGAGCGCGTCATACATATATTTGTTGTCGTCTGGATTCATATCGTCTATTTTATCATATGAAAAATATTAAAGAGAAATTTATAAAACAAAAAACACAACTATTAGATTGTGTTTTTGTTTTAAAATACTCTATCTTACTTCTCTTGCATAAACTTTATCTCTACTATCCAACCATTTGAGTCTCGTGTTGAGGTATATGTTTTAGTTATTGGCGGTACTGAACTGTTTGAGCCGAGCGTATAGCTATCTGTATTTGTTCTGTTGGGATGTTTATCGTTGAGTCTTGGGTTGGCAATATCTGCATAAGCCAGTTCTGTTCCATTGAGAGTAATCTTGTGTCTATAAAAATTGTCTATACTACTTTCTGTATAAGTGCTTGATGAGGAAATAACATCACCATTACTCAAGCTAACAATAACCGGATTGGTACTAAAAATTCTCCCAGGGACAGAACCTTGCCTTGTCACAGACACATATGCAAAACCAGGTTTTGTCCCCGAGTAGGTAATATTTGGTCCTGCTATTGTAAGATCGGTAGATCGCATGTTTGAAAGAACTTTGGCGGGAGTCACACTACCCAAGTTATTACAAATCCACTTGATCCCATCCCAATTTAGTGCCTTATTTTCTCCTATACAAGTAGGAGGAACTATCTGATTTGAGCCCATGCATACATCACCAGTAACATTACAGTATTTCTCAGCTCCAACACCGTTGGCACCCTGGAACGCTATAAAATTATCTCCATCACCTCCCTTCCATGATCGGTTATATAAATAAACAAAATTATCACTTAAAGTTTCTGCGCTTATAACCATTCCACTTTTAATTTCAGATACTCCCTGCCATGTCGATGCATAAACCAACATTCCTGCACCTAAGGTAAAGCCAATTAAAATCTTTTTCATATATTATTATTATTACATATTTAGTATAGATATGAAATTTATAAACAACCTGAGTTATTAGCGATTAATTCAGCTCTCTTTATTTAGAGACACCCTAAGTGTGCATAAAAATAAATCCAAACAAAAAACACAACTATTAGATTGTGTTTTTTGTTTTTGAATATTCTGTGCTGGCGTCTACCTACTCTTCCACTTGCGTAGTACCATCGGTTCTGAAAGACTTAACTTCTGTGTTCGAAATGAGAACAGGTGTGACCCCTTCGACGAAACACCAACACAGAACATTCAAATAAATGTTGCTTCTGCGAACATTATAAATATTGTATATAAATCTTTTCTTTTTTTTGATCTGTCGATCTAATTCCGAATTTTACAAACTGTAAAAAACTAAATAGATGAAAATTATGAATTAATACTTTCCTAATAGAAAATATTCTTTGACGAATTAGTACTCTTCGGCTGAACGCATTGCTGCGCGTACACCTTGAGCCTATCACGTAGTCATCTCCTACGGGTCTTTAACGATTCCTAATCTTGAAGTTGGCTTCCCTCTTAGATGCTTTCAGAGGTTATCCATTCCCAACATAGCTACTCGGCAGTGCTCCTGGCGGAACAGCCGATACACCAGAGGTCAGTCCACCCCGGTCCTCTCGTACTAGGGGCAGATCTTCTCAAGAATCAACGCCTGCACCGGATAATAACCAACCTGTCTCACGCATTCCATATCACATATTACTATGTGAATCGGACTATAGTTTACCTATTGCTAGGCGTCAGCGCTTAGTCTCTACGGGTCCATTTGCATGGTTCCCTCGGTATTGCCCTGTAAACAGGGTTTCACCGATATAAGCTGACTTTATTCATACAGATATAATCTGCAGACCGCCGTGATTTGTTGTATATTGTTATTATTGATACATACCGTGTTCATGGTATATGTCTTGGACGAAAAGACTTCACATTTTTTGTTTAACAAACCTTAAATGTGGAAATATGGTTTCTGATATTCTCCTTGATGGGGTTCAGATTAGTTGTGCAGTCAAATAATTAACTGCACAACGGTCTGAACCCAGCTCGCGTGCCCTTTTAATTGGCGAACAGCCAAACCCTTGGGACCTTCTCCAGCCCCAGGATAGGACGAGCCGACATCGAGGTGCCGAACATCGCCGTCGATATGAACTCTTAGGCGATACCAGCCTGTTATCCCCGGCGTAACTTTTATCCGTTGAGCTCCCGCAGCATCTAATGCCTACGGTCGGATCACTATGCTCTGCTTTCGCATCTGCTTGGGATGTCCCCCTCGCAGTCAAGCTAGTTTATGCCATTACACTATCGGCACGGTTTCCATTCGCGCCTAACTAACCTTAATAGACTCCTCCGTTACTTTTTAGGAGGATAGCGCCCCACTAAAACTACCCGCCAGATACTGTCCCCACACGTTTTTTCCGTGTAGGTTAGGATATACAAAATTAAAGGGTGGTATCTCACTGACGACTCCAACACAACCAAAATCGTGTCTTCAAAGTCTCCCACCTATACTGCGCAGAAATTTCGCATACCCAATACCAAGCTGTAGTAAAGCTGCCGGGGTCTTTTCGTCCTGGTGCAGGTAGGCGGCGTCTTCACCGCCATTGCATTTTCACCGAGCTATTCCCCGAGACAGTTGATCAATCATTACGCCATTCGTGCACGTCTGAACTTACCAGACAAGGAATTTCGCTACCTTAGGACCGTTATAGTTACGGCCGACATTGACCGGGGCTTATATCAGCCAGCATAACAATTAAAAATCATTACACCACCGATATTTAACCTTCCGGCATTGGTCAGGCGTCACCCCCTATACATCGTATTGCTACTTCGCAGGGAGCTGTGTTTTTGGTAAACAGTTGTCAATCAATCTTTCGCTGCGGCCACAAATACCCGAAAGTACTGTGGCGGGCCTTATCCCGAAGTTACGGCCGCTATTTTGCCGAGTTCCTTGGGGAAAA
>JAHDDI010000013.1:0-1212 GCA_020629435.1 Minisyncoccota bacterium
CTATCCGGTAGTGTCCCGACATAATACATATGTTTTGGACAGTCAGATAGCTCTAACAGTGGCTCAAAAACAGTACCAGCAAAATCTGCCTGCGCTATAGTGTGCATTTCATTTCCCTTCATTTCTTTACTGTACCCTAATTTGTATCTTGGCTCAATTCCGACTTATTCAGTATGGTCGTCCGTTTTTCTAGGTAGCTCGTCTATGTCATACAACTGTGTTGGGTCATCCATACGGTCCAAAAACAATATACCATCCAAATGATCGATTTCATGTTGGGCAATACGTGCAAACAAACCGTCAAATTTTTTGACATGTTTTTGTCCTGTTCTGTCATAGTATTCAAGTTCAATAGACTTTGGCCGTTCTACTTGTCCAAACAATTTCCCATATGCTATTGATCCGCAACCTTCGCGACCAAATTCTTTTTTGTCTGAAAATTGTGTAATGGTCGGGTTATAACAAATACATAGTTCAAACTCATTTTCGTCAGATTCGTCTTTTTTTTCTTTTTCTAGTCCCATTACAAAAACACGTTTCATGACACCAATTTGTACTGCGGCTTCTCCAACCAAACCTGCGCTATCCATGGTGTCTACTAAATCGTACCCCAGCTGGATGTCTTGTTCCGACAAAGGAAAAGAAACGTCTTCGCACACCTGGCGCAACTTTGGGTTCCCTATTTGAATTGTTTTTTGAACTGTCATAGTATTACGTTAGTATATCTGATTATTTAAAATAATTCTGCTTGTTGTTTTCGTTCATCCAGTTTAGCAGTCGTGTCATGACCCGTGATACTGAATATTGATAGTTTCGCGGTCCTTGCTCTGCCATAACAGCAAATGCGTATTGTGGGTCTTGATATGGCCAAAACCCAATTGCCCAACTGTTTACTTTGTTCCGAGACACACCCCGTTCTGCAGTACCAGACTTTGACGCTACTTCTACAAATGACACATTCAAAGACTGGGTTGTTCCTCGCAATACTGTCTGCCGCATCGCGTCACGCACAATCTGCATGTCTTCGGTACTGATATCAATTGTTTTTCGTACCTCTTTCTGTGACTGCAGTTGCATTTTGGGCACCAACACTTCTCCGTCATTAGCAATAGCAGAGACTGCAACCACAGCCTGCATGGGTGTCGAGAGAAACGCGTATTGGCCAATAGCCGTAAAGTACGTGTCTGCCAGCAACCAGTTTTCTCCAAAGGT
>JAHDDI010000013.1:1312-6379 GCA_020629435.1 Minisyncoccota bacterium
CTGTTCCTGAACATAGTCCGCCAAAATAACATGCAGTTGTGATTGCAGTTCTGCGTCTACCGACAAATACACGTTCTCGCCCGGCACAGGCTGTTCTATGGCGTATGAAGACACAGTTTGCCCCAGTGCGTTTACCTCACGCACTTCACGTCCCAGTTTTCCGTTTAACAAGTCCGTGTACGCAAATTCCAACCCTGATATCCCTTTGTACTCTGTCGAGAAATAACGTCCAAAATCATCCAGTTGCGGATACGAAACATATCCCAGCATGTGTGCCAGCCCAGGCTGTTCATAGTATCGACGCAGGGGGAAATCTCGGTCATTGGTAAAAATGTTCCATGCCAATTCAGTACCAAATCTGTCATAGATAATTCCCCGTTTGTTAAATATGATTTTACTTGATAACCGATTATTCTCTGCAATGTCTTTATATTCTGCTCCTTGAACAATTTGCAAATACCCCAAACGAACTGTAAACAAAAACAACACAAAACAAAACACTCCGATCAGTCGCATAAATGATGAACGCGAAATAGACTGCTCAATGGTCCCCTCCATTTTTGCACGGTTAAAATCAGGCAAGTTTTTACTGTCCATTAAGATTGATTCAAAATCTAGCTCTATGTTTCTTCTGTTACGCAGCCAGCGTTTGATAAATCTAATCATAATAGGTTATTTTAGTTTTAGACCACTGCACAAAAACAAATGACAATACGAACAATGTCGTAAACCAATACTGCATAGTGTTCCCCTGTGTAAACACACTATCAATAATAGCCGCAAAAAACAGTGCTTCGACGTAGTTTTTAAACAGATACAGACCAGCAAAGATAAAAAAAATATACATGTACCACGGTACAAACAAAATAGAGGTCAATATGAATAAGTTGTATCCGACACGATATAACATGGCAGTATTATATCATGCAGGTACACAGGTCTCGGCCTCGTCAAACACGGCACAGTAAATCAAAAGCACCATTTCTGGTGCTTGTGATTTGATTCGAATAAATAGTGTTATCCGTTTCGTTTTTTCATGATCTCTTCCTGTACGTTTCGTGGAACTGGTGCATAGTGAGAGAACTCCATGTTTGGTGTTGCTCGTCCCTGTGTCATAGATCGAATAATGGTTGTGTAACCAAACAATTCTCCTAATGGGATTTTTGCTGTAATTACCTTGTCCATTCCTCGATCTTCCATTGATTCTACTGAACCTCGTTTTGAAGACACGTTTCCGTTAATGTCTCCCATGTATTCTTCAGGAGTTACAATTTCAACTTTCATGATAGGCTCCATGATTACCGCATCAGCTAATTTAGCAGCAGTAGTCAATGCTTTACTAGATGCGATTTTAAAGGCGATTTCAGATGAATCGACATCGTGATAAGAACCGTCGTATAGTTCGACACAAATATTTTCCAATTTGTATCCAGCCAATACTCCTCGTTCCATTCCCTCTTGGAATCCTTTTTTACATGCTCCGATATATTCCTGTGGAATCACCCCTCCCTTAATAGAGTTAATGAATTTCATTGAACCATCAATTTCTACGTTTTTAGGAAGTGTTTCTTCTGGGTCAACTGATGTTGGGTCAAATGGAGACAGCCGGATAGCTACGTCACCATATTGTCCACGTCCACCTGACTGTTTAGCGTACTTTTCTCGGTACTCAGATGTACCTTGAATTGCTTCTCGGTATGCTACCTGTGGTGCTCCAATGTTTGCTTCTACTCCGAATTCTCGTTTCATTCGGTCTACCATTACTTCGAGGTGTAGTTCACCCATACCCGCAATAATAGTTTCTCCTGTTTCTTCATCAGATGAAACTCGGAAAGTAGGATCTTCGTCAGATAATTTAGACAAAGCCATACCCATTTTTTCTTGGTCACCTTTGGTTTTTGGTTCTACTCGAATAGAGATAACCGGCATTCGGAATCCGATTTCTTCAAGAATAATCGGGTCAGATTGTGCAGTAATAGAGTGTCCGATTTTTACATCTTTCATCCCCATGAACGCTGCAATGTCTCCTGCGTGTGCTTCGGTAATTTCTTCATGTTTGTCTGCTTGTAGTCGAACCATTCGTCCTACTCGTTCTTTTGCTCCAGTAGATGCGTTATATACAGTATCTCCTGCTTTTAGAACTCCTGAGTATACTCGGAAGAATGCTAATTGCCCTACAAATGGGTCAACTTGCAACTTGAACACCAATGCTGCAAATGGTTCGTCATCAGATGATGCTCGTTCCATTTCTGCCCCTGTATCTGGGTGTGTTCCTTTTGCTGCTGGTAGGTCTAATGGTGATGGCAAGTAATCAACTACTGCATCCAATACCAACTGAACTCCTTTGTTTTTTAACGCAGTACCACATAGCACTGGGAATACTTCGTTTGCAATAACTGCTCGTCGTAGTTCTTTTTTCAAATCTGCTTCTGATGGTTCTTCACCTCCTAGGTACGCTTCCATCATTTCTTCATTTGATTCAACGATTTTTTCAATCATTTCACCACGCGCTTCTGTTGCAGCGTCAACAAGTTCCGCAGGAATTTCGTGCTCTGTTACTTCAGATCCCATTTCTCCTTGGAAAGAATATGCTTTCATTCGAATTAGATCTACAACTCCTTCCATCTGATCTTCTTCACCCCATGGCAATTGAATCGCAATTGCATTTGGAGATAGTCGATTTTGGATTTTTGCATATGATGATTCAAATGATGCTCCTGTTCGGTCCAATTTGTTAATAAAACAAATTCGTGGAACATTTCCATCTGCAGCATATCGCCAGTTTGTTTCAGTTTGTGGTTCTACACCAGCAACACCGTCAAACACAACAACAGCACCATCTAGTACACGCATACTTCGTTGTACTTCTGATGTAAAGTCGATGTGACCTGGTGTGTCAATAATGTTGAAATTTGTTCGAGCAGATTCGTCTGCATTATAAGTTGGTAACCATGAGCAAGAAATCGCAGCAGCAGTAATTGTAATACCACGTTCTCGTTCTTGTTCCATCCAGTCAGTTGCAGTTTCACCATTGTGAACTTCACCGATTTTGTGGGACTGTCCTGTATAGAACAGGATTCGTTCTGAAGTCGTTGTTTTCCCCGCATCAACGTGGGCAACGATTCCAAAGTTTCGTAAGTTTGATAAGTCAGCCATAAAAGCTTTTCTATTAATAAATTAGTAATAACTTTTAAAACCAAAGATAAAAGTTGGCGGAAGTATAGCAAAATAATGGCTATATTCAAATTTTTTTATACCAAAACAAAAGAAGACCCTGTAGTCTTCTTTTTGTTTATTTCTATAATTTTCTATAATTTGAAATGAAATACCAGGAGAAACAAAAACTAGTTTCGATTAGGTATTAATATTACCTTGAGAAACTAGTTTTTAAGTTCGACGAAGTATTTCGTTCAAATTTAGGAAATTCTATAATCCTTTGTTTCGTAGACACAACACGTATCCAGCTTCGTATTGTTGGTTTACCAACACATTGATTTGCTGGTTAATTTCTTCTTGAGTCAATTCTTCGTTGTCTTGATTCTGAGAAGCAATGTTTTCTCCCAATTGTTGAGCCGCTGCAGCTGTTTCAATGTGACATGCGATTCGTTCTCTTTTGTCCATTATTGGTGCAATTGCCAATGCGTACACTGCCGCACCAGCCACCAATAATCCGATTGTATATTTAGCAGTAGACATGACTGCTTGTGTATTGATTTTATCTGTAATTTTTTTCATGAATCTATTGTAATGTTCTCTGCGCAAAAATACAAGGGTTTTTATTAACGATATTACACAGTGTATTTATAAATACCATAAACCTGATACCCGAACGATTATTCTGAGCTACTGTACGTCAAAATTCTAGAGAAAAATTTATTTGGTTTGTGCAAACCAATTGGTACTGGAGTAAAAAAGCACCCTAACGGGTGTCTTTTTAGTCCAGTAATATTTCCAAACAACCACACACTTGAAGCGACGCAAAGCAAATCAATTTGCTTTGCTCTGCAAACCATTTGGCAATCAAGTAAAAAGGACCCGAATGGGTCGCTTTTTAGTTGAGCCAAATGGCTACCAAGCAAAGTGTGCGAATGCTTTGTTGGCTTCTGCCATTTTGTGTGTATTGATCTTTTTAGTTACCGCTGTCCCTTCTCCTTTACTTGCGATAATTAACTCGTCAGCCAATAATTCAGCCATTGATTTACCTTTTCCGTTTCGAGCAGCATCGATAATCCATCGCATTGCAAGTGATGTTTGCCGTTCTACTTTAACAGGAATCGGTACTTGATAGTTAGCTCCCCCAACTCGTCGTGATTTTACTTCCATTTCTGGACCAGCATTTTTCATTGCTTCTTCAAAAATAACAATTGGGTTTTTGACGTCTTCTTTTTCGGCGATTATATCTAATGCACCGTAAACAATTTTTTCGGCAATAGTCTTTTTACCATCCCACATAATGTAGTTGATAAATTGTGACAATTTTTTTGATCCGTACACTCGGTCTTCAACCAAGTGATTAATTTTTTTGTGTGGTTTTCGCATATTATTTATTCGTTATCTATATCGTATATTTGTTCAATAATGTTTTGATCTATCCTTCTCCTTTTGGTTTTTTAGCACCGTATTTAGATCGTGCATTTCGACGTGCATCAACTGATGTTGCGTCCAATTTACCTCGAACTACTGTGTATCGAACGTTAATGTCCTTTACTCGTCCTCCACGGATTAATACCACAGAGTGTTCTTGTAAATTGTGTCCTTCTCCTGGGATGTACGCTGTAACTTCTTTACCGTTTGTCAGTCGTACACGTGCAATTTTACGCACAGCCGAGTTCGGTTTACGTGGGTTTGCAGTTGTTACTTTTACACATACTCCTCGTTTGAATGGAGATGCGTATTGTGTTGGTCGGTTTTTTAACAAATCAAATCCCATCCCTAGCACTGGTGCTTTGGATTTTGTGACTCGTTGTTTTCGTCCTTTTCGGATTAATTGATTAATTGTTGCCATAAATTGTTTATATATAATTGACTGATAATAAAGACAGTAGCCAAAATATGCCGAGAAGTATA
>JAHDDI010000013.1:6479-17045 GCA_020629435.1 Minisyncoccota bacterium
GGATTTGCAGTTCCCTGTGATTCTTTCATTGCCTGCCCTACAAAAAATGCAGTTAATTTGTCTGCTCCGTCACGCAACTCTTGTGCCTGTGTTGGGTTGTCGGTAATTAATTTGATCACCAGTTCACGCATCGCACCTTCATCATTCTGTTGAATATAATTATTAGATACCGCGATTTCTCGTGCTGATCCCCCGCTTTTATATAATTCTAATAATGTATCTTTAGCACCTCGCGACGACAGTTCTCCTGCATCAATCATGGAAATCAATTCTGACAATGCTGACGGAGCAACATTAATTATTGACCCTTCAATACTGTTGTCTTTGTGGAACCCCTCTAGGTCAGACGTTACATAGTTTGCTACTTTTTTGACCAATTTAGCATCAGTCATCCCGGCGATCGCACCAGAAAACAACGCATCTGAATTTTGGTTATTCAGAAAGAAATCAATTGTCTCTATCGGTAGCGCGTAATCTTTGGTATATCTATCACGTTTTATCCATGGTAATTCAGGTAACTGCGCCCGCAACGCATCAGACTGCAGTTCTGGGATCTCAGATAATTTAAATTTTGGAATATCTGGGTCTGGGAAATACCGATAATCGTCTGCAGTCTCTTTGGTTCGTTGTGAAAATGTCTCTTGTTTGTTTTCATCCCATCCTCGGGTTTCTTTTGGCTGTTCTCCGTCGTTCTCATACAGTTCGATTTGTCGTGCAATCTCAAACTCAATTGCTGCACCAACAATTTTAAAACTATTTAAGTTTTTTACCTCTACTGCTGGACGAAAATTTTCTGGTTTTCGTTCTGGGTCGGTGGTTACCGAAATATTGGCCTCGATACGCATTTCTCCTTTTTCCAGGTTTGCATCTCCAACACCCAAGGTTCGAATTAGCAACTGTAGTTCCCGTGCAAACGCCATAGCCGTCTCTGCGTCATTTACTACTGGCTCTGTTACCAACTCCATCAACGGTACTCCACACCGGTTATAGTCGACTAATGTCTGACCGTCGGCATGAATAGATGTTGCTGTGTCTTCTTCCATGTGGATACGAGTAACCTCGATACCGTTCAGTAAACCACCTGATACAAGCGGATATTTGTACTGAGAAATCTGATACGCCTTGGGCATATCAGGATAAAAATAGTTTTTTCGGTCAAATTCTGTAAAGTCAGCCAATTGCCCATCAATCGCAGCTCCTACCAGTAATACGTTCTCAACTGCTTGTTTATTTACAGTTGGTAATGCACCAGGTTGTCCGGTACAAATAGGACAAATATGCATATTAGGTTCTGCATTAAATGGGTCATTTTTACAACGACAAAACATTTTGCTGTTGGTTTTCATTTCTGCATGAATTTCTAATCCAATGACTGGGTAATAAACTGTTCCACTAGGTGCTGTAATCATAATAAAACTATTTTAACACAAGAATTAATTATCTATATTTCAAAATTAGTAGGGTCTTGTAAACACTGTTGTAGCTCTTTGGTCTCGGTCCATCCACACTCACCTGTTTGCTGTACCTCACACAATGCTGTTCTATAACATGCATATTGTGGCAAAAATTCACAGGTGGTCATCATGTCTGCGTTGTCTGAGCTAACACACAACTGACTGCTGCACCCAGCAGCAACACATTTTTTTGTCATTGTGTCTTTGTTGTCATTATTCGATCCAGCAGCCTGAAACACCGGGTTTTGAGATATTATTTTTTCTAATTTGTAGGTAAATATCCCTGCATCTGCGGGTATCATGTCGGGACTAGTTGTTCCAAAAACCAAAGATTTTTCTACTTGTAACTCATATTCATATCCCGACTGGTGTTCAAATTCATCAATCTGGTCATAAAAATATTCTCCATTTACCACTAAACACGACATAGGTCCCACACCCACACAGTCGACCTTTTCCGGACCAACTATCACTGTCTCGATGACAGGATAATTTTCTGGATTGACGCTGTATTCGTCGGCAATGTTTTGGTCAATCGCACTGTTTTCGATTACTTCAATAAATACTGTGTCATTTTCTGCACGACACTGCCGTGGATACGACTCCATGACTGGATTTCCATTTGCAACACATTCGTCAAAATTTGTAGCAAAATTTACCAGTGTATTTGATTGTTTGGCTAACAACAACATTGCGACAACTAAACCAACAACAGCAAGCCCTAAAATAACGTACAAAATATGTTTAAAATTTTTCATAATTGTATTATAGCAAAAGAAAACCGCGCCCGAACCTGTGTGGTTCGCGCGCAGTGGTATCGTTAGACCTTAGTGGATCACTTAAACCCGCGGGTCATCGTCAGACGGGTGTGCTGGCGAACGAGCTGGCTTCACCATGGCCCGATTGTTCCAGAATTCTCTGGGTCAGGTTCTCCACGTGAAGGCTTAATATTGGTTGATTCAAACATAATGTTTCCTCTTCACAAAGCATCTGCAACAGTTGCAGACCTGTTCTAAGCATATCAAAAAAATAGAATATACAAAAACCCAAAGCAGCGCTCTGAGGTTTTTAGTTTTTATTTAGTCAATAAATGTCAGTGCATGTCCCATTTGCCCTGCTCGACCAGTTCGTCCAATTCGGTGAACATAGTCGTCATAGTTGGTCGGAGTGTCATAGTTAATCACGTGTGTGATTCCTTTGACATCGATTCCACGTGCAGCAACATCAGTACATACCAATACACGAGTTTTCCCTTCAACAAAATTTTTCAATGATTTTTGTCGCGCCCAATGGTCCTTGTCTCCATGTAATGCGTCAGCTGATATTTCTTGAATATGCAGTTCATTCATTAAGTGTTCAGCACCTCGCTTGGTGTCACTAAAGACAATTACCTTTTCCATTTCCTTGTTTTTTAATAGTTCCGCCAAAATATCAACCTTGCTGCGTCCATTTACACGAACCACGTCTTGATCAACATTTTCAGATGTATCACGTGTCTTAACTGAGATTGTTTCAGGATTAGTCAAGAATTCACTAATCAATAATTCAATTTCTTTTGACATGGTTGCCGAGAAAAACAGTGTTTGTCGCACCTCAGGTACATGTTGCATTACATAACGCATATCATCTATGAACCCCATATCTAACATTCGGTCTGCTTCATCAAGCACCACAACGTCCATTTCTGACAGGTCTAGTTCTCCACGCTTCATCAAATCCATCACTCGCCCTGGTGTCCCAACGATTATATGGTTTTGTTTTCGCAACTGTTTAATTTGTCGAAATGCGGGCACACCTCCAACTACAACCGTCGAGAATACTTGCATCCGTCGTCCATGTAGTCCGTGCAATTCATCGTTAATTTGAATTGCTAATTCACGTGTTGGTGCTAGTATCAGTGCCTTACGAATCTGACACATGAACAATCGGTGTAAAATTGGCAGTAAAAACGCTGCTGTCTTTCCGGTACCAGTTGCAGACAGCCCCACAATATCCTGCCCCTTCATGGCTACTGGAATAGCCTTGTCTTGGATCTGTGTTGGTGTTACGTAGCCTTTATTGTCTGCTGCCTGACGCACACGTTTTTCAAATGGAAAATCTGCATACGTATTGGTTGGCACGTATGCTTCTTCGTCCAAAATTTTATTGGGGTCGACTTTATTAATAAATTTTTCAATTGGGATAGACTTATCTGCCTTGCCTCGCCCTCCTCGTCCTCGTCTGTTTCGACCAAATGATCCTGACCGTTTTCCTGAACTGTTTGATTTCTTTTTGCCTCCACCAGAACCACCACTTGGGCGCCCGTGAACACGTCGTTTAATAGTAAAACTTTCTGACATAGATATTATTTTATTTCCTCGTCGCGATTAATATAGTTAATTCCCAAGTATGCTTGCGAATTAATACAGAGCATTGTACACAATAAAAACAGTAATACAAACAAAAAACCCGCCGCAGCGAGTTTTGTTGTTTAATTAACTTTTTTAATTGCGTCTTCTGATTTTTCGATTGATTCCTCGAAGTCGTCAATTGCTTGGCTCCATCGTTCTTCATCCAGATTCTCATTACCATCTCGCCACAATTGTTTTGCATCTTGGTACAGTTCTTTTGCCTCATCAATATCGTCTTCGTCACCGTTTGCGTCTTCAGCGTCTTCGATTGCATCGTCAGCATCTTTGTACATGTCTTGTGCTTCTTCTTCTAGCTGTTTTGCCTGGTCTTCTTCATCCAGTTCTTCAATATCGTCTTCAGCGTCTCGAGCTAGATCTTTTGCTTCTTTGGCTAATTCTTCAGCGTCTTCGTAATCTTTGTCATCAAATGCATCTTGTGCGTCTTGTAATTTATCTTCAGCGTCCTCTAGTGTGTCTCTTGCATCGTCTACGTCATCTCCGTCTTCTTCTGCGTCGTCAATCGCGTCTTCTGCGTCTTTGATTTCGTCTTCTGCGTCGTCAATCGCGTCTTGCGCGTCGTCTTCGTCACCATCTGATGCTTCGATTGCGTCTTCAGCTTCTTCTGCTAGTTCAATAGCATCTACTGCGTAATCGATTGCGTCTTCGTAATCTTCAGAATCAAATTCTGTTTCTGCTTTTTCTAATTTTTCTTCAGCCTCTTCCAACAATTCTTCTGCTTCATCAACGTCGTCTCCATTATCGTCTGCGTCATCGATAGCGTCTTGTGCGTCATCGATAGCGTCTTGTGCGTCATCGATAGCGTCTTGTGCTCCATCTTCGTCTTCGTCATAGTCTTCGCTTGCATCATTTTCCTCAATTGCGTCTTCTGCTTCTTGTGCCAATTCTTCTGCTTCTTGTGCTAATTCTTCAGCATCTTCGTAATCTTTGTCATCAAATGCGTCTTCAGCTTCTTCCAGTTTGTCTTCTGCGTCTTTCAATGTGTCTTCTGCTTCATCAACATCGTCTCCATCGTCATCTGCATCTTTAATTACATCTTCCGCGTCAGCGATGGCATCCTGTGCATCATCAATAGCGTCCTGTGCGTCAGATTTTGAAACCGAACTGTCTGATGAACTTGAACCACCAATTTCAGTTTGAGCTGATTTGGCTTGTGTGATAGCCTGTCCAGCCTTGGTTACTGCGTCAGTGTATTTGTTTGCAAACAAATCAAAGATTGCATCAAATAATATAACTGTCGCCTTATCTTTTTTCTCTTGAGCGTCATCTGTGTTTTTTGATGAATCGTCTATCATCTTTTGGGTATTCTCAATTTCAATGATTGCGCTTTTTACCAAATTTTGGATACGCTCCACCAAAGAACTACTGACTGTTCCTGTTCCTGTTGATGTAGTTGTATTTGAACCTGTTGATGTTGTTCCTGCAGTTAGTGACCGATACACTGCCTGTGATTTTGGTCCAAACACCCCATTTGCTCCTGAGATATTATTGGCCAATTGCCATCGCAATACCGCTGCTTTTGTTAGTCCAGCATATCGTGTAGTTTCGTTACCAGCAGACCCGGCACCGAAACTTGTAATAGAATACCCATTTGCATTCAGGTACTGTTGTAGACACTGTACATCTGTTCCAGATGATACTCCCACATATAAAGAACGTGTAAATGTACATGATGCAGCGTATGTGTTTTGGGCTCCCATGAGCACCACCATCACCATAGCGAGGGTCACAGCAAGAACTGTTTTTTTGTTTATAGTTAAAGACATAATAATTATATTAGTTAAAGTTATTGACAAGAAACGAAGACTTGTTTCTATACAATTCATTATACCGCTAGGTTGTTAATATCCCAATATGTTATTAACAAACAAATTTGACATATTACAAATTTATTATATTGTTGTCGCTAACTAGAGGAACTTGTGTGGGGCTCTCATGTTATTGAAAACATTTACACTGTCTTCTCTCTTTATCTCCTACACGCCCCGAAACGAATAATTCGTTTCAAACTAATAAAAACAATATGGAACAAATAAACCGGCCTGGCCGGAATAGCGCGCCACGTCCTCAAAAATCTGGACCCAAGAGTGCTGGCAAAAAATTTAGCAGTAGTGGAGGAAAAGGTTCTGGAAAACCAAAACGAAAATTTTCTGGACCCAAAACATCATCATCACGTAGTCCCCAGGGTGGACGTCGAAGTGGTGGAGGTGGTGGTAATCGAGGTGGAGGTGGTCGTAAACAGCCCACTTTTGACCCGTCATCATTTATCAATACCAACCCGGTAGAAATCAAAGAAGAGGTATACGTTGCAAAACACACTTTTAAAGATTTTGGATTTGCAGCAAAAATTTCTGACACAGTAGAGTCTATGGGCATCGTGACCCCGTCACCTATTCAAGACCAAATCATCCCCCATATTATGGAGGGACATGATGTGATCGGATTGGCAGAAACTGGGACAGGAAAAACGGCAGCATTCTTGTTACCTCTGATAGAAAAAATGTCACACGACTGGGGTCGGTCTGTTTTGATTTTGACACCAACACGTGAATTGGCAATCCAAATCGATGATGAGCTAACTAAACTAGGAAAAGGATTCAAAATATTTTCAACTGTATGTGTAGGTGGAGTCAACATTCGACCGCAAATACGTGGTCTGAAAAAGAAAAACCAATTTATTATTGGAACACCAGGTCGTGTTATGGACCTATTAGACCGTGGAGACTTCAAGCCCGAAAAAATTACAACTGTAGTATTGGATGAAGCGGACCGAATGTTGGATATGGGATTTATTGCTGACATGAAAAAAATTATGTCCATGACTCCCAAGGACCGGGAAACATTATTTTTCTCGGCAACAATGGCGCCCGCAATCGAAAAATTAGTTGGTGAATTTTTAACTGACCCGATAACAATTTCGGTAAAGAAAAAAGATGTGACAAACAGCATCAAACAGGACATTGTGCCGCATACTTCAGATGACAAATACGAGACACTCAAAACAATGTTACAAGACAAAAAACAGTATGCTCGAGTCATAATTTTTGGTGCCATGAAACATAGTGTCGAAAAATTATCTAAGCAATTAATAGCTGATGATATCCGGGCAGAATCAATTCACGGTAATAAGTCTCATCCACAACGACAACGCGCGTTACAGAATTTCAAAAATGGACGTGCACAAGTATTATGTGCAACGGACGTTGCAGCGCGTGGGATTCATGTTGATGACGTGACTCACGTTATCAACTATGACCTCCCAACCAGTTTCGACGAATACGTACACAGAATAGGACGAACAGGACGTGGAACAAAACGCGGGATGGCATTAACATTTATTCTAGATAAAAAGAAAAAAGCGTAAATCAATTACACAAAACAAAAACGACCCAGGTGGTCGTTTTTGTTTTGTATAATTATTGACCCCACTGCCCCATTTTTATAAAAACATAAACACCTGCAATCATTCCAATAATTGTTCCGATAAACCACCATCCACTCATGGTCTGCGCACCTAATAATTTCATTATATAACCACCAGTAAACGAACCCAGCGAAATCAAAATATACATTGATAGTTTTTTTGTAGACATGTTTTTACTATAACAAAAATAGAAGCCTCTGCTTCTATTAGATATTTGTTTCTCGTCTTCGAGACACAGGAGGTCGGGCCAAGTCCAGAACTTCGTCGATTTGAATCTGGTCGACAAATTCGTCTACGTGTGAGACCAACATCATTGTTCCCTGGTATTCATCTAGTGCTTTTGCAATCACCGGGATATGTCGGAAATTAATATGGTTAGTCGGCTCATCAAGTATTAACAATCCTGGCTCCAACAACACTAATCGTGCAAATGCAACCAGTCCTTTTTGACCTTCTGAGAGATACTTAATCTCTGTACCCATCAAATCTCCCGTAATCAAGAAACCAGCCGCCACAGAACGCATTTCTTGCTCAGGACGACGTCCCATAACTGACATCAGGCATTCAAATACAGTTTGTTCAAAATCCAGATTCGAGAAATCTTGTCGGTAATATCCCACTACTACACCGTCAGCAATTTCTTCGCCTGTTGCATGACCTGATGCCAATGACTCTAGCAGGGTTGTTTTACCAATCCCATTAGGACCAATCAATAGCCAATGCTGACCACGTTGAAATGTCAGGTCACATTCTAGTGTTTCTGGTTTGTGATCTTTGATTACTTTGTACGAAGAAAGTTTTAAAACATTCAACGGAATTGATTTTTGTACTGGAATAGTGAAGTTTCGAATTGTCTTGTCTTCTTTTCGAACATCAACTTTGTTTGCTTCGTAGTCTTCTACTTTTTCACGCATGCGTTTTGCGACCATACGCATGTTTCCTCCTTTGTTGGCAAAGAAATTAGCCTTGTCTTTGTTTGCTTGAATTTCTTTTTCTGATTGAGCGTTTTTTCGTTTTTCCTTGGCCACCTGTAATCCAATCTGCTCGACTACGTCATGATAGTTACCGTCGTATTTTTCAATATTTCGGTTTTGTACGGACAAGTACAGTACTCCCTCGGTAAATGCGTTTAAAAAATCTGCATCATGGGAAATAACTACTACCGTTTTTTTATATGATTTCAAGAAATCAGTCAGATAGGCAATCCCGGCAACATCTAAATTGTTGGTAGGCTCGTCGAGCAGTAACACATCTGGGTTTTGAATCAACGCTGACGCCAACAACAATCGCGCTTGTTGTCCCCCAGAAAATGAACCAACTATCCGATCTTTAAATGTGTCTGCAACGTCTGCGTGTGGAACCAGGTTCACTACCTCTAATACCTTGTCGATCATAGGGTCAATCGCATACACTTTTTCTTTAAAACACTTTTCAAAAAATTGTCGGATTGTCAGGTCCATTTCATCTCGGGGTATAACCTGACGTGAAACAGCAATCGTGGTTCCGTTCATAATATTTACCTGACCTTCATCCGGTAGATGCTCGCCGGTGATTAACCGAAACAGAGTTGATTTACCTGCACCGTTTTGTCCCATTAGTGTTAATTTTGAACCACGTCGAATAGTGAACGATGTGTTTCGTAAAATAGGTTTTTGTTCGTTGTGTTCATAGAAGACATCGGTAAACGATATGACTCCTGCATTGCGGCCGCCTTGTGACATAATGTCGGATAGTATACGTTAAATCTAATCTAATTCAACAAAAAAACACCTTGCGGTGTTTTTTTTGTTGAATTCAAATTTTGTTATCAAAAATCAAATGTACCCTTTCCGTCCAAATCCACTTCTCCTGTGTCACACCCACGCAGGTAATTCATAAACTTGTTTGTTGTTTTGTACTTGTATCCTGTTCCCGATGTTAATCCCCATGGTTTCAGCATAGTAGCAGAAAACTGTTCTTGGAATGCAATCATGGCTCTGTGTGTGTCGGTATCCCATTGTTTGTCTGGTGTGCCGTTGAACAAGCCTAATTCTTTTAATAATTCTTCTGTCAGCTTCACTTCATTTGAATTAGTATTTTGTGTTCGACTATTGTATTGGTCGAATACCGGACATTGACGCGAACTGTCTCCTGCTTGAATCATAAAGTTCATCCGTAGTCGTGTTGTTGGACCGACAAAGCCACTAGCAGATTCCAACCCCCATATATCTAATACTTGTTTTTTGTATTTATTTTGAAAATCCATGACCGCATCAAGGGTGTCGCTGCCGAACTCACCGTTGACCTTTAAGTCTGCGTTCTCTGATTCATTAAGAAACCGTTGTAATCGTTTGATTTCGTCTTCGTCACTAGAATCTTGAGAAATATTTTTTTCAAATAGTGCATAGCTAGACACTGCAGTTACTGATTCGTCTGTTTGCTCTTGTTCGTCTTGAATGTCTTGTAACATTTCCAATAACTCTTCCTCCAGTTCGTTTTGTTTGTCTTGGACATCCGTATCTTGATCATCTAAAAGGTCTCTTATCTCGCCTGGTAAACGGATGTTTTTTTGTTCTGCTTGGTCAAATAAGTCTTTGTGTTGTTCATATAATTCTTCTGCTAGGCCACTACTGTTTCTGTCGTTATCAATTATCTGGTCCAGTGCGTTCATTTTTTCTTTTAGTGTCCACTCTTCATCCACCATGCGTGGATATGGATTAGACGGTTCGCCATCTTTGTAGATAGTTAGGTGCAGGTGCGGCGGCGCATATTCCGCACCACTGGTTCCCACATATCCAACCAAGTCTCCTTTTTCTAGTACGTCACCATCAGACAAACCGTCAGCCCAGTCATCGAGGTGCGCGAAATATAATTTCTCGCCACCGCCTATATAAACAAAGACATGATTTCCCCCAAACCCACTAACACCTGTTCGGTCTACTACTCCGTCGGTGGGCATGACTATCATCGAGCCACGAGGTGCCAGTATATCTGTCCCTTCGTGTGTTCCCCCGTTACTGCGAGCAGCACCCCAAGTATCAACTAAATCTTCTGTGTTGTGCGCCAGAAAAACAGGCTGTGCGAAATCACGGATTGTTCGGTCTCCCAATTCTTCTATGTCTTCACACATTGAGCGTGATTCGTAGCAGCGGAATTCTGCATCAGTAGTCACAGGCACCAGTGAAACTGTAGTGAATACCACGGCCATCAGCACGCTGTTTATTTTTATAATGTTCATTTTATTTTTTGGTTTATTTTTGCATACCTGTCACGCATACAAATAATTATACCAACTGACCTG
>JAHDDI010000013.1:17145-19988 GCA_020629435.1 Minisyncoccota bacterium
TTGGTTTATTTTTGCATACCTGTCACGCATACAAATAATTATACCAACTGACCTGGCAAGCACACTTGTCTTTATTGTGTTTTTATACTGGAATTATTATCTACAAGAAGGTATTATTGTGTAAAGGAGACTGTTATGGAAAAACTATCTGACGAAGCGATTCGAAAAATGTTTCGGACAATGCATCATCACGACTCTGGCACTCGAAAGCTTGCGAACGCGAAGCGAAAATCACCCTACAAATAAACACAGGATGTTTGTGATGAAAAAGTACCACCAGAAACAAAAGCAGAAATTGCCAAGCAACTATTTGATGACAAAAGTCGTCCAATCTACAAGCTATGCAAAGCCTACGTCTCTGACGTTGGACTAAATTCTGGTCGATGAAACGACCACAGCAAGCCCGGCTGCAAATGGGGCTTTTTTATTTGTGATTGTTGGGGTCAAACATATTGGACAGTGGTGGCACATTTGAATAATACTGATCTGGTAATTCTCCTGGTCCAATAAACATGATTTCGCAGCATTCTCGGGATGGTGTGAAATTATAGTCTTCTAACTTTGTTTCGTACATAATATTTGCACACCATGTCCCAGTTCGGTCGTGTTGAAAAGTGAAAAAATACACAGGGTTGTCTGCAACCGATATGACGGACAGATTCATTTCCTCATTAATTTCACGGGGCAGATCATTTTGCGGTGTCATTCCCCAATCCAGACCACCACCTGGTAATTCCCATTTACCATTATCTTCGCGAACAATCATAAATTTATCACCTGTCTCATTCAAGACTAACGCCTTGGTGCTAATTCTGTAAAAACAGTTTGGTACTATGTCTTTGTTTTTCATAACCCGTAGTGTAACAAATTGTGGATCAGACTGTTGCAAAACTATAATATATGAATATAATGCTTTCACTGTTCTAAACAGTATTGGACATCTTGCTGGATCGTCTAACGGTAGGACTGCGGTTTTTGGTACCGTCAATCGGGGTTCGATTCCCTGTCCAGCAGCAACGATAATTCAAGAGGCACCCGCATGGGTGTCTTTTGATTATTATCGTCTGTTCTGCGACGGGAATCGAAAAAAGGGTCCGGTATACAAGAGTCGAGGAATCGAGACTACTTGTCGGACCCGGCGGGGTCGAGAACGAGGGAGGAATCGACCAAAGTTGGTGACCGATTCCCTACCAAACAGTTCAAGAATCAAAATCTTTACCACCACCTCACCTATTCAAAAAGAAACAGGCCGCCCATCATGTGGGCGGCCCGGTTAACATCTATGTCCGTGGAATCCTGTCGCGCATTCCCAGGACGCCTTCGATTATGAAATTTGTCCCTTGACAAGTGTTTGCGACCAGGGTCAGTCGCACAGAAATTGAGTCGTGTCCCTGTCCGATACTGGCACGAATATGAGTTCTGCCGTGACTATTTCTGATGCTGTGAATGCGAATCGTATTGTCAGAATCTGCTCGTTCTTGAGCGCGACCATGTACATATTGCGCAAAATTCAGCGCAGAATCAATGACCCCGTTTGGGTCAGAATACGACGTTTGGTTGCGCATGTCTTGCAGGACGGCATTTTGATCCACAAAACGGTCCACTGCGGCGCGGGTCGGTTGCTCAGCAATAAACACTTTGTGTGCGTCTTGCATGCATTTTGTCAGCCACTCAGGTGGGCTCTCTTGTGCACGTGACACTTCCGGTAGCACCGCAAAAGATAACATGATAATGCAAATAAATAATTTCATTGATCTTTCTCCTGATTGTTCACCTATTTTTATCCTACGGGATAATTAAATAATATGCAATTCTACAAAATCAACCTGTGTCTTGTTTTATTCTTTACAATAGTATACTTAGGTTATGAAGCAAATCATTGCAACAATAATCAATATACTGGTGACAAGTACCATCGTACTAGGAATTGTATGGTATTACTCTGTGTATCAACAGCCACAAAATTCACTGCCAACAGATTTATTATCCAACAGCGAGACAATACCCACTGTGATTGCTGACGTGCTGCCGTCTGTGGTGTCTATTACCGTAACAGCTGACGTTCCTGTGTATGAACAATATTATCGATCATTTCCTGGCTTTAGAGGTCGTGAGATATTAATACCCGAATCAGTTCAAGTTGGTACTGAACGTGTTGCTGTCGGTGGCGGTAGTGGATTTGTAGTAGACTCGACCGGATATATTATGACGAACAATCATGTGGTGTCTCAAACTGGGGTGAACTATAGTGTTGTAGATACAGACGGCCATGTCTTCCCTGCTATTGTTGTGTATCGTAATCCTGAAATTGATGTGGCTATTGTGCGTGTTCAAAATGACGAGCCCATGCAATCAGTACAATTTGCAAATTCAGATACCCTACAACTAGGTCAGACCGCAATAGCCATTGGTAACGCATTGGCTGAATTCCCAAACAGTGTATCTGTTGGTGTTGTCTCTGGACTGGCTCGAAATATTAGCGCAACCGATGAATTATCTCAGAGGTCTCAGATACTAGATGGACTAATCCAGACGGACGCGGCAATTAACCCTGGAAATTCTGGTGGACCACTGTTGGACATTAATGGAAACGTGATTGGTATGAATGTTGCAGTAGCAGATGGGACCGAAAATATTGGCTTTGCTATTCCAGCAAACACAATTCGAAATATCCTAGACGAGTTATTGGTCAATAACCAATGACTATAGGAAGTCAGAAACCACCCAAGGTGGTTTTTTAATGCGGGCGATGAGAGAATCGGTCACCATCCGCTTCGACTTCGTCTTGCGGCCCTGACCACGTCACCGTCGACAAGTACTCGACTAGTGTCTCGTCTTGTATA
>JAHDDI010000013.1:20088-22622 GCA_020629435.1 Minisyncoccota bacterium
CGGCCCTGACCACGTCACCGTCGACAAGTACTCGACTAGTGTCTCGTCTTGTATACCGACGGTTCTTTTCGATTCTCAATCTTCCGTTAAAACAAATCACCCAGACTTGCAGTCTGGGATCATTGTTTTAAAGCGGGCGATGAGAGAATCGAACTCCCGACATCGGTTTTGGAGACCGAAGTTATACCACTTAACTAATCGCCCATTAAGTTTGTGGCACGATTATAGCAAATAAAGAACAAAACAAAAACCGAATATATTCGGTTTTTGTTTAAAGAAATTATTTTTTCTTTTTGATGCTTCGTAGTTTTTTGATTTCTTTGTACAGTTGGTGTGAACGCGTAATCGGATCAAATTTTTTCAAAGATAATTTTTGAGTCGCTTTATCTCCTTTGATTGATTTACGTGTGTACCGTACATGCCCTGATGGGGACTGAATCATTCGTAATGTTTTTTGTGCCATAATGCGCAGTATATTACTGGAAATATAGATAATTGCAAGTAAAAAACCAACAGTTATGCTGGTTTTTTACTTATTTATTTTACGAACAATTTTATGTAACTTTATTTGCTTTTCGTAGTTCTTGAGCCAGCAAGTAATATGCTGTCAGACGCGATTTAGATCGGTCTTTTTTCATCATTGTTGCAACAGCTTCTAGTGCTGCATCTGCTTTTTTACGATCAGACACTTCTAGTGTCTTTTTGATAAATCCGTTTCGAACTCGTGCAACTTCTTTTGCGTCACCAAATGCAACTAGTCGTGCATCAGGTCGCGCAAGCGCACCAGCAAGTCTTCGGTACAAAGCATTTGCTAATTTCATGTTCACTTTTTTATCGTATTTTTCGATATCAGCGATTTGTTTATCTGTAATGGCCATACAAATTTAAATTAATTACTACTAACACTATTAATTGTAGATGAACCAGCGAGAATCACAACTATTTTTGTGTATTCATTTAGCACATACATTGTGTTAGTATGTCAACCAAATATAAGGATGATCATTTTATGACTATTTCAGAAGTTCGAACAACTGAGGAGCCATTCTTTCAGTCTATCGGCGAAAAAATTGATTTCGTTGGTCAGGTGAGGAAATGGCAGAAAGCTCATCTCAAGATCGACGATCTTTCGCCAAGTAAGTTCATAGGCGGACTAAGTAAGAGAAAAAGAACCAAGTTGCTGATTGATCGTTCGATACGCTTCGGTTTTGACATTGCCTTATTGATGGAAAATGTATCAATGGTTACGTCGGCTGTCGAAATAATTGATGAGGTAGAAAGAAATACTCAAAAACCCCCCACGCACACGTGAGGGGTTTTTCAGTTACTAAGCAATTAGCTTTTTGTACATGACCAATAACTTTGACCTGTATGAGTTATCTATCATTGATGTTTTATTTTTTAAAATAAATCCGCCTACGATATTTTTGTCTTCGACTACTTTGTACTCCGTTCCGAACTGTTCCGCGTGCAAATCTAATTGTGATTGCATGTCTGTAATCACTGATGAGTCTCGAACAATCAGTGTGGTTTTGTCTGATGATTCTTGTTCTAATAGTTGTTGATATTTTTGTATGATTTCAGGTAGCATTTTGTACTGACCTTTTGCTTGCAGCAATCCAACTAAATTATCAACAGGAAAATTATCAGGATTTTCCTGTGACATGTGTAATAGTGTTTGTGCGTAATCGTTGACTGTGTTCATGGTGTGTAAGTTGACTGCTATTTTACCCTAGTTTCAGTTTTTCTACAAAAGACAATTTTTCTGATTCTGAATCATATGAACCAATATGATTATCTGAACGGTATGTGTCTTTTACTTCATTACGTGGAATTACATGCACGTGTACATGTGGGACAACCTGTGCGGCAATAGGATAGTTATTTTGGTGAATATTAATACCCCCACCCAACTGTTTGTTTGTGTGTGTTGCAACTTGGTGCACAATTGCCTGTAGTTGCTGATATTCGTCAATTGGCATGTCCATCATTACTTCGTACGGTTTTTTTGGCACCACCAGGGTGTGTCCTTTTTCAAATGGGTTAATATCCAAAAATGCAATATGGTCAGCATCTTCATAGATAATATCTGCGGGAATCTCCCTATCTATAATTTTTTCAAAAAGTGTTTTTTCTGTCATATTGTTATAGTTTGTGGGTAATACAGGATTCGAACTTGTGACCTCTTCAACGTCAATGAAGCGCTCTAGCCAACTGAGCTAATCACCCATATCGTCCATTATACCAACATTATCTAACTAATCTAATTATTGACTTTTGTATAAATAGGTGTTATAAAATGGCAGAATGTTTGTCTAGAAAGGACATATTATGCACAGCGGTAGACTGTTCGGCTTATTAGTAATTGTTGCTACTCTGGTGACGACATATTACAGCATTGACTACTTGAAATCACTTCAATATGGGGTTAAACCTCCTACAAATATTGTCGAAGCAGTCAACATATTTCTCATCGCATTCGTTGCGGTGTGGGCCGTATTTTTTTCGACCAAACCATAACGGCAACATGCGTC
>JAHDDI010000001.1:0-39210 GCA_020629435.1 Minisyncoccota bacterium
TGTCTCTGACGGTAGGTTGCACCCAACCAGATTATTCATAAATCTGTTTGTAGTTTTGTATTTGTAGCCTGTGCCTGCTGTCAGCCCCCATGGTTGCAGCATAGTTTGTCTAAAGGTTTCTTGGAAATTCTTTATCGCAGACCGAATGCCCGAATCGTATCGAGTATTAATCGAACCACTATAGAACCCAAGCTCTGTCATAAGTATTTTTGTAATACGTACCTCGGCCGAATCAGTGTTCTCTGTAGTACTGTTAAATTCTGTAAAGACAGGACAGGTCAGTTGTCTGTTACACATAAATGAATTTACCTTGAGTCGAGTTGTAAGAAACACATACCCTGTTGGTTGTTCTAGTCCCCATGGTTCTAGAACTGAGGCACGGTATTTTTCTTGGAATCGTTTGACTGCTGCAAAGTCGTCTTGGTCATATGTGCCGTCTTCTGACAAATTTTCTCCTTGTTTGTCATTGAGAAACGCAATTAATTTATTAACCTCGACTGGGTTGTTTGAACGACCTATAGCAATAGTTTCCTTCAAATATGGTGCGCAGACCGAATCAAGCGTATTGGTATTTGAACTACCACTAGTTTGATTTTCTATTTCTTTGAGTAGGTCTTTGATTAGGTCAGTTGTTTCTTCTGTTGCAGAGTCGTCGTATTTACACAGTCTATTATCTGTTTTTCCTTTTCTGTTAGAGTAATTAGTTGCAGAACTGTCGCGACAATAGTAACGGGTACCGCCACCACCTGATGTTGTAGGTGTACTGATTACTACTAGAGACTTGTTAGCCAGACCATTTATGGTTGTTTGATTCCCCACACTATCTGACTGTGTTACGGTCAATGAAATTACGTCATCTCCTTCGGGAATATCTGTTACATCAAACACCGCTGACCAACTGCCACCAACACAAGTACTGGTTGCAACAGATGACGACGCACTAGGTAGACTAATCGAGACTACTCCGTCACCGTTTGTGCACAACCCAGAGACCGTGTAATTTGTTTGATCTGAAGATACAGTAACGTCGTCTAAATTTGTAATGGTTAAATTGGGTGGAGTTATGTCAATGTTTAATGGGTTTGCACTCACTGCATACGCGTAATTCCCCGCCAAGTCGTGTGCACGATAACATACATAATCTCCGTTATTGTCTTCGTTATTAAATGTAATTACCTGGCCCATGGTAGAGGTAAAATCGTAGCTATCACTAGCATTACATACCCCGTCCGAACTAAACCCGTATTGTAATGGTGACGATGTTGCCAAATAGTCGTCTGTTGCCATAGCTGAAATAGTTTCGCTCAATGATGGGCCTGCTGAAATATCAGTCATTATTGTGATAACAGGAAGGGTTGTATCAACAATATACGATGACTGATTTTTACCAACTGCGGCATTAGAACTATCAGTTGCATCGACCTGTAAAATTCCCGTATTACTGATACCTTGGACCGTACAGGTCACTATATCGTTATATGGGTCAGTGGTGTCACCTCCGGCTCCTATACAGTCCAGTGTTGTCCCTACTGACGCAGGTCCTGACAACACAATATTAGTCACTGGTTGATCTGTAGGAGTATCAACGGTAAAGACTACGTCATTGATAGTTGATGATGCAATAGTAGTTCCAGTGGTAAAGGTAATGATTGGGGGAAATGCTAACTCTATTTGCGAACTGTTTCCCGCCACGTCATACACAACCACTGTTACATTATGGACCATCTCATCAGGATCAAGATCTAAAGTAATTATATTTGAAACCGATGTAGTCGAAGTGGTTGCTGTATTTACACCCCCTGCATTATTGTCTGCTATATATATAAATTCGTAATAACTAATCCCACTTTGTGTATCTGAGGCTGTCACGGTAATCTCTGGATCATCAACCCCACCGACTGTGTCAATTTGTGCGGAACTGATTGGATCTTGTGTATCAACAAAAACAGATAGCTGAGACGAGGTGGCAAATTGCATGCCTTCTAATACTAATTCTGTACTGATCAATGTGGTGCCGCTCACTAGTGCAGTAGGTGGTGTAATGGAATACACTCCTCCCACACAAGTATCATTGTCAACTGAGACAACCCCATTGATAATCAAATTAACTGTAGACCCGCTGACACATGTGCCCGTAAATGTTGGATTTGTGATGTTGGTTACATTATCAATATCTAATACTCCTGAATCAGATGTCGTTGCCAAATCAGGCACTGGAATTTGTTCGTTTGGGTCCCTGAACGAAACAACAGTATCTGCGTCTATATCTAATAGCTCTGTCTGAGGATTCACATATGCATCATTTGCATCATACAGTCCCGCGGGAGATGTATCGACACCATCATAATCGTCTAATAGGCCGTCACCATCTGAGTCAGTTCCTGAAGCATCAGAAGTCCTGTATGTTTCGAATCTGTCTGAAAGACCATCTCCATCTGAATCGGTGGAAACATAATCAGGCAAGTATCCATTTGTAGTTATTGGGTCTGTGATTCCCAAAACCCCATATGCACTATCAAGGCCACCATTAGTTGCAGCATCACCAAGTGGTGCAACATAACCACCTGTTGTTTGTGCCTCTATGTTGTCGGGGATACCATCATTATCCGAATCAATGTCTTCGCTATCGATAACTCCGTCATTGTCAGTGTCTAGGGGCTCTACTATAACCTCTAGGTTGTCGATAAACGCAAAAGTACCGTGCGAAGATACTGCTGACCCTCCTATGAATACAATAATTGAAGAGCTACTAGTTATACCATGATCACTTGGCAAAAATTGAAAATATCTTTTCCCCCATGTCCCTGCAGTCTCTCCAGAGGTATTAAAGTTTTCCATGGTATCCAATAGTATCCCTGATACTGATGTTGTGGCATTAAGACGGACCTCTACAAATACGTCTTCCAATATTTGGCCATCATCCATATCGTATTCAGTATAATCCATACGTACCGTAACAGGTTCATTTGCATCTACGACAAACAAAGAATTATAGAATCCTTCACTTCTTCGAATAGACATGAATGAACCCCCTGTTGGCGAGGAATCAAAACCAACCAAAGATGTTCTGGTCTGAGCGTCACTATGAAACTGAACAGTGCTGTCAGTACTTAGGTCTGGGGAATTATATTTTACCCACGGCGCTGGAACCTTGTTTGCATTTTTTTTAGGATTGGCTGTTGGCTCAAAAGGGGTCCCGTCTGGTTGGTTAAAATCGCCATTGTCTAAAATAGCGTTTGCTTGTGCATACTGATTTTCAATCTCGTCAAGAATTCCATCATTGTCATCATCCGGATCCACCGCATCAAGAATTCCATCGTTATCGACGTCTCCCACTACCGCATGTGCGTAATTAACTACAAACCATGCATTATGTGTAGCAACTAAAGACAAAACAACTGCAAATACAGTATAAGTTAGCAATGAACTACTTTTTTTAAATGTTTGGTAAATATACATAAAATTTATAATTTACTACTGATGGTTACTATACTCTCTATTATTACATGCCACCATATTTTTTTGTACTAGATACACAACACAAAAACCACCAAATAGGTGGTTTTTGTAAATAGTTTGTGTTTTGTGATTGGTTTATGTATTGTCTAAAGACCATCTACAATCCAAGACGAATCAACGACTGTAATCTTACAGATTTGCGTTTGCTTGAATTTGAGCACTAGCACGTAACTCTGCTGATGCCTGAGTCACTGCTTGAACAAATGCGTCTACTCGATTTGAACTAGTAATATTTGATTTGATATTAGATTCTATTTCAGTGTCAGTTTGTGCAGATACCTCTGAAGATACCACAAATGACCACCATGGTCGCTGCATCATAACTGTTACACTTGATGATTCATCAATAGTTATAACTGCTTTTTTATTCATCTTTGCAGAAAACAGCCCCATAATTTTTACTGGTGTTTTGTAAGAAACCACAACAGAATTATTAGATGTTTTTACAGATACATTAGCGTCAGATGACTGTTCCACTGCCGCGGCTGATTGTATTTGTGCGTTTTCTTGAGATCCAAGCCCCATTATTGAAAATGTTGTTTTCGCTGATCCTTGAGATTGTGACGTGGTATTGGTTTGTGTGTTCTCTACTCGAACACCAGATTGTGCTTCAACTCCAACCTCTGTGTTACTGTTTGTAATTAATTCTACTGGCACTTCAGGGTCCATATCAATTGTTGTGTTGGTATCTAACGTTGTATCACCTTCTACTTCAGCAGATAGATTTGTAATCTGCATTGTTTTCGTGTTGTTGCCTGTATCGACATTTGTCATTGCATTACCTTCTGCGTCTAATTCAATCATTCCGTATGCGGGGACTGCAATGAGTGCTGATGTTGTGAGTAATCCCAGTGTGTGTGTTATTTTCATAATATTTTTATTTATTAACAATGTAAACCATGTAATTGTGGTACGTATTATTCAAGACGAATCAGTGCGGCCTATCTTACAAACCAACACCTGGAACCAAGTCAATCTCGATGTTTGATTCAACAGTTTCACCGATAGATGTGTCCACATTGATTGTTGCTGTTGCTGTTGCTGTTGCTGTTGCTGTTGCTGTTGCTGTTGCTGTTGCTTTAATTATTTGTGTTGAGCTTGTTGATACATCTGCTAGCACCTCGATTGCTATACTGGTTGCATTAACTACATTTGTTGGTTCATTGCCCTGGTCTGGACTATATGAACTTAATTCTAATCTTGGGTTCTCTTGGCTCAAACTACTTTCTTGCTGATTGTCCTGTTCATCCATTAAATCTGCCAATACATCAATCGATACTTCTTCTGGTGCTATAAAATCATTTTGGTCAGCTAGGAGTGCAAATTCAAACAACGCTATTAATTCTGATGCCTGTAGATGGGCGTCATTGGTATCAGAAACATTGTATTGTGTTCGCATCTCAGAATGTGTTGCCATCATATCTGATTGTGTCTCGGATTCTATTTCAATTAAATGTTCTTCAAATTGTTGCTCTGCTATAGCGAGCTGATCTGCCGGCACTATATTGTGTTCTGTTCTTATCTCGATTATTTCTTCGATGCGTTCTATGGCAAGTTCGTGTTGATACTGAACGTACTGTTCATCGTCATACAACAATCCAACCAGGGGTTCTATTATTTCTGTCTCTAATTCATACAACATATCACCCGGAACACTGTACTGAGCACCAAATGCCAATGATGCTGAACCAAAGAAAAACAATGTTCCAGCCGCTGCGATTTTCTTCCATTGCTGTTGCGACTGCATACCTATCTTTGGTGTGCCCAATATTGCTTGCTTCATGTGGCGCTGTTCGGACATGCTTAATTCTGCTTGTTGCAGTATGGTAATGTCTTTATTAAATTGTTCTTGTGAATATTTCATAGTAATTAATCAAGCATTTTTTGTAACTGTTCCCGACCACGAGAAATACGTACCGACGTGTTGGATTCGCTAATGCCCAACATCAGCGCAATATCTTTTACTGACATATCTTCGACCAAGCGCAGATATATTGCTTCGCGGTATTTTTCATCTAATTGTTTCATGCAATTGATAACCATACCGTACTGCGAATTATTGATACTTGCGTCATAACCATAAGTCGATTCTTCAAAATCAAATCCTTCTTCAAGGATTGCATCCAGTGATTGTGTACTGTGTTTACGGTAATGATCGATAATGGTATTTCTGGCGATTTGATATAGAAATGATTTTGGATTTTCAGGAAGACCATTGTTTTGTATGTGTGAAAATAATTTAACAAATGTGTCTTGAGTTAAATCCAGTGCGGTATCTCTGTTGCTAGTTTTGTATAAACACAGCCGAAGAATGGTGTTTGAATATTCGTCATACAGGTCATTAAATTGTTGTGTTATGTGTTCGCTCATATTCCATGACGTATAAAACGCCTTTATCTTACAATAATATCATAGGCAGTTAAACATTTTGTAAGAAATTGTTTATTGGCACGTCATGAATTGTAGGAACGAAACGTACACACAGAAACACAATTCCTGGCTCTGAATATCATAACCGATATTGCATCTAATTATTATGGTTCGGAAATTATATATTCACAACATGAAAAAAATTACATCATTATTAATTCTTAGTTTATTTTCTGCATCGTTTGCCTTTGCAGCAGAATCAAATCCTCTTAAATCTGTCTCTGTTTCATATAATAAGAATAATGTGCCCACTGTATTAGTGCAATCAAATCGTGCTTCGATGACTCCATTTAAAACTGACGGTGTTCAAGAGTCGGCAATTCTTGCCGAACTTGCACTACAGCATGATATGTCTATCCGATCGGTAACTAAAATCACTAAATTTTCTTACAGTAAATTAGATCGCAAAGACAGCGCAATTAATGTAAAAGCTGCAAAAATTACAACTACTGTAAAAAACGGCAAGACCATTATTACAGTTACATACAAAGGTAAAACCGATGACTATTGGTTTAACACTGGTAATTCTTACAAAGCAGCAAAAGAATTCTCAAAAATATACAGTCTACCTACCGCACAAGTCTGGAAAAATATTAAAATAAATAGATAGATAGCGATACACAAAAACCACCCAAATGGGTGGTTTTTGTGTATATAGATTATGCTTAGCAAGTATTATCGTCTTGAACATGATAATGTGACCGAAACGCAGCCCATGCCTTGCCAAAAGGCAAAAAGTTAATAAACACAACCCAATCTACCAGTCGTCGAAGCATCCAACCAGTACGACCAAAAAAGTTTAATTTTCCGAACTGAGTTCCACTCCAGGCCGGACCCGCTGGGATAGCATAAATTGGTTCTTTTTGAGAATAAATACGTGCAACAGAATCTGGATTAGTTATTTTTCTTCGTATTGCATTGGCCACAAAAACACCATCATTAATAGCAGTCTGTGCCATGCCCGACCATTGAGTCGACGCGATGTCTCCCCCGACATATACGTTTTCTAAACCCGGGGCATTCATATACTGGTTTACTTTGATACGACCCATTCTGTCCTGTTCTGCACCCAATTGGTCTACAAGTGCGTTTGCTTTGACCCCTGCGGTCCACACGACTGTTGAAGATGATAATGGTTCTCCAGACAAGGTCACAACGTCATTCTCTAGTGATTCAACGATGCAGCTTGTTCGTACATCGACACCTAATTTTTGTAACCTTTTGGTTATCTTTTTAGAAAGTTTTTGGTGTAATTTTGGTAAAATTCTGTCCGATCTCTCGACTAGAACAATATTGACAAGATTTGGATCAAGATTTGCATTCGCAATCAGTTGTTTGGCATACCCACCCAATTCACCTGCAAGCTCAACACCTGTTGGACCCGCACCGATAATTACAAAGTTCAGCGCCTTGGTTCGTTCTGCATGGTCCTGTGCAGGACACATCTGTAGTGTTTGAATTACATGCTTTTTTAATTGCAATGCGTCATCAATGGTTTTCATTCCCCATGAATTTTCTTGTAAGCCTGGAATACCAAAATAGTTGGTCTCTGCCCCTAGGCCTAGTACTAAATCGTCGTAATTATATGTGCTGCCGCTTTCTCCTGTTACATATTGATCTTTGGTATCGATCGCAATCGCCTTGTCTATTATTATTTCAACTCGAGATTCATCTAGGATATCTCTCAACGGTAAACATACTTCCATAGGAGATTTCCCGGCAACCAATCGATATAGTGCACCGTGGTATTCAAAGTTACTTTTATCTGTAATTAGTCGGATTTTGGTGTTATCTAGATTTGCACGAGACAACTCCAGAGCACACTTTACTCCCATAAAACCGCCACCAATAATTACAATTCTTCTTTTTTGCATATAATATATTGTATCACGTTTGATTACCTAAGATAAAACACCCGAACAAATCGGGTGTTTTATTTTATCTATATTGTATGAGCGTCCTCAGAGTATAGCCAATGCAACAGTATTGCTAGCGCTATAAATGTTGCTGGTAACCAAGGGTGCGTAAAGCATGGATTAGTCACGTACCAAAGTAATAGTCCGCCTACTGCTGATGCTATTGCAATAATAGTCAGTCTTTGTGCATACTGTGCTGTACCGAATGCTGGTTCTGCATAATATGAAATGGCAACCCACACTGCAACCAACCACAACCATATTATCGCTAAGTATACATACCATGACCAGTTGGCTCCAACAGTTGAGCAATTTTTTGTTGCCTCAAGTGCTGACCCAATATTTGCTTTCTGTAGAGCAACGGCACCAGCAGCTGCAACACCTGATGTAATCAAAGCTGTGTTATCCTCGCTTGTTGTTGATGACGTAGCATTCACCAATATTTCACTTTCCGCAACAAGGTCTGTCTTGTTCTCAATTTTCGCTTTTTCGTTATTTGTAAATAAACCAGACACCCAAGCAAAGAATCCTTTTGTGTTGTTTTCCTCCCCACCATCTACATTGGTAGTTGTCGTTGTTGCTACATTAACGATTATTTGTGTGTTGTTTTCGTTTTGTGATGTAGTTGTATCACCAACTGCGACTATGGTTTTTGTCTCAGCAGTAGTGTCGCTGTTATTTGCCGCAGTATTTCCAGAAATAGAAGATGTATTGTTTTGATTTACAGTACTTATTGTCTGTTTCTCTTGCACTGTGAAAGATGTATATAACAATGAATTACAAGCCCCAACAGTCTGTGACTGTGCCCCCATGGCAACATACACGTTGCCTGTGATCGAGTCAGTGTTGACTGCACGTACCTTGAATGAACCGTCAGGCATTTCTGTATATTGAACTGGGTATGATTTTTCATTAATAGTTAACTCCAGACTTGGAATATATATGTCTGAGTTTGTATAAAACACAAACTCTGGCAACTGAGACTCGTGTGAATTATGAAGTGGAGAATACGACATAATTTGACTGTTGCGGCACTCACGCGAACTATCAGTCGCAGACTGGTTGGCCGCATCAATATTATCTAATTCTGTTAGTAATAGCTGTGCTAATAATTCTTGTGCTAATGCATCAGTAATATTTTTCTCTTGCCCATGAGCGACCACATTGGTACTCATTATGCTGATGAAAAACATACATAGCGCAAAAGATAATTTAAATGTTTTTGTTATTGTTATTGTCATATAGTTTATGTATAGTTGAGAAATTATACAGATTTATGTACATAATGGCAAAAGTGTGTTTTTAAACGAAAATGTCCCTTATACGGGATATATATCCGTTATTATGCTATTTTTTTGACATAAAAACAAAAACCGGATATAAATCCGGTTTTTGTTACTTATCCTTATATTGTCCACAGAAATTGTGTTCTTTGTGTCTATTTTTGTGACTCAAGAAACTGACACACTGCTTCGTTGATGTAAATGTTTTCTACATATAAACGAACATTGTCTTCTGGTGCATCTGGATGCGCCTGTTTAATTTGTGCAATTTGCGCATCCATTTCTTCTTGGTTTGCAGATATTTTTTCTACTTTTGCGATTTCTTTTAATACCAATTCTGCCCGAGCACGTTCTGTTGCGTCTTTGGTCATTTCTGAGCGCATTTCTTCTTCGGTCTTTCCAGAGTGTTCTAACCATGCAGAATATTCTAATCCCATTCGAGAAATGTCATCTTTCATTGCTCCTAACATTTTGTCTTTTTCGGCTTCAATCAGAATTTCAGGTACCTCAAAATCTGACTGTTGTGCAATGTCTAAAATAATCGCTTCTCGACGTTTTCCTTTTTCAGATTGTTCTTTTTGCTCTAATAATTGCGATTTCATTTTTTCCTTGAAATCTGCCACATCTTTAAAGTCACCGATTTTTTTAACAAATTCATCGTTTAATTCTGGAATTTCGTGGTTATGTTCTGCTGCATCTGCTCCTTCTTCATGTTGGTGTGCTGTGTGTGCGTGCATGTTCATTAACTGTTCAATATTTTGATCCAGTTCTTCATCCGTAATCTCTACGACTGTTTCTTCTTTGTTATGTTTTGCCGCACTTTTTTTGTAGTCACCTAATTGTATTGTAGGTAACACTGCGCTTGTGATCAAAAATTCAAGGTCACTTCCATGTGCCAGTTTCGTAAGTGATATTTGTGGGTATCCAACTACTGATAATTTTTTGTCCATAACAATCGCAGGGTACACGTCACCGAGTACTCTCTGAGCTGCTTCTTGCATAATTGCCATCTGTCCAATCTTTGCCTCTACTTGATCTTGTGGCGCTTTCCCTTTTCGGAAACCGTCCAATTCAACATCTGCTGCCATTTTTTCTAGTGTTGTTTGGTAATAAGATTGTAATTTATCCCATGAAACTGAACCTGTGATCGCAATTTGTGAATTATCTCCATCTGCAATTTCTATGTTTGAATATAGTGTATCTGTCATATGTGTTTATTTATTTATAATACAAGTAAAAGAGAACCTGTTGTGGTTCTCTATTTTACTTGAATTGTGGTTTTTCTCAAATGGGCCTATTCAATTTCAAAGTCAATATCTTCTAAGTCATCGAATTCTAACAATTGTGCGTCTAGGTCATCTAGTAGTGTCAGGTCTAGTTCCAGACTGGCATCCAAGTCTGACTCGATGCTCTCTAAATCTGTCGATGATGATAATTCTACTTCGTCTTCCTGTTGTGTGTTTGCTTCAAAATATCCATCCGGTACTACTACTGTTGAACCAGCGTCATATTTTAAATCAGCCAACATATTTTTGTAAAAATATAACCCTGCTATTGCAACAACCCCAAGGATGATTACAACCGCCAGTGCGGGCCCAAACTGCGTTTTTTTTGTGTTATCCATAAATATATTAATTAGTTACTTCCACGTCAGTCTCCGAATCAACAGTGGCCTCGGATCGTAATGATTTTAATTCACTGTGCGCTTGTCGTAATGCTGCGTACATGTCTTTAATTGATTGCATTGTTTCTTTAAAGAATACTTTTGCCTCGCTTAGCGCTGCACGTGCTTGTTCTGTAGTCTCTGCTGATACCGCAATAGCAATTTGTGCTTGTGCGTCAGCTAGGGACGATTCCGCGCTCACTTGAGCATCAGCTGCAATAGCAATTTGTGCTGATACTGCACTAGTGTCCAAACCTTGTTGTGCAAAATTTTCGGTTGCGTCTTCTAGACGAGACGTAATTTGTTCACCCCTCTCTATTCCTGCCTGCAGTCGTCGAACGATTAGTTCTGCTCGTTCAGCGATAAAATTTTGGGCCTGAGCTTTTCTTTTTTCTACCATTTCCTTTCGCTCTGCTTGTATTTGTTCTTTTTCTTCTGCTGCTTTGTCTCGTACCGCCTGTTTTTCTTCATCTGTTGTTGCGGCCTGAAATTCTGCACGTAATTCTGTTTTTCGTGCATCAGTAGCTGCTTTAAACTCGGTTTTTGCTTCAGCGTTATTGATTCGGAACTGTTCTCTGGTTTCTTGAATTTGTTCTTTGGTTTCTTGAGCCTGTGTTCGCACAGCATTACGTGCTTCTTTATCAAAAAGACGTGCGTTACCTTGCACTGAAACTCCTGTTGTTTGTGCAGATGCAGCAACAGCTGAGAATCCAATTAGTACTAGTAGTGTTTTTTTCATAATATGTTTTTACAATAAATAATAACGGGTGCATCCCATTACTATTTATAATACTTGTGACAAAATTAAAAGCAAAATTGACGAATATTCTGACTGTCCACATAATATCGATTGGTTAGTGAGAATATATTGGTATATTAAAGATAAGAGTTAATTGCAACACTAACAGTACCGACAGAAAGGTAGGTAGTTTTCGATAATATTGACCCGCAACTCATCAACCGTCATCATCCCCTACCAAAAAGTAAGGGTGGGTCTCGGACAATCCCAGTACCAGCATGGCGACACGCATGTCATCACACCATTGCCTCAAATTATCTCTGTGACTTAGCAATTCCTTGTTACAGTTTTGCACTAATGCATGGTCTCGGCTGGGGTGGACATATCCAAATCAAACGACCTGGTCAATTTTGTTTTCAAAGCCTGCCATTTGATGAAGGTATGCTCAGAAGCAGGCAGATCACGGTCAAGTTGGCAATCCAAGCGATGTTTGGGCCCAGTCCCCACCCAAGAAAAGTGTGTGCAGAACTAGAGAAAATCTGGTTGCCACCTGAAGGAAAGCTTCGTTATATTACATGACAAAACCAGGCCGCGTAATCGATGCGCGGCCTGCAGAAAATCGAACCGTTTTACGGTTTTTTTAATTCATTAATTTGACAATATACACAATGTTATTAACAATAGTTAATACTGCCCCATAACAGGGATGTTATATTTAATTAAACGATAACAAGAAAGGTAGGCTATTTTGACAAAACAACGTTTAAGTTCTCGCGCCAACAAACACCTTCCACGGTCGAGTCCCCACAGGGCTAAACACCCTTCAAGGCAATCCCAGTTGCGACGTTTTGGGGTCACTGACAAGACGCATATGAATGTCCACCACAAGCGACCACTTTCTGGTGGAGGCGGCTGGTCAGACAACAACATATCGATTGTCTACAAGCGTGCTCACAAGTTCTGGAATGCCTTGTGTGCGGACAACCAAAACATCAGAAACGTCTCCCGCGTTATTATCTCGCTGATACGTTCGATGACGGGCAAGTGGTCTTGGCTACTTAAAGTCTGTTCAAGAATTGGTGGTAAAACCGGATGGATTGAGTCCGGCGAATCGTGTGTGCCAAATGACAGACAGGTTCGTGCCTTCACAAAACTGTTTGCGGGACTGGGCCCATTTGCCGTTGTTCGAGTCGTTAACGACATATGGATAGACTCCCGTTACAGCATTAGCTTGATCAAAGCCTAAAAATGCAAAGGTCCCACGTGCGCGTGGGACCTTTTGAATTATGTATATGACTGTTTAATTTGTTCTGTAAAATAATTATCTAATTCTGAAATTGGCATTCGTACCTGCTCCATGGAATCTCGTTCTCGGACAGTTACTGTTGCGTCTTCTTTGCTTTCATAATCAACAGTGACGCACCATTTTGTTCCTACTTCGTCTGCGCGTCTGTATCGTTTTCCCACTGACCCAGATTCGTCATAGGTGCATCGAAATTGCGAATTCAATTCACGATATATATCTAATGCCATTTCCGACAGTCCGTCTTTTTTCATCAACGGCAGTATTGCTATTTGTACCGGAGAGAGAAAGGGTTTTAATCGCAACACTACACGAACGTCGCTTTTTTCTTCGGTTCCGACTTCTTCTTCGTCGTACGCTTCGGATAATACCGCCAGGAATAACCGACCCATCCCCATTGATGTCTCGATAATATAGGGAATAAATTTTTCTCCATTGTCATTAAATGATAAATCTACCCCACTATGTTTAGTATGTTGAGACAAATCATAGTCCGTTCGGTCATGGACCCCCTCTACTTCGTCATATCCGTATGATGGATAATTGTATTCAATATCCCATGCATCTGATGCATAAAACACCAGATTGTCATGTTGTGACCATTGCAGGTTGTCTTTGTTGACTCCTAAATCCAGATACCAATCAAATCGTTCCTGGCGGATTTTATCAAAATGGTCCTTGTTGGTTCCAGGTTTAACAAAGTATTGTGTATCTGCCTGTTCAAATTCCCTGGTTCGAAACAAAAATTGTCGTGGTGAAATTTCGTTACGAAATGCCTTTCCGATTTGTGCGATTCCGAATGGAATTTTTGGATGCAGAGAATCGACTACGTTTTTGTAGTTCAGATATATCCCCTGGCACGCTTCTCCTGGTAGGTACACCGGGTCAGAACCTTCTGCAGTGAAATCACCTAAATTAGATTTCACTAACAAATTAAACGACCGTGCTTCAGAAAAATCAGTTGACCCACATTTGTAACATTTTATTTCGTCTCGTTTAGAGTCAAACAAAGTGTTAATTTCTTTGTCAGTCATTTTCTCGTCTGCTTCGATTCCAACTTTTTCTAATTCTTTGTCTACACGAATCCTGTTTTGACAGACACGGCAGTCGGCCAGGGGGTCAGAAAATCCACTGGTGTGTCCTGACGCATCCCACACCGCAGGATTTTTAAACATAGCCGAATCTATTTCAAAAAAATCTCTTTTTTCTTGTACTGTTTTTTTTCTGAAATAGTCTTTTAAATTATTGAGTAGTACTGCTCCATGAGGTCCAAAGTCATATACACCTGCCAACCCATCGTATATTTCTGAACCTTGGTACACAAAACCTTTGCGTTTTGTGTACGCAATAATCGTATCCATTGATTTTTCTGAATGATTCATGACAGTATTATATCAGAATTGTTATCTGCTGCGATTGGTTATTCCTGTACTCGCGCATTAGCGGAGACAAAATTTGGGTCTTCCCCTAGGCGAGTGGTATGTTCTGAGTCATCCGTAGTGATAGTGATCCCGGTAAACGCATCTGTTGCTTGCAGTGACACATCTTCGATTAACACCGGTGACTGGTTTACTTGATTCAAAGATGGTTCAAAGCCAATAGTAAAGAAGGCTTCTTTGGTAGGACTAGAGAACCCAACTCCTGGTTCGATATCACCTGCATTCCACGTTACTGTTCTGGTGCGACTGTCGTACTGGATATTTTCTTCACTAGGAGCAATTTGATTCGCAAAAGAAACATAGGGAGGTAACTTGGCAGAAAGGGTGGTGTTTTGTATTCCACTTGTTGTGTTTTTTATTTGCCACCGCACCGTATATGTTGTGACTTCTCCGACAGTCGGCGTTGTGGGACCCACGTTCTGCAGTGGACCTACAGAATACAGCACTGACTGATCCACAAAAGCGTCAGTAGCAAGTGTAATTCTGGTTCGCTTTTGTACTTGAATTTTCTTTTCTTCACCTCCTTGTTCAAAATTTGTTGCGCGGGCAACCAAATCAATCACTAATTCTGGATTAGTCACCATGCCTGCAAATTCTTCAAAATCTAGTAGTTGTGTATCAAATTGCAACACTCCTTTTTCTCCCGACTCTATGCCTGCCAGTTGTCCGATCTCTGATGAACTCCAGTTTACGGTATTGTTGTTTGACCTATAGTATCCACGTGTACTGGAAACGTCACGCGTGTCATACACCAGACCAACAAGATTTGCAGTAAATTCTACATCAATTAGTTTACTCAGTAATGTGTTTACATAATTTATATCAAAATTTAAATCCTGACCGGTTCGTGCAACATGTACTGAGCCTGGGTTGTTGTTTACCATAACTGCAATATCAATTGGTGGTTTAGCAAGTGCCAATACGGATTGGGTTGATACAAATTCTACGCCAATTGTTCCTGGCCGATTTGCATCTTCTGACCCTAAACGATAGCGAAATGTTCGTTGTTCATTGTCTTGCCCAACAATAGTTCCCGACAATATTATTGATTGTTTTTCTCCTGGATCCAGTGCATCCAACAGGTAGGTTTCTGAATCTATTCCTGGCGCCGATGAGCTGGCAAAATCAAATCCAAACGGATAATCAATGGACAGCAATAAGTTCGATATGGTTTCTGCGGCATTAGATTGTACGTCAACAACAATCGTCATCTCGTCTCCTGTTTGGTAATTTCCTTCGTGCTGTGCACTGATTGTTACAGGAGCTGATTCAACCACAATCTGATACAGTCTTTCTTTAAAAAAAATTCTATCAGAGTCTGGGACTCGATACTGAAACACAATATTAATATCCTTGGTTTCTCCTTCTTTCCCTAACAAAATTGCAGAAAATTTAACCGTGTCTGATAGACCAGAACGAATCTCGTCTATACTTTTTATATCTTTATCCAGGGGTAAATTTTGACCATCTGCTGTGATAGTTCCTTTGGGGTAATTAATAACTACGTCAGTCAGGATCATAGATACTGGATTGTTGTTTGCCACAGTGATATCAAAATCTACCTCTTCGCCTCCGGCAACGGAATTTGGACCGAGCACTGACAAATCAACCGCATCGTATGACACCTCGTTTTGTCCATAAAAAAATACTAAAAACGCACCCATAACAGAAAAAGCAAAAAATAATCCAGACAGTATAAATAGTTTTGCAAACAAAGTTATTGGTTTCTTTTTAACTTGTTTTTTCTCGACTAAATCAATTTCTTTTTCTGTTTCTTTTACTGGATCCCAGGACTGAGCCACGTTAGTGGCGTTTTTACTAAAACCCTTTCTTTTGTAAGGTTTTACTGTGGTATTTTTTGCATACAATTTCTGTTGTATGTCATGTACCCCACCCAGCTGAGGTGGTTGTTTTTTTTCTTTATCAGTTCCGTATGTGCTTTTGTAAACCATGTTACATCAGTATAGCAAGAATTATTTCAAGGTACACAAAATAACGGTATACTGGGAACATGCCTGAATTACCCGAAGTACAAAATACAGTCGACGGAATCAATTCGTCTGTTATGGGTGAAACCATTACAGACGCATGGTCGGACTACGATAGTCCTTTTTATTATGGTAAAAATCAGATTAAAGACCCTGTTTATTTTAATTATTTTAAGCAACAGATAATCGGAACAAAAATACTTCGTGCAGAACGCCGGGCAAAACATATTCTGATTTACTTGGACTCAGGTGCTACTATTGCAGTGCACATGAAAATGACCGGACACTTTTTATATGGTCACTGGGATTGGGACAACGTAGATAACAAATGGCAACCAGAATCTGGATTTTGGGATACATCTTGGGACATGACTAAAGACGAAGTAAAAAAGACTATGCCTTTTTCTGATCCTTTTAATAATTTTATTCATGTTTTATTTCATTTGGGGAACGGCATGCATTTAGCATTTTCTGATATGCGTAAATTTGCTAGCATGACACTATTAGAAAACGAATCTGAGATTCAGGATTTGTTACATCAATATGGTCCCGAACCGCTTGCTCATGGCATGACGGCACACAAACTATTTCATAAATTAAAAACACGACCCAACAAAAAAATTAAAACAGCGCTACTGGACCAGTCATTGGTTGCCGGGTATGGAAATATCTATACCGACGAGGCGTTGTTTGCATCATGTATTCATCCAGAATCTCGGGTAAGAGCCATCCCTGATGATGCATGGGAAAAATTATTTATAGAAAGCAAGAAAATTTTGCGTAGCGCGATTAAACATGGCGGTGATTCTATGGGCGACTACCGACGCATTGATGGAACTGGTGGAACATTTCACAACATGCACACCATGTATCAAAAAGAAAAAACGCCCTGTATACGTTGTGAAGAAATTATTATTAAAAAACAAATCGACGCACGTGTGGGTCGATTGTGTCCTAACTGTCAGGTGCTGTATATATAATTTATTCTGAACCAGATTCACTGTCTCCTTCTATCTCTTCTTCGGGGATAGATCCGAATACTTCGTTTTCTCCGTATTGTTCGGGAACACCAGTGACCTCTACAAAAAGACCGTTCTCGCCTGCGGCACGACGAGACTCGCCTCGTTCAACACCACCAGTTGAACGCCATAATGCGTAGACAATAATAAATATTGCCAAAATAGTAAACTTTGGAAAGTTTTTAAACATGTCACCTATAAATGCTCCAAGCTCGTTCATGTTTCTATGATATCAAATAAAACGATTAACAGTAACTATTTATTGAGAATTCGAAACAAAGCAATTCCACAGCTGGTGGATACATTTAAGGATTCTTTTTCACCGGCCATAGGAATATGACAGACCATATCAGCCGCATTCAGCCACTGGTCTGAGACTCCTGTGTTTTCGTTACCAACAATTAACGCAAACGGAACCAGTCCATCGGGGACTGGAATCGATTTATAGTCAACTGAACTGTCTGTAATTTCTAGGCAAACCATATCTGTACCTGATTCCTGTAAATATGTAATTGCATCAACTGTTTCAGGGAATTGTTTCCATGGCACCATGGTTTGTGCACCCACGGCTGATTTAGCCAAGTCAGATCGCTCACGGCCAAATCGGTCAACAGGTGCTGGAGTAATACCAACCAACACAATTTCGTCTACACCCGCTGCTTCTGCTGTACGAAACATAGCCCCTACGTTGTGCACGGATCTGATATTGTCTAAAACCAAAATAATTTTATTCTCCATAAAAAATGTCTCTTATGTACTGTACTAATTGTGCTCGAGCTTTTTCTTCAAAATTGTGGTCTCCGTCTATCTCTGAAAAAATTACCCGATCAAGTTCTTTGATCAGTTCGGGTCGGTTTTCAATCACTGTATCTTGTTTTGCTTGTAGAACGTATAAATCACCTGTAACTTGTGCGTATTGATCTAATGGAATATAGCTTTGCAATTCAGTAAAAAATGACGCAGCGATATGAGTACGGGCACTATCACTTCTCTCTGCAATGATATCTCCGTTGGCCTCAATAAGCGTGCCTGGTTTTTGGGTAAAATATTCTTGCAGTCGCTGAGATACGGGTGTGATAGATGGAGCCAAAAGTATTTTATACCCATCAAATTGACTGAAAACAGATGACGCTACTAACCCACCCAGACTATGGGCAATCAAATGCACCGTCAGTGGTTTATAGTGCGCTTGTACATGTTCCACAACTGTTGCGATTGTTTTTTGCATTACTTCATACGAACCTATTATTGTGTCCCCATTCTCTAATACCTGTGAATAATCAAAACGAACACAGAGATAGTCTGGCATTAGTTCCTGTTCGATATCAATGAACATACCTCGGCTGTCTCGCCCCACACCAAATCCATGAGAAAATACTACAACTTCTTTCGCAGTAGCAGGTCCTGCTACTTCGACTGTTGTAGTGAATTCATCTGTAATTTTTAGTTGATATTGTTTATTCATTTCGTAATATTTCATTTAATAATTCTGGAAACTCTTCGGTACCTAGACTAGTAGATGATTGCATTTTTCATTACTAGAATAATAACACAGACCCACTGTTGGCAATTTGTAAAAAAATTGTTACAATCCCGACACAATTTATATCCTCCTGTAGCTCAGTCGGTAGAGCAGCAGCCTTTTAAGCTGACGGTCGTAGGTTCGAACCCTACCGGGAGGACAAGTTAATGGAGACGCTCTTGGTGAGTGTTTTTATTATTTTAATAAAATATTATTTGCTTTCTCAAAAAATATTTTTGTCCGTCTTTGTGATCCCCATAAAAGTATCCTTGTTCTTAATTTCAATGTGGGTGATTGCTGAGTTCTGTGTTTAGTTAATTCTGTTTGTCCAGCATTTATCATATTCTTTGTCCAAATCTCTAGCCCTGGTGACTGGGCGATGAATTTTTTTATTTTCTTTAAACGCTGCGACATTGAGATGTCTTGTATCTCTTCGAGATCTTTCGCAAGATTGATTATTTCAGTGCCATTACATACATATTCTTTTGGGATATTTATCAAACCTTCGGCAACATCTTCAACAACATCTCTTAATAAATAAAAGTGAAGTCGACCAGCCTTAACTAAAGGCCAAAAAGATTCTAATTTCTCATGCGCTTCGCCAAAAATTTCAAATATTAAAGCAAATATACCTTCAAATTCCATTTGGCAAACATATTCTTCTATTTCTTTGTCTGTACGCCAAATTAGTTCTCCATTCTGTGCACTAGTGCGTCTTTGCGCATCCTGATAAACACACGTGAAAATATTTATGAACGCCTGTCTAATGATTTGAGTATCCCTTCCCAAGGTCTGAGCTATATCGCATATATGCTGCAGTAAATGTTCGTTATCAGTATGAGGTTCTCTGTCTGTTTCTAGAAAATCTAAAATTTCTAACAAGTGTCTTTCTCCAACTATACTATCTCCTTCATCCGCAACATCGTCCACTGTACGTACAACTACATAAGCCATTTCATACATACGCATTACCTGTAGTTTGTCTGTGACCCATGCAACTATCGGAGAAAAACGTAACATCATCAAATCACTCATTGCGGTAAAGGGATATTTAAAAGAATTTACTGAATCATAACAAGATTTTCTTTTGGTTGGATAAAAATCCTTTAGAGGTTTTAATTTTGATCTCATATTACTTATTCATTTGCCAATCTTGGATTGTCTCTGATGGTGCAGTTAAATTAATGATATTCAGTGTCAGATTATCCCGTACTATATATGCTGTTGCGATTTCAAAAACTAGTACAATCGCAACAGTTACCCATATTTTGTTTTTTTGCGCCAAGACAAAACCACCAATCATGGCTATGGTATCAGAAATTGAATTAATAATACTGTCACCAGTATATCCCTGCGCCAATGCAGTCTGTCGGTAATGGTCGATAACCATTGGTGTATTTTCCAACAATTCCCATGATACTTCTAATGCAAGTGCGATAAACAATTTATAAGACACCGATTTTTTTGGAAATAGTAAACTCAATATGCCGTAAAAAATAATTCCATGTAGTATGTGTGAAAAGGTATACCAATCAAACAGGTGTTGTGAATTGTCAGAAGAAAAAATATCTCCTGCCCATATTTTTATATAACCGCACTCACACAATACAGGTTGTCCAAATAAAAATAAAATCAGAGCTTGGGTCACCAATGCCACAGTTGTAAAAATACATACAAGTTTCATGTCTTTAGTATAAACCAAAACATCGCACATGCGATGTTTTGTTATTAGTTTATGGTAAACGATGCGGTCTTCTCTACTCTACTGCCGTCTGTTTTTTCAATAATTACCTTGACCGTGTTTGTTTGTTTTAAGTCCCGTATAGAGTCTAGGTTTACCCGCACAGAATTTTTCCGATAATTACCAGATTCTATGTACGAATTATTTACATAATAATATATAGTTTCTGCTTCTGTTGCGTCACCAGTCAATGAGATTGTGATAAATATTTTCTCGTCTGAACTAGTGATTAGGCCTGGTTGAGGTGAGGTAATAGAAAATCCAAATGGCTCATCTTCTTTGGGTTGTGGATCATCGTTATCGTCTGTATTACCTTGTGCCTCATCGATTAAATCAATTAGTTCGTTTATTGTTGAACTTGAAAATTCTGTAACCCATCCTTGTGCCTGTGTCCATGTCTCTACACCATATTCAAAGTTTTCGTACAATGAATCAGCGCCTGGATTTGGTGTTCCATTTTGTGGGTTCGATTTATTAACCAAGTGCAATATTGAATGATACACACTTCTTCCAATACGCTGATAGATACCTGCTTCAATTTCTTCTTCGGTTGGGTTTGGAATTGTCTCTCCTGTTTCTGGGTCGATATATGTCACACCTCCCTGTTCGTAATTACCCAACAATACTGATGGCCATGATGATGTATCTCCAAGAGAATAATTTGGAAACGGTTTTGCCCCATAGGTCTTCAGTGCTGCGTCCATTGCAGAGCGCCATACCGGACCAACAACACTAGAAGATGGCGCACGCGACATGGGAGTGTTGTCGTTGTTTCCAGCCCACACACCAACAGTGATATCACTTGAATATCCAATAGTCCATACGTCACGGAAATTATTAGTTGTTCCTGTTTTAACAGCTACCGGTGTGTTTCCGTAATACAGTCGTGAACTCTGCCCAAACACAGGTCGCTTTGCGTTGTCGTCAGAGAGAATATCGTTAATCATTGCTGCTACATTTGCAGAGAGAACTTGTTCTTCTTCTTCTGTAAACTCGTCGACAATTTCTCCTGACTGATCAACTACTGACTCCCATGCTGCTATTTGATGTCGCTTACCGTTGTTTGCAAAAGTACTATATGCGTTAACCATTTCCAACAACTGCACTTCACCACCACCAAGAACCAAGTTTAGTCCATAAAAATTTGGTGACCTGGTTAAGCTACTAATACCTAAATCACGAGCCAAAGCCATAGCATCACTAATTCCAGTTAAATACAGTGCTTTCACCGCAGGAATATTAAGTGACCCTGCAAGTGCGCCTCGAATGGTCATGGGACCACGATATGTTTTGTCATAGTTTTGTGGTGAATAACATCTGTCTTTATATTGTGGTAACTGTGGGGTTCCGTCGGGATAGCAACTGGTAGAAAACTCTGTAGGGGTGTCCCACAAAATAGTTTCAGGTGTGTACCCCTTTGCAAATGCGCTCGCATATACAAATGGTTTGAATGTAGACCCCGGCTGTCGCAGTGCTGTAGCGATGTTAAATTTCCCGTCTATGTCTTCTGCAAAATAATCCTTAGACCCCACCATGGCTTTAATTTTTCCGGTACTATTTTCTATTGCGACCACTGCCAAGTTAGACGCGCCATACTGTGTTCCCAATCTTTCTGATTCAGTTGCGACTATTTCTTCTAGCTCTTGTTGTAGTTCCCAATCTAAGGTTGTTTGGATCTGGTATCCACCTAAATTTAGTGCTTCTTCTTCAGTAGATAATTTTTGGTCTAATTGTTCTAAAACATAAAATACAAAATGGGGGGCCTTAATACCTTTGTCTACTCGTTCTGTGAACACCACATCCTCTGATGCAGCTTGTTGGTATTGTGATTCGGTAATATATCCCAAGCTTCGCATTCGCCCTAAAATAAACTGTTGTCTTCCGTCAAATCGTGCCCTGTTATTTAAATATGTTGTTGGCGCTTTGGGTAGGGCCGCTAAATATGCAGATTCAGCAATTGACAGATCAATTGCTTTTTTGCCAAACATATTTAAACTCGCTTGTTCAACACCGTAAATAGGACCACCAAAAGCAATTTCATTGAGGTAAATTTCTAAAATTTGGTCTTTGGTTTTTTGCTTTTCTAATTTTCTTGCCAACACAACTTCTTTTACTTTTCGTTCTATTTTTCGGTCTGCATTAAGTAGTGTATTTTTTATCACCTGCTGCGTAATTGTCGAACCACCACCACGGGGGCAGACTCCACCAAATGTGTCCATTTGTACTACCCGCGATATCTCGTAACATACTCCACGCAAAATGGCCGAAACATCATATCCTCCATGAGAATAAAATTCGTCGTCCTCGGTTGCCAGAATTGCTTTTTGCATGTTTGGCGAAATTTTATCCAAAGTCACAGTAGTTCGCTTTTCATCTTTAAACACATCGTACAGTAATACTTCCCCGGTAGCGTCGTATATTTTTGTTGATTGAGACCCCAGCACGTCATCAATATTACTTGCTGGAATTTCTAGTGTCGCCACCCATATAAAAAATATTCCCATGGCAACAAAACCAATTACAAAACCCCCTAAAATGATGTTTTTTAACCATCGCCACAACCAAAACGATTGTTGTCGCGAATTATTTTTATTTCTTTTTTTGGGTAGATATTTTTTGATCATAGCTTTTATGTTGGCATTTCGTGACGGCACAACAATGTTATTTTGTTTTGGAACACGGGGATTTTCTTGTGCACCTGTAGTAATTATTTCTTTTTGTACACTCTGAGAGATATATGTTTTTGCATCTGTTGCTAATTTGGCAATATGGGCCATTGGCGCTGCAACAAAAGCAAGCGAAGGTAGTGTTGGCTGCGGAGTATTAACAGTGAAATTGCATTTTGAAATAGATCGCACGCAAACATGAGCCTGCCTTAATAATACTACAGATGACTGCAAAAATAATTTCGAATATGTTGTTTTAATAACAGTGGCAAGACTTGTCTTGGTTGCAGACGACTTTGCTTCTTTGGTTTGTGCATTTTTTGCTACTTCCTGAGTTGTTTTGTTTTTCGGGAATTGCACATGCACATGTGGCTTTGATGTTTCAGTGGTAGCGGTATTTTTTGTATCAGCCTGTGTTTCAGGGTCTCGTAAATCAAGCACATGGCTAGACCCATTTGATTCAACTGATGATAAAGATATATTTTCTGCAACTTGCTTGTGCGCTCGTTTGTTTAATTTGGCCACAGAAGTCACCGATTTTACTTCGTTTACAACAATATTTCCTGTAGTTGAAATACATAGCCATGCCCAATGAGCCATTCTATCGGTGATTGATTTTCTGTTCTTTATTCGACGTGGTCGCCTGGGTAATTGATGATTCATGGCAATAAATTTGATATCAGTACTATACAACACAATAGTTATTTTTTCATCAAAATAAAAACCCGTGTAACGGGTTTTTGTTTGATAATTGAGAATAGATTATTCTTCAATTTCTTCTACAACGTCCTCTACAATTTCCACTCCTTCTTCGGCCATTTCGGTTGCTGTTTCTTCTGCTCCTGTCACCATATCCATTGCATCACCGGCCATATCTGCAACCGATTCTCCTGCGTCTTGAGCCATATCAACAGCACCTTCAACAACGTCTCCAACGGTGTCTGCAACAGCTTCTGCTCCATCCATAATCATGTCTCCTGCTCCTGCTGCTACATCACCAGCCAGGTCTACTGCAGAACCTGCAGCTCCTACTACAGCGCCAGCTGCATCACCGGCCATATCTGCAACCGATTCTCCTGCGTCTTGAGCCATATCAACAGCACCTTCAACAACGTCTCCTGCCATATCCATTGCATCACCGGCCATATCTTTAGTTTTTCCGAATAAATCTCCTAATAACGACATATAAATATTATTACTTGTATTAATATACAAATTGTAGCACAGATGATTCATCTGTTTTTTCTTTGTACACAATCAAAAAACGGGCACCTAGGTGCCCGCTTTATGTGGTCAAGCATATCTTTGATCCAGCCATGCCTCAAAACAGAATATGGCTTTGCCCGAATCCGTATCGATAACAACCGGTAGCCGCCCTGACGCATAGTGTCTCGCACACACCCAGAACAGGTCAATCGCTGACATGATCAAACATTGGTAGTACCTAATAACATCATCAGGTTTCTGTTCTTGTAGTGCTGAAACGTCTTGAACCTGAAACTGCATACGAATGTCTGATTTTGAGTAACCATCATTTGCAGGCAGATCTATCTGGGCGCTACCGTATCTCTCGAACACACCACCTTGGAATTCGTTCTCAGGACCCAAAACTACTACTCCGTAGCACAAATCCATTTCGATTTCACTTTGGAAACCTAGCGCATCGACGATCACCTGGGTTGTGGGCAGATCAGTAGGATATTTCAAATAGTCTCTGTGTATCCTCTGGACTCTGGTATGCACAAACGTGGGAAGCGGAATGGACAAGATGAGTGGATCAACTTGACCAGTGGTTACATCTGACATTATAGTTCTCCTTCTTTGTATTAAGAGTAATGATAAAAAAACTATTTGTCAAGTTTTGGCCGATAATGTGCAAAAAATGTCAGTCCGCAGGCAATAGCGTCGTATTCGTCATCCAGTCGTTTGCCGTCGGGAATTTTGATTAAACGCTGTACCATATCAAATACTGCTCGTTTATCTGCGCGACCATTTCCAGCAACTGCCGACTTGATCTGCAATGGAGTAAATTCCATAATTTGTGCCTCGCTTTTTTGGGCTGCATATATAATAATTCCCCGCGCTTGGGCTACTGCCATAGCTGTTTTTTGGTTGTTGGTAAAAAATAGTGTTTCAATTGCTAAATATTCTACGCTATATTCCGTACATAACTGTTCGACTCGTTCTCCGACCTGTCGAAGGCGTTCGTTAATAGAATCGGATTTATCAGTGGTGAACGTTTCAGAATGCACCCAAACTTCACCAGTTCGCGCCCCAGGTGTGTAGTCCCGCTCTATAACAGCAATTCCAACACGATCATATCCAGGATCCACGGCAATTATTTTCATGTCTTTATTCTACTATTAGAACTTCTCGTTCCAAAGTGATTCCAAAATCTTTATGGACACGATTGATTATCATTTTACTGGCATGGTAAATTTCCTTTCCGTATTTGTCTGAAATTTTTGGGTCATGTTTCTGGTTGTTTACTAACACTAGTGCGTGTTTTGGATACAAGAATTTTTCCCTAATTTTTTTATCTAATTTAGAATGTTCAATTAACCAACCTGCAGGGATGATTTTTTGGCCAGTTTGTTTATCAGAAAATACTGGCATTTCTTTGTACTGCTTTGACAGTCGTCTAACCATTTTTTCGTCTACTCGTGGATTTGCAAAGAATGACCCTGCAGTTCCAACCATATTCCAGTCTGGTAGTTTTGACTGCCGAATAGCGATAATTTCGTTGACAACATCTGTGGCCGTTAGTTCGTTATTTTTTTGTAATTTTCTCAGTGGCTCATAGGTTAGTACAGGTGAGAATTGTTTAGATAAACGCAAACAAACTGACGTGACCACATATTGGCCGCGATTTTTTTTAAATATAGAATTTCTATACTCAAAATCACATTGTTCTCTTGTGTAGTCTGCAAACTGGAGAGTGTCTGCGTTTATAACAGCGACTGATGTAACTGTCTGTGATATTTCACTGTCGTAAGCACCAATATTTTGCACTACAGCACCACCTACTGTTCCCGGAATTAGTGCCATATTTTCTAATCCGTAGTATCCGTGCTCTGCACACCACAACACAGTGTCATGCCAAGACTCACCTGCGCCAAATTCAATAACAATTTCTGATTCGTTTTCACTAACAACAGAACGACCAGAAATATTATTAGCGATAACCAACCCGTGAAATGTAGCAGTTGGTAGTATGTTTGAACCACCACCTAACACAAAAATATTTTGTGATTGGCCGCGAGCAATTTCCAAAACATCAACTAATTGTTGCCTATCTGTAACTGAAACAAAAAACTGCGCACGCCACGGCACACCAAAGGTATGCAATTCTCGCAGTTGTTTGTTTTGTTCTATTTCAAATGCAGGTAACATATATTTAGCCTGCGTTTATGTATACATCTGTCACATCATCCAGCTCTTCCAATGCATCCATTAACGCTTCAACCTTGCTCTCATCGTCTTCAGCTACAGGAATTTCAGTTCCAGGATTTGGTTCCCATTGATCATCAGTATTTTTGGTAAATCCCCAAGAGACAGAACCTGGTACACCCATTGCATACCCTGCTTTAGAAAATGCATGTTTGATTTCTTGGGCTGTTCTATTTCGATTATCGGTAATAGCTTCGACCATGTACCCCACACCTCCTGGGCCATATCCTTCGTACATGACCTGTTCCATGGCGTCTGCATTTTTGTCAGAACCCTTTTTGATTGCTCGTTCAATATTGTCTTTTGGGACATCAAATTTTTTCGCCTTGTCTACTGCAGCAATCACGTTTGGGTGTGTTGGGTCACCATTTGCTTCTTTTACTGCCACCGAGATAAGTTTCGACATTTTAGTAAAAATTTTTCCTCGCTTTGCATCAACTGCTGCTTTTTTGTGTTTTATATTTGCCCATTTACTGTGTCCTGCCATAGTACTGTGTAATTAATTTATATTCCATTTATTATACCAAAATATCTAGCCAACATGATGATATGATAATCAAATATGGAAAAAATGAATTTAAATGACTTAAAAAGTGAGACGATGGAATCTCTTTCTGTGAAAGCGGAGGTTTACTCGCCTGGATCATGGAAGAAAATACAGGGAGCAATAATCGAAATTGAAACAATGGAATTTAAAGACAAGGCGTTTAGCGCACAGGAACTCCAGGAAGATTTTGAAAACAGGCAAAATGTAAATATTGTATTACGTCATGGAGTAATGGTTATTGGTTTTACATCTACAAGTATTAATGGAAATAACGCCCACATCAATAATGTCGTCATTCATCCTGATTACCAAGGACGTGGCCTTATTGGAACACTCATGTCTGAGTTAGAGAACACACTCAAGAGCCGTGCTGTGGTCGAAATTACCATGGATGCAGCTGTTGAAAACGGATATGCGGACAAAGTAAAAAAGTTTTATGGCGACAGGGTTCTGGAAATCGGAACAGACAAAAAATCTCCTTGGGGACTACAGCGATTCTTTAGAATCTCTCTTTAGTTATTTCGAAATTTGTAAATGCTCGTACGCCGCATCGGTCACTGTTCGTCCCCGTGGTGTTTTTTGAATTAAACCCATTTGCAACAGATATGGTTCATAGACCTCTTCGATGGTTGATGCGTCTTCTGAAATTGATGCTGCAATAGTAGACAGACCAACCGGACCACCACCAAATTTTTCTATCATAGTGCGTAACATTTGTCGGTCAATTTCGTTTAACCCCAATGTGTCGACACCCTGCATGGCCATTGTGCGTTCAACCACATCTGCTGTGATCTGTGTCCCATCTAGCTGTGCGGTATCACGACTACGTTTTAATAAATAATTAGCAGTACGGGGGGTCGACCTAGATCGCCGTGCAATTTCCAGCGCAGCGTCGTCGGTAACTTTCATATCTAATACCAGGGCTGAATTTTTTACAATTTTGGCAATTTCTGTTTCCGAATATAATTCTAATCGGTGGACCCCCCCTGAAAACCGGCTACGTAATGGTGGTGACATTAAACTGATTCTTGTTGTTGCTGCAACCAGTGTGAACGCTGGCATTTCTATTTGTACGGTTCGAGCACTCGGGCCCTTGCCGACAATAATATCCAATGTACCGTTTTCCATAGCAGGATATAAAATTTCTTCGATTGATTTATTTAGCCCGTGGATTTCATCGATAAACAAAACGTCACCATCTGACAGGTTAGACAGAATACTGGCTAGGTCTGACCCTTTTTCAATTGCAGGTCCGCTAGTTATTTTTATCTGCGCACCAATTTCTTTGGCTATTAAATATGACAGAGTAGTTTTACCCAAACCAGGTGGTCCATAAAACAGCAAGTGTTCCGGGTTGTGTCCACGTTGTTTTGCAGCATCTAACAATACGGTCAGATTTTCTTTGATTATTGTCTGCCCAATATATGCATCCCAATTATTAGGACGTAAAATAGTATCTAAGTTTGCTAGATTTCCGGCGGTTGTTGGTTGGTCGTGTTGGTCAGTCATACAAACAGTATAGCAAAGGCCGCAGACTTCGTCTGCGGCCAAAGCAATGCCGACTTTTCAACATATGCAGGTGTTAATCCAAATCAACAACCCGTTGTAATTCTGCGAAACTGGTTGTACCTTGGAACACTTTTGCCACCCCATCTTCACGCATGTCTAATACTTCTTGGTGTCGGGTACCTTTTTTAATATCATGTTCAGACATGGTTGTTTTCAATAACGCCTCTAGTTTTTCATCCATAAAGATTACTTCGAATATTCCCAAGCGACCTTTGTATCCAGTGTTGTTACATTTTGCGCATCCCCCTGCTTCATATACCACATCTGTTTGTGGAACGTACATGTCACGTTTGGGCATAGTATTTAGAATTTTGGTTACCATGTTTCGCGTGTATTCTTTGTATTCCATATATGGTTTTTCAACTTTGCAATGTTCACATAGTTTTCGAACCAATCGCTGTGCAATTGCAGCGTTAAGTGCCACAGACAATGTGTCTGCAGTTACCCCTAAATCTGCCAATCGTGCAAATGTTCCCGCTGCTGAATTGGTGTGCAAGGTAGAAAACACCAAGTGTCCCGTCAGCGCAGAATTAGCCGCAATTTTTGCAGTGTCTTCGTCTCGGATCTCACCAACCATGATCACGTCAGGGTCTTGTCGTAGTGCCGCTCGCAAACCAGATAGGAACGTATATCCTTTTTGTACGTCAACTTGGGTTTGTACAATACCATCGATATGATATTCAATAGGGTTTTCAATGGTGATTATTTTTACCTGTGGTGAACGAATCGATTTAACAAAAGCAAACAGAGTCGTTGATTTACCTGACCCAGTTGGTCCTGTATTTAAAATGAGTCCATTTGGTCGTTTAATTTCACGTTCCATGCGCTCTAACAGGTCATCTTGCATTCCCAAACTTTTCAGCGAAACAGAAATTGCCCGTGGGTCCAAGAGACGCATTACAATTGACTCGCCATATGCATCAGGTAGTGTTGATGTTCGGATTTCAATATCTGAATCTGCTAATTTAATAGAAAATCGACCGTCTTGAGCATTCTCACGAATATTTAATTTTAATCCCGCTGTCAGTTTAATTCGTGACAAAATCCGTTGGTATGTACCCAAGTCAAAGTCCGTGATATGGGTCAAAATACCATCTAAACGATAGCGTAACCCCACATGTGTTTCAGTGGGCTCCACGTGAATATCTGATGCCCCTAATGCATAAGCCGCATATAAAATAATTTCAATTACTTTTGAAACCCGGTATACCTGTTTTGACGCCAACGCTTGGTCTAACAACGCTTTTGCTTGATCAATAGATGAGACCTGTAACAACACGTCATTAATATCTGCAGACGAAATATCAATAACGCCCTCTTCTGTTTTAACCGCATAAGAAATGTCTCCATAACGATCCCATGCTTTATTGAGAGAAACAGACGATGCCATAAATACCGTAGGTTCGTATTTTTTTTCACGTAGGCGCGTCAGTTCTCGTGCTAGTTCTGGATTATGTGGAGAAATAACTGCAATAGCCAAACGCTTATCGGATAAATTAAATCCGGCCATTCCTGCCTTTTTTGCGCGATCTTCGGGGATAACTTTTAGTGCGTCAGTGTTGATAGGCACCGACGAGAGATCCACATATCCAACACCATGTTTATTGGCCATAGCTTTTACTAGTTTTTCTGCCTGTAGTGCCTTGAGTTGTCGCAGGCGCACCATCTGTTTTGATTCCGCAAATTGCAATGTCATAGCACCAGTATATCAGTTTTGAATACAAAAAATAAACCGTTGTGTTTTGATATACTTGTTGTATGAAAAAAACATGGACTATTAATTCATTGGATGATCTAAATCAATTTGCATCTCTGCTCGTTGGTGATCTACAGAAACAAGATACATCAGCAGTTATTACCCTCTCTGGTGACTTAGGCGCTGGAAAAACCACACTAACCCAAATGATAGGAAAGAATTTTGGCATTACCGAACCCATGGGGTCGCCTACTTTTGTGATTTCAAAATATTATGATTTGAAAAATCAGGCATGGAAGCGACTGGTTCATATTGACGCATATAGGTTGGATGGTCAAAATCTAGAACCACTTGATTTCCCGACATTATTTTCAGACCCAAACAACATTGTCATTATTGAATGGCCTGAATATATTGCATCCGTATTACCCAAACAACACACCTCTATTTCTATCACCTTGAATGAAAATGATTCACGAACAATTGATATTGTGTAAATAAAAAATCATGGGAGCAGCCTATCACGCGCTCCCTTTTTCGTTGTCTGAAAATGTTACAATTTATCTATGACTAAATCTGCTTATACTACTCGGACTGTTTTATTAGATGCACACGCTATTATTCACCGTGCCTACCACGCTATGCCTGACTTTGCGACACGAGATGGAAAACCAACCGGGGGATTATATGGTGTCTGCACTATGTTGCTGAAAATCATTGATGAACTGAAGCCTGACTATGTCATTGCTTGTTATGACCTGCCCAAGCCAACATTTCGTCATGTTGCCTATGACAACTACAAAGGCGGCCGTAAAGAATCTGATGATGATCTGAAAGAACAGCTGCAGACCAGTCGAGAAATTTTTGAAGCATTTAGTATTCCAATTTACGAACTCGAAGGCTATGAAGCGGACGATATTTTAGGAACTATTGCAGAGCAGCTAAAACCAGACCTAAGTCATGAAATAATTATTGCCTCAGGAGACATGGACACCATGCAATTAATTGATGCCGATCAGGTGCAGGTATATACACTGAAAAAAGGAATCACTAATACTATTTTATATGATGAAAACGCAGTAGTGGAACGGTACGGGTTTGGATCTGACTTAATAGCCGACTATAAAGGTTTGGCAGGGGACTCTTCAGATAACATTAAAGGGGTCAAGGGAATTGGTGCAAAAACTGCCACCAATCTGATACAACAATTTGGAACGGTAGAACAAATTTACTCAGCATTACACAAAGACGAACAGTTATTATTGGATGCCGGAGTGACTAAACGTATGGTAGGGTTGTTGGCTGAGTCCGAAGAAGACGCCTTGTTCTCGAAAGAGCTGGCGACTATTAAATGTGATGTTCCGATTACCTACACTATCCCTGATCACAAATTTCATGATGGGATTAATTTGGCTGATGCGGGGGATTTGTTTCGAAAGTTAGAGTTTCGAACCATGTTGGTTAAATTAAAATCAACCTTGGGTATCAAAGAAGACAAAGTACAGGATTCATTATTTGCTGATGAGTCTGACATTGACGCAGTAGATCTAGCACAAGCAAAACTGGCGGTGTGGTTATTAAATCCTGTTATTTCTGAGCCATCACTAGATGATGTGTTGCGATATGGTGATGACTTTGAAACAGCATTCAAAGAACTACAAAAAGACATTACCGAACAAGAATTAGATTTTGTATGGAAAGAAATTGAATGTGCTGGTATCGATGCAGTCAACACAATGAACGGTAACGGATTTAATATTGACCAAAAACAACTAGAGAAATTATCGAAACAATTCCATAAAAAAATTGAAGTCTTGGAAAAATCAATCTATGCGCATGCAGGAGAAGAATTTAATATTAAATCTACCCAGCAACTTTCGCGCATACTATTTGAAGTAATGGAGCTTCCAACAAAAGGCATCAAAAAAACACCAAAAGGTGTGCTGTCGACCAAAGAGTCTGAATTAGAAAAATTACAGTCACAACATGCAATCATTAATGACATTCTCTCGTACCGAGAATTAACCAAATTAACGTCAACCTATCTAGACAATATCAAACCCATGATAGACCAAACGACTGGGCGTTTATATGCAACATTTGTACCCACAGGAACCACTACTGGTCGCATGTCTTCGCGTGATCCTAATTTACAAAATATTCCTGTCTCAGGACAATACGGTAAAATGATACGAACCATTTTTGTGCCATCTGATGGGTACACTTTGGTTGCGTGTGACTACAGCCAAATTGAACTACGTATGGCTGCAGAATTGTCAGGCGATGAAACTTTTATTAATGCATTCATTAACGGAGAAGATATCCATGCAAAAGTGGCGGAAGAGTTATTTGGAAACGCTGATGGAGAAAATCGACGCAAAGCAAAAGTAATTAATTTTGGAATTCTTTATGGAATGGGTGCTAATGCACTACGTAATAATTTAGGTACTGATGAACATAGTTTAGACGAAGCCCGTAATTATCTGGAACAATATTTTATTCAGTTCCCTACACTTGCCGCATATCTGGAAAGCACCAAAGAATTTGCCCGAGAATTTGGATTTACAAAAACATTATTTGGACGGCGCCGTCATTTTAAAGACATTAATAGTAAGATTCCGTTTCTGCGCGCGAGTGCAGAGCGTATGGCCATTAATGCGCCAATCCAAGGTACCGCAACAGCAGACATTATCAAACTAGCTTTACGTGACGTTCATCAATACATTAACGATAACTCATTACAGTCAGAAATTAAAACTTTGGCACAAGTGCATGACGAACTAGTGTTTGAAATACAAGATGCAAATGTTTCAAAACACAGTGCTGAAATAAAAAAAATTATGGAATCTGTTTTAAAAAAATATGCAAAACAAATTTCAGTGCAAACACAAGTGCCGCTGGTTGTTGAAGTGAACACAGGCGCTAACTGGGCAGAAACAAAATAACAGCAAAAAAACCAACCCGGCAAGGGTTGGTTTTTTTATTACCGTAATGAACGTGCGCGGATTTTATAAGGAGAATTAGTGGTTGAACCATACACTTGAACCACCTGGTCAATTTCCCATACTGACGGTGGTGATAATTCGTAACGTAATATGTCGCGTAGATCAACTTCATATCCTGGCTCTTCTAATGATTTAGAAATATATGCGACCAGGTATTCTCCACGTGAATCTGTTTGTGAACCATAACCAACTAATGTTCCCACCACATCTGGTTCCCCTGTTTCAAATGACGCACTGTTGGCCTGTCCACTATCTCCCCCTCCCCCAACAGCAACACCTCGCTTATCAGTTCCATCAAAACGAGCAACCGGATTACCTGCTGCTGCGTCTCGTGTAGCTTGTAGTGCTGCTAACTCCGCATCTAAATCTGAAGCAACAGCATCTGATTCATCTGCACCTGACGGCCACATCATATAAATAGCAAAAAGCGTTACTACTCCCAAAACATATAACATTTTTTTACTTTTACCGACTTGTTCCTGTAATGCCTCTTTATCCATCAAAAAATTATAACATCATTATTTGTAATCTGCCCCAGTGCTGTTGGTGTATAATATGTGTATGTTATATATGGCGGTTGGAACAGACTTTACACAAAGAAAAACATACACTCAAAGTGTTCTAGAAAAGATGCAGGCGAAACGACCTGACGCACAAATGGTCATACTAGACAGTGATAGTTTTTCTCCAAATACATGCGAACAATTTCTCTCTAGTGTCGGATTATTTGATGAAAAATCAATAATTGTAATCAATTCGGTTTGTGAAACAAAAGAACACAAAGAATACTTATTATCACACCTCCAAGATATGATAAATTCAGATAACGCCTTTGTGTTGTCCGAGAATAAATTAACCCCAACAGAAATCAAAAAAATTAAAGATATTGGTGTAAATATTTCAATGTTTGCAGAAAACACAAAGCCTTCATTTTCAAATATTTTTGTTATGGGAGATTTGTTGCTTCAAAAAAATAAACAAAAATTGTTATTAGATTTATACACAAACACCAACAATGGAACAAGTATAGAAGAAATAGTTGGGGTGTTGTTGTGGCAATTAAAATCATTGTTGTTATGTCAACAATACAGTGAAGCAGAATCTGGTCTTAAAAATTATGTATATAAAAAATGTAAACAATGTTCGTGGTCACCAGAAGAAACAATGGAAGTTTACAAAAAAATTATCAACCACTACCACCAATCAAGGTTGGGTGGTCTTGATTTGTTTACAAGAATAGAATTATCAATTATGGAATTATAAAACCACACATTGTGTGGTTTTATAATTATTTATTCAATGGCATGACTATGTATGTCAGTTTACTGTCAGGCACTGTGTTTATTTTTAATGGTCGACCCGGGTCAGTGAAAGATATCTCTAAGCTATCTGTGGTTACCGATGGGAGACACTCTGAAATATACCTGTGGTTGAATTTTACAGAAATACTATCTCCTTCTAGTGCGGCAGGAATGTTTGTTTGGTTTGTTCCTGTGGTTTGGTTTGAACTAGTTAATTCACATAGTTTACTTTTTGGGTCAATATTTAGTAACACTTCGTGAAATTCATTTGAAAAAATATTTGACAGTTGTAGTACTTGGGCTAAATCTTCTTTTAAGATAACTGCGCTTGTTTCTTTTTCTTTTGGAATCAAACGTTTATAGTCGGGAAAATTACCTGAAACTAGTCGGCAGGTAAAGTAGATATTACCCGCTTGAATTGCTAATTGATTGTCTGTAATAAAGAAATCAATTGTATTTGAATCGTTATTATCGAATACTTTTGCAATAATTGCGGCTGATTTTACTGGTAATAAAAGTGAAAAATCATCAGGACCCAAATCTGTTCTGAATATTTTTTCAATCAACCGAAACCCATCTGTACATACGAAATATAGATGACCTGCTTCATAATTAATAAAAATTGAAGACAGTTCAGGTTTAATATTAGAATGTGATGCCGCAAATGACACTGTTTGTATTCCAACAATAAAATCTTTTATTGGAAAGTTAAATTGTTTGGTCTCTTCATCGGTCTCTATGTGTGGTATGGCAGGAAATTCGGTGTGTTCTAGAGTACTTACCTTTGTATTGGATAGACTGTTCGTTATTAACCCTTGTGTGTCTTTCAGTTCAAATTTAAGGGTGTCGTCTTTTTTGTTTGTGTTGGAAATCAACCGTGTTAAAACATCACTAGGAATTGCAGTGGTGCCTTCAGTCTCTACTTGGGCAGGAATAGTGATTGTTAACGCGTGTTCAATATCAGTTGTTTGTAATAACACTTGATCATTTGTTGTTGTCACTAAAACACAAGACAGAACAGGTAGGTCGATGTTCTTTGAAACAATCGCATTTGTTTTCTGTAATGCTTTATGTAATTTGTTTTGTACACAATTGAACTTCATATATTTATTATATATTTATTATTAATAATATAAGCTGTGGTTATCTGGATAAGTAGTTTTTTTATTAACCTATATAGCTTTTTTTGTTTATAACTTCTTGAATAAAAAACATTTATAACAATAAGTTGTTGACACGTTTTTTTTGAAAAATGGTCTAATATACTACACCACCAGTTACAGTCATGTTGTTATAATTAATTAACACGGCCACACACAGACAACTCACGGCTTGTCCCCAGATATACGCAACCATAAAAATTTAAAAGGTCAAAAACTTTACGAAGAAAATAATAACAAGTCTTAAAATTAGATTCTTCGACCCGCTTCGGAAGCGATTGTATTAATTATATTTAAAATATAATTAATACAATCGCTTCCGAAGTCTTAAAAACAAAGGATTCATAAAAAGTTTTTAAACACTATTTAAAAATCCTTGTTTTTTAGAACATGCTACGAATAGCGTCTAAATCAGTAGTAAGTTGAGGATTATCATCTAATTCACCACGAACCTTATCACAAGAGTGCATTACTGTTGTGTGGTCACGTCCACCTAATTTTTCACCAATTGTTGGAAATGATATTTTGAAATCTTCTCGTAGAATATACATAATTAACTGTCTTGGTTTTACAAACTCTTTCTTCCTAATCTTTTTGTATACATTCTCTTCATCGATACCATAGTAGTCAGACACAATCTGAACCACTTCTTCTACCTTCATTACCTTTTTCTTTTTAACATTGTTCTTCACCAAATCTTTTACTTCATTGAGAGTTAGTTCTCTTCCTCGAACATCTGATTTTAAGATCACTGAGTTCAGTACACCCTCTAATTCACGAATGTTTCCATTAATTGTTGTAGCCAAATATTCAATTACTTTTTCTGTTAGGGCAAATTGTGATGAATTTGATTTTTGTCGCAAAATTTCAATCCGTGATTCATAATCAGGTGCTTGAATATCAATAGTCATCCCTGCGTTAAATCGCCCACGTAGTCGGTCTTCAATATCAGAAATCTGGTTGGGGTGTTTATCAGAAGAAAAGATAATTTGTTTGTTGTTGTCATACATATAGTTAAACAAGTGAAACAATTCCTCTTGGGTTTTTTCTTTTTTTGCTAAAAATTGAATATCATCAATGATTAAAACATCATATTTTCGATATTTCATTTTAAAATCGTTAGCACGGTTTGATTTACCAATTTGCTCTACAACCTCCATTTGGAATTTATCAGTCGTTAGGTAGTACACTTTTTTGTGTGGTTGGTTTTTTTTGATGTGGTTACCAATAGATTGAATAAGGTGTGTTTTTCCAAATCCAGTGTTCCCATAGACAAAGAATGGGTTATAGACCACTTCTTGTTTTTTAATGATTGCCTGCGCTGCTGAATAGGCCACTTCATTAAAGTCTCCCACAACAAAAGTATCAAAAGTATATTTAGGGTTCAAATTATCATCCTTGTTGATATATAGTGACTCAATAGGAAGACGGTTGTTCATTGATGGAGACGATCGTTTAACAGGTTCTTTTCTGTCTTCTTTCTTTTCAATAATATATTCTAGTGACCGCAATGTGTCATCAGAATCAATTAAGTGTTTTAAAATAGTTTTGTGAAACTTCTCAGAGAGCCAGTTTTTTACAAATTGGTTGGGGGTTGCCAATACAACAGTTCCATCATCAATTTTTGAAATATACGTATCCTTGAACCACGTATTAAAGTTTGCCTTTGAAATATCGAGTTCAATATTTGAAGATGCTTTTTCCCACACAGTTTGGTAATCACTCATAAGACCATTACATAATTATTATTTCATCGATCCACATGGGTAACGTAATACCACATATGTTTGTGTAGATACAAACACATATAATCATTCACGTCGCCTAAGTTAAGATACGCCTTTATTAATGAGTACTATTGTGCGGTATATTTACTTATTATCCAAACAGTGTATATATGGGTATTAAATCTTAATATTATGTGGATAAGTCTATGGTTGGTTTGTCAAACAATGGTTGCTTTTATGTTTGTTGTTCTGTATACTCGCAAGCATTATGTCACAAACATACCAACCAAAAAATAAAAAACGAAAACGAACTCACGGATTCTTGGTTCGATTACGTTCTGCTGCGGGGAAACGAGTACTCAAAGCTCGGCGCCAAAAAGGAAGAAAAAAATTATCTGTTTAATTGATAACAAAAAAACTCCTTTGGGAGTTTTTTTGTTATATGTACCATGGTTTTAAAGGTATTCTTTATCTTTGGTCCTATCTATCTTATACTAACTGATATGTTGGCATCTCAATACAAACTAAATTCAGTTGAATTTAGCACTACATTCAAAACAGGTAAAAAAATCCATACTGATAATCTTATGGTGAGCTATACACCAGAACATACAGAATTTAAATGCGCGGTGGTTGTGAGCAAAAAACAGGCAAAAACCGCTATTGTGCGTAACTATAAAAGACGCCAGATTTTTAATGTGATTAAAGAATTACACATAAATAATGAAAACCAGTTGGAAGGCGTCTGGATGATAGTTACTATCAAGAAAAAATCTTTATCCATAAACCATACACAGATTCAAGAAGAACTTAACAGTGTCGTGCATAAATTTTGATATACATTGTCATAAAAATAACTTTTATTCAAACAGGAGGGACAATTGACAAGGACTACCCCCAATATCTATCAGATCACGGTTACGCATTTAAAATACAAGAGCCCGCAGTATTAGACACACTCGAGAGAATCAAACCTATGTTTGAGATTGAGATGGTTCGCCATATGCAAAAAGATAGTCTGGATATTACTGAAGAAGACAAACAGGGTATTTTACAGGTTGTAGAAGAAAACAAGAATAACAAAATTATCATCACCCATGGAACAGACACAATTGGGCTGACAGCAGAAGTATTATCTGTGGTAAAAAATAAAACAATTGTGCTAACAGGAGCAATGATGCCAGAAAAATTCCGAGAGTACGACGCAGATTTTAATGTGGGTATGGCTGTTGGTGCGGTACAAAAATTACCCGCAGGTGTGTACGTGGCGCTGCATGGTGAATTAAAAACCGGGCAAGAATTTTTAGGTTAATTGGACCACACGCAGATGTTTTAGTTTCACCGTAAATGTGATATTATTCCGGCATCACATTAATAACGGATGTGGTGTAAGGGCACTACACATGGACAAATAAAATTCTGTGTAACCTTGCAACGTATCTGTATTTATCGGGATGTGGTGTAACGGCTAACATGCTCGCTTTGGGAGCGAGAGACTCCGAGTTCGAATCTCGGCATCCCGACAAA
>JAHDDI010000001.1:39310-55582 GCA_020629435.1 Minisyncoccota bacterium
CATGCTCGCTTTGGGAGCGAGAGACTCCGAGTTCGAATCTCGGCATCCCGACAAATGAAAAAAGGCCCTTGGGCCTTTTTTCATTTGTCGGGATGAACGACTGAATTGATTCAGTCGTGTCCAGATTCGAAAAGAGTGAATATATATAAAAATCTGTTCGATATGATTTTTATATATGAACGGCGGGGTCGAGGCTTAGTGATGAACGAAGTGAATCCTAAGTGGTGACCGAATCTCACCTGTCCAAAAAAAATCAATCATTTTTTGTTTAAGTGGATACAGAAATGAGAAGTCTGTTCCCTTGGGTGAATTTCAACATCTTAACCAAAAACAAAAACCACTTGTAAGTGGTTTTTGTTTGGATTATTTCAACTGCAACATCTGATTATAAACCTGCTGTGCTCGTTTATAGTCAGGCGCTAATTCGGCTGCTGTTTTCAGATAAGGCAATACTTCGTCTGTTCGCCCTTGAACCTGAGCGTTCTGACTTAATTGCCAAATGATATTTATTTTTTCAGGTGACTGAGACAGTGCTGTTTTCAAATGCAATTCAGCTTTTTCATGCATTCCTAATTTGGTCAAAAAAGAGGCAAAAAACAAATGTACTCGTGTCAGATGGGGACGTTCTTTTAATAGTTGATCTGTCTCAACAATTAACGTTGCAATAAAATTTTGTTGAACTTCTGGATTAACTCCTTCTCGTATAAATAGTTCAGGCCGGTTGAGTAACTGCTCGATAACTTCTTGGGTAACAAAATTGTTCTTTTGTAATTGACCACTCAATACATCAAGCCTTTGCTCGGTTGCTTCAGTTATAGACATGCCTGTTGGTGCAGGTCGCAATAGGTCAATAAAATCACCAATCAATGCCCGTGGCTGGTAATATGATATTGGTAACCAGAATAGTAATATAATAAACATTGTCGCTATCACAACAAAAGCAATACTGTCTTTAATAAAGAGAGTTTGTTTCACAGGAACATCTACATGTTTGTATGCAATAAAACCAAGTACAACAGTAATACATAGTCCAGTTGCCAGCGCATCAAACGCTACAAAATTCTGAGCCATGTACGCAACAATAATTCCTGTTAAAACACTTTTTTGTACATTACCAAGAACCTCACCTGTACGACGCCACACAATATATATCCCCATTCCTAGTAAGAGCAAAAATGACCCCAACCCCAACAAGCCACCAAACAATAACCAGTCTAAAAACATATTGTGGGTACGGTCAAACCATTGTTCAGCATCGTACAGTTCATCTGCTCGATAATATTTTGAGAATATGTGAACGTAACTTTCCTGGCCCCATCCTAGAACCGGTCTTTCAGAAATTCCTTCTAATGCCATTTCCCAATTTGATATTCGGTGTTTTGTAGTTTTATCTTCCAGGTCAAAATTTGCCGCACGCGCAATTAAAGAATACTTCTTTAGATTTTCTGATTCAGCAATAGTGTCTTTAAACACAAAAAATCCAAGGATGCTACAAGTGAACACAACTGCGGTGACAAATCCCAGGATTCTCCATTTACGATCTTGACTGTCTCGTGCGGTGATTGCCAACAGTATTGATGTGACAAGACCACCAAAAAATAATCCCAAGACCGCTCCCCTTGTTGCGGTTTCAAAAATTATTAGCACAAAAAATAATATTGCTCCCCCATACAAACATTCTCGCAGATATTTTTTTGCAAATAGTTTTTCTTGTAATGTCATATAGTATGCCGAAACAAATACACAGAAACTTGCATACGATGCCAAATAGATAGGATTACCCAACACGGCATCTGCCCGAGTTTTATCTTGTAAAAACGCCATCACTCCCAACAGCACCCCAATACCCAATAGATTATGTAAAAACGTTTTCATCATGTTTGGTTTTTCCCATGCTCCCATATGGACCAGCACCATCAAAAATACAGCCAACATAAAAAATCCAATACTCGATCCATCTGCTGTACCTGTTGCTGACATGGTACGAGAAATAACAGAGCTATAAATACTTCCAATAGTAACCGTGAACAATCCCGCTGTGATTAGGTTGTACATTTGAGTTTCTTCTTTTTGTGCTTTTGAAAAACCAAGCAGCGCAATAAAAAATGCAAACATATGCAACAGTCCAACGTATCCATCCATCCGCTCTGCGTTAGACCAGAAAGATGCATAAGGGTCAAAACCAAATAAGTTTGCCAGACCCATTACTGCGACAAATCCCGCGAAACTCAACACCAAAGGATTTTTCAGGTTGATTCGGTATCGAGCATCTAATAGGGCAAGTGATGCCCAAGACACCAAAGCAATTTCAATGACTAATCTCCAGGCAAAATTTTTACTAGTAATATAAGGAAATAATAAATTGTTGTCTACAAATAATAGTGACAGTGGTGCAAATAATAATGCCAACAAAGTCACTATTTCAAATATCGAAATAATGGTTTTTTTCATAATTTGTTTATTGTAGCAATAAAACAAAAAACAACGAATATATTATCCGTTTGTCTTAACAAAAGACTCCCACATGGTTTTAAATTTTCCGTTTCGCTTTACAAGCTCAGCAAAAGTGCCCTCGTCAGTGATAGTTCCATTATCGAACATAATGATGCGATCAAAATATTTAAGCAGATTCATTTTATGGATGCTTGCAAGAAATGTTTTGTCGGGGAATGCTTCAAAGATATTTTTATAGATCTGCACCTCAGTTTCAGGGTCTACACTACTGGTTGATTCGTCCAGCAAGATTATGTCTTTGTCTTCAGCAAATAAGAGCGCACGAGCAAGTGCCAGTCGCTGTTTCTGACCACCAGACAAGTTAACTCCCTTTTCGTTAATTTTACTCTTAAATCCATTTGGTAGTTTCTCGGCGGTACTAGTAAACTGAGCCAAGTCAGTTGCCAGTCGAATCTGTTGTTCGGTATAGTCTAGCCCGAACGTAATATTTTCGGTGACTGTACTTGAGAATAGTTCAGGTTCTTGTGGAATCAGTATTGTGCCGAGATCAAGTTCATGGAACTGTTTGTCTTGATGGTTACCATCAACAGTGATATCACCTAGTGCAGTATTGTATAGGCCATGAAGAACTTTTAGAAAAGTAGTTTTCCCGGAACCTGATTGACCAATAAGAGCAATACGTTCTCCCCTTATTAATTCGACGTGCGGAATGTTCAAAGATACATCTTTTTCTGTATCATGATATGAAAAAGACACAGATTGTAACTGCAGTGACTTTTTCATACTACATTCTTCTTGTAAGTTTTCCGACAAAGCTATTTCTTCGATGTGGCTCACGTTTTCTATTCCTGTTTTTTGTTCAATGAGATCTCCATAGAGACTACTGAAACCAAAGAATACTCTACTGTAATTGCTCAAATATAAATACAGCGCACTAATAGTTCCAATCTCAAGTACCGACTGGTTTTTGTAGAGTGTGTAGATATAGAATCCCAAAGGGATAATAACCATCAGACGAAACAGTATATTTCCTGTAAACCATTTTGACTCTCCAAACCAACTTGTGAACCACCAGGCTTGTTGCGGTTTCAATAGAGCACTATCAATACCCTCTAACGCCGGTTTTGAAATTTTTAATACAATGATAGTTACAATATTTGAGAGCGCATCATATATTTTTCCTGAGCTGATATTTTTAAGCTCGTTCATTTTTCTATATTGATGCACCAATTGCACATCAAATCTGTACAAAATGTAGAGACTAATAATTGTTACAAAAAAAACAAATACAGATATCCAAACATTAAAAAATAATAAAACAATCACTGTCCCAATTGCTTTAACTAAAATCTCGATAACTCGATAACTGTTGCGAGAAAAAGCAAACAATTTTTCACTTGCGGTGTTGATGCGGTCTATAGTATTTCCACTGTCTCGGTCGCTATGCCACGATACGTCTAGAGCAAAGGTTTTATTTAGTAGATACATTTGGTAGTTTTTCTTTACCCAAAATGCATTTCGGAGTTCCAACGTTCGTGACGGGCCATGACAAGACCAGAATAATAGAAGAATTCCAAGCATGCTTCCAATAATAAAACCAACATACTGAATATTGTCAGATGTGAGTCCGTTTGTTTGTAATTCATTAAGAAGCTCGGCAAATATAAGAGGTTCTAATAATAATAGAGTATTTCCAATTGCTGTCAGTAATAAATATGACAAGAAATAAGGTTTATTGTTTCCCGCATGTTGCCATGCTTTAGAAAACAAGAAAACGGTAGGCTCTTGTTTAAGAGTATAAAATAGTTTTTTCATGTCGTTATTTTAACACGCCACAGAGTGTGTAACATGTTACACACTCTGTGAAACACTGATAATACAAGGGTTATTCTGTGTAACTGACATTGATTACCTTGTTACACAACACATCATTGTGCGTGTCCATGTTTCTTGTGAAACTTAATACACTCCAGATACGTATATATTATTGGTATACTAAGGACCATGAAATATATTTCCTGGAACATAAACGGGTATCGCGCATGGGTACAAAAAGAAGGCACGGTAGATTTTTTGTTACAACAAAATCCCGACGCGATATGTTTTCAAGAAACAAAAGCACACACAGACAAAATACAGGAATCAGTAGAAACTGTTTTTGTTGCGTGGCCGTATCAATATTTTTTTCAAGCGGTAAAGCCGGGATATTCCAGCACAGCCATATTGTCAAAAACCGAACCAATTAATGTGACATACGGAATCAAAAATTTACCGCTTTCAATCGACGAAGGTCGGGTAATCACTGCCGAGTTTGATGACCATTATTTGGTGACAGTGTATACACCAAACAGTAAACCTGATTTGGCACGGGTGGATGTGCGACACGACGAGTGGGACAAAAAATTTTTGGCCTATATGAAAAAACTAGAAAAGAAAAAACCTGTCGTGGTCTGTGGTGACTTGAATGTGGCACCGACAGAAATTGATTTGAAAAACGACAAAACAAATCGCACAACAGAAAAATTTCCTGGCAACCCAGGGGCAACTGATAAAGAACGTGCAGGATTTGCCAACTATATGAAATCACAATTTATAGATACCTGGCGAATGCAAAACCCAGATGAGCGCAAATATTCTTGGTGGAGTTATCGGTCGAATGCACGGGCGTCGAATGCGGGCTGGCGGATTGATTTTTTCTTGGCGTCATCTAGTTTAGAAAAAAGAATCAAAGCAACACACATCTATAACGAAGCATACGGATCCGATCACTGCCCGGTTGGATTAGAATTGAAGAAATAGTCTTGTTTAGTTGCGCTAAATTTTGATACCGAACAGTCAGTAATAAATTTAAGTTTTAGTATAAAATATTAAAACATTTATATTGACATTTGTCTATTTATATATATACTAAAAAAGCACTACGGTAGTGCGCAAATGCCAACTTACCTCGGAGGTTTATCATGGCTAAAAGTTCTTTTCATTTCACCGCCTGGCAGTCTGCCTACATTGCATCCGTTACCAAAGCCGTTCAAGAGTGGTACGAACATGAGCACGATTGGAACAAGACAGTCGGATTCGACATTCAAATCTTAGCGTCTGATGTTGAGACAGAATATGAACCTGGTGAAACATCCGTCATGAAAGGTAGGTTCAAAAACCTACTTATTCAATTTCACCCACGAAGCGAATCTGTTCCAATGTCGGTGGCGCGGTCCGTCCTCGAAGGCGAGCTATTCGCTTACAAGAAATCCTGTCTGGGATTCACTTACTACGAAGTCGACGTCACCCAACTTACATGGAATGGTGAAATTGTTGGTTAGGCCAACAGCACAGCCCGCTAGAGCAACCTGCTCCGGCGGGTTGTTTCTTTTGTGTTAAAAGTGATTACACAACTCAGCCAGACAAAAAACACTTGATAAAAAATGATGCGATTTTAAAACAATGCGATATTGCTCTGCATCGAATCCAAGTAGAACAGAACTTTAAAAAAATAAAAAAAATGCTATAGAATATGAGAATGAACCAAAAAGAAAGAATTGATAATTTTATTAAATTAATTGAAGATTTTAGAACCTTAATGCAAGCAGATAGAAATTACACAAAGAAAGAAGAATTAATTTCTGTGACGACAAAACTTCAAAGAGAGGCAAAGATAGTGCGAACCATATTACGAAATCTAAATATATCACTGACGGGAGTTACTCATGGACGTAGCTTTGACTACTTACATCACGCACTCGAATTTCCGGAAACAAATAATCGTGGAGATGGTTACATGTTTGATTTTGTTCAAGGAAGCAGCATGAAACTACTGAGACAAGCACTCAATAGTGCGGCCGGCTATCTGGAATACACTACTGTTGTGGATGATGAAGTTATCTTGTCGTCAATAGTTGATGATGCTGTAAAAAATCATTTTCTTAATGGCGATTATGGAGCAGCTTGTTCAAATTTATTTAAAAAATTGAAAGACAAAATACACTCTACAACTGGCACAGAAAATATAAGCCAAGCAATTGGAATATTGAAAAAAAAATTAGATTATCAGGAAAAAGATGCTGTAAAAGAAGATTTTCTTTCTGGGGTAAATAATATACTACATGCACTTAACTACTTCAGAAATGTTGAGTTTCATTCTTGAGAATGGTCTATAAATGAAAAGAAGCAGGCAATTTACTTCATTACCATGATTAGTATGGCGGACGAACTATTGGATACTTATTTCACTAAACCTACAGATTCACAATAATATTGTTCTATATTACCAACATAAACAAAACAACCACATCTGTGGTTGTTTTGTTTAGTAAGGTATTTTGTTTTTTATTAGTTGGTTTGTGGTCCGTGTCCTCCTCGGTGTTTTCCTTTTCCTCCTTTCATCTTTTTTTCGATTCCAGCGTCAGTCAATGCTTGTTTCGCTTCTTCGATTGCTTCCTCGTCTTCAGATTCTCGTGCTTCTGCCAAATCAGTTAACAGGTCAAAGTTTGATTCAGTAACATCTGTTGCTCGTTCGTCACCAACTACAGACCGCCATGCATCGTAGTCTCCTGCCAACACAGCTTCTTTTGCAGATTCATGGTTTGCGTGTCTTTCAACTTTGTCTTCAAATTGCTCTTCGGTCAAGACTCGCTTCATTTCGTTTTCAGATGCAATATCTGTGTATGCGCTGTAGTTGTTATCTGCAAACGCAGACCGCAGTTCAGTTCGTACTTCTTCAGATAATTGCGCACGCCGGTCTCCTCGATCTCCGCGTTCACCTTGTGCTCCGTATGCAATTGATGCAACTCCTGTTGTTGCGATCAATCCAGTCAGCAAGCCCAGAGATAATTGTTTTGTATTCATAGTATTGTTGTTTCGATAATTAATGTGTTTTGTCAGAGAGCGACGTCTGTCTCTCATAACTATTACTACACTTCAGTTTTAGTTTTCTTTCACTTTACACAAAAGAACCCGCAGGGTTCTTTAAATGGTTTGGCAACCGCAACCAAATTCGTTGTGGAATGGCATCTCGTCTGCGTTACAAGCAAACCTAATTGTGGGACAACGATGCGCGGGGGCTACATAGCGCAGTCCTTGTTGTTCAGGCACTCGCGACCCACGTTTCCTTTCAATAAATTTGTCTCGGACAGATTGGCGTCTTTCGATTTCAGAATTGTACAAAGGAATGTTTTTTCGCATGTGTTGTTCCAAGGTCGCCGCACGACCTGACGAGAACAAAATCCCCCCACCAATACACGACAACAATAACACCAAAGAGACAATCAAAATATTGTGTCTTTTGTAGGCGCGTTTAGTATGTTTGTAATTAATCCATGCAACCAATACAAGAATAGACAAAATTATCAACCAAATATAGGGTGCCGTCTGCAAAAAATTGACCCACAGTTCCCGCTCTGACGAGACAGCGCGCAAAGGTCGCATGTGTTCGGTAATAGACTGAAACAAAATTGAAGAAACGGCGATGCTACCAAATACAATAGAAAGTGCAGTCAGCGTATAAAAAAAGTAATCACGAGTCAAAAAATACCAACTAGATGTCTGTTTGATTTCTCCGTCTTTGATTTTATTGAGTATGTTGTTTTTTAGATTGTCCATATTATTTTTGTGTAACTAGTAATTGTTTCTCTAGGGCCTTTTTAGCTCGTGAAAGATTTGTTGCCACAGTTCCACTGGGTATACGCAGAACATCAGAGATTTCGTCATATGATAGTTCTTCGAAATATCGAAGAATCAAGATAGTTCGATATTTTTCTGAAATATTCTCGAGAGCTTCTTGTATCTGTTTTTGCAAATGGTTGCCCTGTGCAAACACATCGGCACTTTCCTCGGCTGCAATGTTTTGTAAAAAAGTGTTTGTTTCTAAATCAAACGATATTCCTGTACGGTAGCGTTTGTTCTTTTTCCAGTCATTAATAATAGTATTATGACAAATCCGGTAAATCCATGAATTAAACGACATATTGGGGTCAAAAGACGCAATATTCTGATAAGATTTTACAAAAACGTCTTGTAAAATATCATTACGCAAGTCTTGAGATAGATTAGTCTGTCTTTGGATGTATCTATCTAGTTTTTCTTCATAGCGGTCAATTAAAAAACCAAACATTTCAGGAATAACCTGAACTTGTGCTGCAATTTGCTCGTCAGTGGTTTTTTCAGACATAGTACTATTATATAGACTACTACAAATAACTAAAGATTTTCTTTCATCTTGTCTATTGTAACTACTTCTTAGTTGCAACCTTACGTTTTTTTCTTATTGCAGACAGTTCTTGTTCTTCTGCTTCGTCTATTGCCTCGCGTCCTTGCCAGTACAAATTCTCTAATTCTTCGTCTGAAAGTGTGTTTAACTGTGTAACATGTTTCACAAGGTACTCTTTATTGTTATTTTCAGGCTTGTGTAACGTTTCACGCATTAATGCATGCAGTATCCACCCAATTCTTTTGCCAGGTTTCATGTGAAACTCTGATATCAGGTCGTCACCACTAATTTTAAGGTCTTTTACTGAAACAGGGCTTCTCATGGCTTCATCCATCATTGATTCGTATTGTCGTAGACGATATGGTCGTTCTTTTGGTCTTCCCATGCCGATTCTGTCACAAATACGTAATTTTATTAAATCCCATACATTATCTGCGCCATCAACATTTCTAATAATCCTTCTCACAGCAGACAATGTAATCTGATCAGGGTCAGAGAAGAACATGTGCCAACGAACAAACAAAGTTACACGTGAAACTAATTCGTTGGGGTATTTCATCCTGGTCAGAATTTTTTTAGTCATTTTTGCCCCGACTACTTCATGACCATAAAAAGTATGGCTGTTTTTAACTTTGTCGAATCTTTTAGTTTGAGGTTTTGCTATATCATGAAATAGTGCTGCTAGTCTAATATCGTGTGCCCAATTTTTATCTGCTGCATGTTGTAGGGTTCGCAAGATATGTTCATATACGTCGTAGATGTGCGATCCATTTTGACCAACACCAATTGTAATAAGAATTTCAGGACAGACATACTCTAAGAGCTGGGTTTTTTCCAATAGGATTATTCCGTCCATTGGTTTATCGCTCATGATAATTTTATCAAATTCATCGCGGATTCTTTCAATTGAAATATTTGCAAGTTTCACGTGTAACTTTTTAATGGCTTCCATTGTTTCATGTGAAACATCAAAATTAAGTTGAGTTGCAAATCGTACCGCACGCATCAGTCGCAATGCGTCTTCGGAGAATCGTTCTTCTGGATTTCCCACTGTGGTGATAACTTTATTTTGTAGATCAGAAACACCTCCATGCATATCAATAAGTGTTTGCGTAGATGGATCGTAACAAAGCGCGTTAATGGTAAAGTCGCGCCGAATCAAGTCATCTGCCAGATTTTCGGAAAATGTTATTTCGTCAGGTCTTCTGTTGTCGGTGTATTGTGACTCTGTTCGATATGGTGTCACCTCGATAGTCTTGAGGGTCAGTAGTTGTTTTTTTGTTTCATGTGAAACATCATCGGATTCCAGTTTTTCTGTCACATCGTCGTTCACGACACCAACCGTTCCAAATGAATTTTCATAAAATGTATGTTCGAATAGTTCTTGAATTTTTTCTGGTGTAGCATTGGTTGTTACATCCCAATCATTTGGTTCGCGATTTAGTAATAAATCACGAACACAGCCACCGACTAAGTATGCTTCGAAGCCTGCGTTCTGGATTGTTTCAGTTACACGTGAAACTTCTTTTGGAATAGTAAGAGAGATTTTTGTCATAAATACATTATAACATTTTGGTATTGAGCAATATGTTTCATGACGTGACTTTTCACCAGTTTACGCACAGTTTAATTTATAAAACAAAAACTATATTTGTCCAGAAAATATAAAAGTAAAAAAGACGAACATAATCACACTAAAAATGAGAGAACACACAACTAAAACACGTGCCCATGTTGTTTGCAAAATTTGTAATGCAAAATAGCTTGCGACAATTAGTAGTAATAATTCAAATACAGACCAGTACTGCCCATAAAAATTAGGATCCCAATATGACACGGGTGATTCAAATTTCCAATGTGAAAATGGCAAGAAATGTCGGTGGGCATCATCATTATGCAGGGGGAAGTCTGTTGCAATATGTAAGAGTGCTGCCAGCGAAACAGCTGTCAGTGCGTTCCATTTTTTATAAATCGAAAGTACAAGTAATGCAATGAAAATTGGGAACGAGTTAAATACGTCTACGATGTTTTGCCAAAGTGGTGAAAAATATTTTTCAGTCCAGATTATTCGTTGGGGGGTACCAATTAATACTTCATAAAAAAACAAAAAAAACATGGCCACATCTGGTATCAAGGCACCGATAAATATCCACCGGTTGTTTCGGGGTTTGTCTTTTCTACCCAGAGTTGCTAGCGCCAAGGTGATATGGGTAGGTGTGTTCATAAGACGATTGTAGCATGTAAAAAATCCAAGCCTCGAGGGTTACTTATTAAGTATGTACATTACACTAAGCGGCAAGAGCGTGCTTGGTTTCGGGCGTGCTTATTATTTTTTCGTGGAGCTCATCTTCGGTTAGGTCCAAGGGTAATTTCTTCAGAAGAGCTTTCAGTAGTTGAAGTTTCATTTCATTAGACATCAAATAATCGGGCCCGCGTGGGTCTAATGATTTTTCGTTTATTCTTGAACCATCTGCGTTATATCTCCATGAATCAAATAAATCCCTGATCTGCACAAATGGCATAGAGACTAACACAATGTCATCAACATCGGCTTCGCCTCGATTCTTGCTGGCATTAATTTGATTTTGTTTATCTTCGGCCTTACTGGCATTGAGTGTAAATTGAACACCAATTCCTGAACTTTGTTCTGAAACTTTTACCCCACGTCGGTGGTCTTGCAGTGAGACTACAAAATCAATTTTGTTTTCAACGTCTTCATAGACGTCTACCGAGTGCACAGTAAATGGCAAATCAAAGTCACGCTGTACTTTGTGTAAAACAGAGAGAATCATTTTTTCGGCCAACAGTCCGTCTGGTAGTTCTGTCAATTCAGTAGATTGATCACCAATACGTTCATATGTGTCACGCTTTCTATCGTCTGATAGTTTATTTACTTTTCCAAAGGCAACTAATTGTTCGTCGTAATGTTGTCCAATGAGATTACGCATTTGATGAATCATAATTTTTTGCTGGTCATGTTTGTCGATTGATGTATCTGGAAACCGCCAAAATGTTCCCCATTGTGCTGCAGCAAAAACATCACCCTCGGTCAGTTCTACGACCTGGCCACCCTTGAGATATGTTTGGTACCCTGATTCAGTTTTTTGTAGTGTTCGATTACCAAATTGTGATTCCAGGTCGTTCTCAACTGATTTACCAAAAAACTTACCCCGCCATTGTTGTAGAGAACGAACTAGTTCTTCTTTACTCATTTGGATTTCATGTATATGTTCCTGTGTGCCTGTATCAGAATTTCTCTCGATTACTGCCGTATCTTCAGCAGCATCAGGTCCTTGTTTTAAATAGTTTTCGAATCGATCTTTCATGCAATAATTATGCATGAAAAAAACAAAAAAGCGACTTGAGTCGCCTTTTTGATTAATTGCAGAATCAAATTTATTTAATTGATTTTAGTTCAGCCTTATACCCCAGTGCATTTTCTATTTTACGTTTCGTAAAGCCTCCTTATCTTTTCGCACTAGGTATTCCTGTAGCAACATAAATGATGTTGATGTGATTAGGTACAATGCAATAGCTGAACCAAAGAAATACGCAGTTCCTGCAATTAACAATGGCAAACCATATTTCATTTGTTGGGTAAAATTACGTGCAAAATCTGCCTGCATACCTCCGTCTTTGCTTGCCTCTGGAACATCAATTGATACATGAGAGTGAATTGCCTGTATTGCGCCAGCAAGTAGCGCCAAAATAATATTTCGTTTTGCCTCAAGATCTACAAACCCCAAGAACATCATATCTACCGTCTGTGGTGTCGCCACAAAAGAATACAACAATTCAGAATTAATTGCTGGCAGTCCGCCTTTATAGAACACTAGATACAGTGCAATCAACACTGGTAGTTGAATCAACAGAACAAATAATGACGCAAATGGTCGTACATTGTTGTCTTTGTATAGCGCCATCATTTCAACAGCCATTTTTTGTCGCTCTTCTGGTTTTGGTTTTTTTCCGTATTTTTTTTGTAGCGCATCAAGTTCTGGCTTGATTTGTTTCATTCCAATTTGTGTTTTGATGGCTTTTTTTGCCAAAGGAAACAAAAGAATTTTAATTAAAACTGTAACCAAGATAATCGCGATACCAGCGTCAGAGGTGACAAAGTCCAAAATTAGAACGAACAAGTTATAAATGGGGTTGTAAAAAAAAGTTGAAAACATAATGCGAATATTGTAACACTCAATAACAAGAATAAAAGAAGCGCGCAGTGCGCACTTTTATTATTTATCGAAATGGGTTCTGAGCTCCTCGAACTTCAAAGTGTAGATGGTTACCGGTACTATTTCCGGTTGTTCCTACACGACCCACTAATTGTCCCGCAACTACTGACTGACCGCTGTATACACTAACAGATGACATGTGCGCGTAGAGCGTTTGAGTCCCGTTGTTGTGTTTGATTACAACATATTTACCATATCCACCATTCCACCCACCATATTTTGCAATGGTCACTGTACCTGCAGCTGCAGCGACAACAGGTGTGCCACTTGGTGCGGCCCAGTCAACAGCATTATTTCCGTGTAGTCCACGTGATTTCCGGTATCCCGAAACAGGTGAAATATAATAAGAATCCAAATTAGGTCCGTTAACATTACGTAGAGCAGTTGTTTTTACGCCATTTGACCAAATTGTCTGAGTATTATTCCATACTCCTGCTGTATAGCCATTAGAAGTTGATGTTGTTTTTGCCACCACTGGTTTTGATACAGCAACGGCTTTGGGGATTGCTCCATAAGGAACAGTTACTTCCTGTCCAACTGCCAAAGTATCATAATCACCTATACCGTTATATCCTAAAATATCTTGTTCGTTGGCTGCATATTTTTTTGCCAGTGCCTTTACAGTGTCTCCTTTTTGGACTGTATGTAACACACCACTAATTGGCAAAATGGCTAATTCTTGACCAATTCTAATCCGTGTTCCACGCAAGTCGTTTGCCCAGATAATAGTATTTTGTGACACAGAGAATTTTTCAGCGATACCAGAAATAGTGTCTCCATTTTGTACAATATATGTATTAATAGTTGATCCATCCGTTCCACCCTCTACGGTATTCACTGAACTTGATTTCTGAATCATACTGTCGACGGTCAGTGCATTTTCGACAACACTAATGAATGCACCACCGTAACCTAAAAGCGGGTCAAATGATGTTCCATCTAGAACGGCGGTAGTTTGGCTGTTGGCACCACGAGAATCGGATCGAGTTTCCGTTGCCCCTTCTGTTATTAGTAGTGCCGGGACAATTGCAATTATGAGACAAGAAAAAAATACAAAAATAGCTTTATTTTTGTGCAAAATAGTTCCGACACTAGAGAGATTGGTATAGTTGTATATAATAAGTCAATTTATTTTATGTGTATCCTATTGCTTTCAATAGATCACACGCAAATACCTTACTAAATACAATTGTATCTTACCGTGATGTTCTGTCAACAGATATGTTTCCCACTGGTATTTACTTTAATTTTATACCTTTTAACACTATAATAGACAGATGAATTCTTTTTGTTTGAAGTCCGTCGTACGATCACTACAGTATGTGTGCGTATTCTTATTTTTTGGTTTCGCATTGTCTGCACAAGCAGCTGAGGTAGATAGATTTTCTGGGTGGGCATGGTCAGAAAATATTGGCTGGATTTCATTTAATTGTACTAATACAAATTCTTGTGGAACCGTTGATTACGGAGTGACCAGTATTGGTGACTCTGCAGTACAACCATTGTCCGGGTGGGCATGGTCAGACAATGTTGGTTGGATTGATTTTTCACAAGCTAGTCTCATAGCAGCAAACCGATCTCTCTCTGGAGAAGCAGTAGTTCATACAACCATCGCAGAGCCATATTGTAATGCTTCTGATCCATTTCAAACTAATGGTAGTGGTGCTGTAGGGCCTGTGGATGGCTCATTTGCCTGTAGTGATGATGCTCAAGATGACGGATGGGACGGAGTGATAGACTTGTCATCAGCATCAGGAATAACCTATGGCCCAATTGCTGATTCCACCGATGACACAGCAGACGGTTGGGATTGGGCAGATGATCAATTTTATCTTATGGATGGATATGCATGGGGAGGAGACGTTGTAGGTTGGACCAAGTTTTCTTGCCAAGACTCTGATGGTGCGGGAGTTGACTCAAATTCTTGTGGAACAGTTGGATATGGAGTATTCATGGACCCATTCTTTTTTGAATTTAGTGCCAGTAAGGGTCTAACCACAGCAGACAAGGTTGATTATGAAGGAAACTTTAATCACATATGGACACTCAGCCCCGATACAGAGATAACCAGTTGTACCGCATCAGGTGGTCCTGGTAATTGGTCTGACAATCCAACCAAGGCTACAAACCCATCGCCATTATCAGAATTAGTATCCAATAATACTGTGGGGGCAACTTCGACACTGCTCTGTACAAATGTTGATGGAAAATCTCTGACTAGAAATGTCTATATTCATGTGAAACGACCACCTCCAACACTACAATTCACGGCTGATGACTACAATATTGGTTACAATGCTAATGCTACAGTGCGGTGGCTAACAGAGAATGTAGATAGTTGTAACGCATCTGCGGGAGACGCAGGATGGACAGGAGCCCAGGCGACATCTTCGGGTGTCTATGTGTCGGGGCCACTGACAGTTGATACTACTTTTAACATGACATGTTATAGCCCTTATGCAATAGATTACCCAGATCCAATTTTGGGAACACTCGAGGTAACCATTCAGCGCTTACTAGTTGATTTTTACGCCGAAGACAACGACGGTAATGTTATCGACCAGACGGGATTACAGGCATATACCGATAAAGACAATATTAATTTGGTATGGGAAACCGAATTTGCCACCCAAGGTTGTGTAGCGTCAGGCAGCTGGGCAGGAACAAAAGTTGTTGCCAACCCACTAAATGATGTAGTTGATGGTACGGAACTGGCTACCATACCAGATGGAGGAAACTTTATTTACACACTGACATGTGATGGTGAATTGGGACAACAAGTCATCCGGAATGTCAGCATTCGAATCACAAAGAATCCTGAATTTACAGAAGATATTAGTAGTCAATAATACAGCGCATATGACACAGCAATACAACATCATAGGTAATTATTTAGTAAACCACGGCCTGATACAACAGAACCAATTAGATGGTTTACAGAGTCCAGATGATTTACGGGAATTATTATTGGATCAAAAAATAATGACACAACAGCAGATACAAAAAATTGAGTCACTATTTTCTGCTATGCCGACGTATACTTTGGACGACACTGTCGTTGACCCAGAAGTGCAGTCATACATTCCTTATCCAATTTCAAAAGAAAATAGACTGGTATGTGTCAAAAACCAGGATGGACAAATGTGTGTAGTAACGGATGCCCAGTATGTTGACCCAGAATTACTAGGGCCATATGCACAGTCACACAAGGTGACGACTATGCGTGCTTCTAGTGCTGACGTGGACGCACTATTGAGCGCATACGAAAATAACACGTATTCTCAATTAATTTCTAGCTTAGACAGTCTTGCGCATAAAGTACGTAAAATTGATGATTATGGGAGTAATGTAATGGAGAAATTTTTTCCAGAGGACCACATG
>JAHDDI010000001.1:55682-64854 GCA_020629435.1 Minisyncoccota bacterium
CAGCAATCAATAATAGAAAAAGGATACACCCAAAGACTGGTTGATGGCCCCTCGTCTGCGATACCAGTGCAATTTGTTTCTACAGCAACAGGATATACTGCCACATTACATATTGGACGTAATTCATGTAGAGACAACGCAATCAGCGAATTGAACTTATCTGATGCAGACACAAGAGAAATAGAAAAATTTATTGCACAGCAAAAGGGTATATGTGTCATTTCAGGAAAAGAGAAATCAGGAAAAAGTTTTGCCTACTATCAACTACTAGAGTCTTGCGCAACAGACGTCCGAGTTACTTCTTTGGAAAAAGAAATTGAATACATAGTTGATAAAACGGACCAATTATTATGGGGCGCTCGACTAGAAAAAGACATTTTGCAGTCTACAGAGACATGTGATGTTCTAGGAGTAAAACCATGTGGCATCTCACATCTTGCGGCATATGTGTCTCTGGGGATGACTAAACAAATTATCCTGGAGACAGCTGGCGGAGTAATGTCCTTGGTCAAAGAAGCTAAACGACTACAGATACCCACTGTTGATTTAGCACGTGCATTGCGATGGAATTTGTTTTCGCATCGTTTTGATGGTTTGGGTGAAACAAAACAAACATATACTCTCACTGATACAGACCTAGAGACTATCAGGCAGTATGTCTCAGACGCTGAGCTGCTTGATATATTACGAACAGCAGAGTGTGTTCCTGAAAAACTATCGACCGTAAAAGACATTGTGTTTTACAACGGAGCGCACAAAGGTACGCAGTGGAAATTTTGGAAGCTAACACGCCCAGTTGATAATACTGATCATGTGCAAAACATATATGTTCGGTCATTGGTTGATATGTCACACCACCTGGAAAAGGCATTTAGTACAAAAAAATCCTTTATGGAATTAGAAAACATGATTAAACATAACCAAAAAGCATCCTTATTCAAAAAATCAATTGTGTTTGCAGCACAAGGAACAATAGATATATCAGATGTAATTGCATTATTGCGCGCTTAAAATATGAAGAAAAAATTTACAATTGCTGCTAACTGGAAAATGAATCCAGAAACACAAGCAGAGGCAAAAAAACTTTTTGCAACGTATAAAAAATTAGCAAAAAAATATCCTGCCTATAATTTTATTGTTGCAGTACCTGCGCCATTTTTAGCTGTTTTGGGTTCTTCTAAAACCACACCTGGTAATCTTATATTGTCTGCTGAAAATATATACATTCACGATTCAGGTTCTTATACAGGGGCGGTATCAATCCCCATGATACAAGACGCAGGTGCCAATTCCACACTGATTGGCCACTCGGAACGTCGAAACTTATTTGGAGTATCAGATGAATTAATCAGTCAAAAAATCACTCAAGCTATTAGTCACAAATTGCCGATGACAGTATGTTTTGGTGAATCACAAAGAGACGAATCAGGAAACTATATAGAAGAACTGGAAACACAATTGCGATTTATTACAGCGCCATTTATAAAAAATACATCTGCAAAATTACTTACTCTGGCCTATGAACCTGTTTGGGCAATCGGTAAACATGCTAAAAGACCTATTACGGAAGACGAATTATTTTCGACGATGTTGCTTATAAAAAATATTGTAACGAAACAATTGGGCGAAACACAAGCAAAGAAAGTAAAGATTCTTTATGGTGGTTCGGTCAATCCAGATAATGCACAAACACTAGCCGCGACCCCAGGGGTAGATGGATTTTTGATTGGTCGAGCAGGACTGAACAGTGAATCAATTACCAATATTACAAAAAGTATTAACAAATAATATGGCCGAAAAAAAGACACTTACACAACTAGGTCAGCTTGAAGGAAAAACAGTCATTATTCGTGCTGGACTCAATGTGCCCGTGGATCAGGATGGAGTAATTTTGGATGATTATCGTATACAAAAGTTCTTGCCCACATTACACTACTTGGTAGAACAAGAAGCAAAAATTATCGTGGTTTCTCATATTGGTCGTGCACAAACTGACTCACTGGCTCCGGTTGCACAATACATTCAAAAACACATTCCAGTTTCTTTTAAAGAAAATTTTTTTGCAGATAATTCAACTATCGAAAATAATTGTAATGATTTGCATACAGAACTTGAACAAGCACAGTCGGGTTCAGTATTTTTATTAGACAACATAAGGCAAACAGAATTAGAAAAAGAAAATTCGGAAATCTTGGGTCAACAGTTGGGGGATTTGGCAGATGTATACGTAAATGAAGCATTCTCTGTCTCACACCGAAGTCACACTTCACTTGTATCGATTCCAAAATTTACCAAAACCAGCGTGACAGGTATGTTGTGCCACGAAGAAATAGACCAACTGTCGCTTGCTTTGCACGTAAACAAAAATGCAGTAGCAATTATTGGGGGAAATAAATTTGCTACAAAATTACCACTGATATCTCAATTTTTAAATAAATATTCTCAAGTGGTTGTTGCAGGAGCATTAGCAAACACCCTATACAGCCTGTCTGGTTATGAAATTGGTACATCGGTGTATGAATCAGATTTAGACTCTGAGACACAGGAGGCATTATTGGATGTTTTAGCGCATAAAAATCTATACTTACCAGCCATTGTGGTCACGGTCGATGCGGCAAAGCAAACGAAAACCAAACATATTTCAGAAGTGTTAAGCACCGATGCCATAGTTGATATTGCGCCAGAAGGTCTTATTGATTTAGAAAAAGATCTTGCCGAGGCTGATTTTATTGTATGGAATGGTCCACTTGGATATTACGAAGGTGGGTATACGCAAGGCACAAACAGAATGTTAGAATTAATTGCACTTAATACATTTGCAACGTCACTTGTTGGTGGCGGAAACACGGTGGACGCTGTACGTGATGCGGACCGAGAACAAGACATGACTTTCTTGTCAACTGGAGGAGGCGCAATGATTGAATTTTTGACCCACGGAACATTACCTGCATTGGACGTGTTAGATTAAATCGTATATTTTCTGTACAATACAGTATATGAGCGCATGGTCACGCAAACGGCAAAGTATGATTGTCCTATACTGCATATTAACTTCATTGTTATTACTAACAATAGGTTATTTTATATTTGTCTATAATCCGCCGAACTGTTTTGACGGAGTGCAAAATGGAATCGAAGAAGGTGTCGACTGCGGAGGAGGGTGCCAATTAGTTTGCCCGTTCAAGGCCGCTAAACCAAACGTGGAATGGGCCCGTGCATTTGAAATTGCACCAGGTTTATATAATTTCGCATCAGCGGTAGAGAATCCAAATTTTTCTGTAGGAGCCGAAGTAGAATATGTTTTTCGTGCCTACAACAAAGACAACGTTCAGATTGCTGAAGTGTTTGGGAAAACGCCACTTTACCCAACAGAAAAAAAGATAATTTTTGAACCAGCAGTAGATGTGGGAGAACGCCGCATCGCGCGAACCTTTATGGAATTTGTGGGCTCTGCTAATTGGTACGAAATACCGCAAATATCAAAAAATATAGTCAGTCGTAATTATGCACTAGAAGACATTGCTACTGCACCAAAATTACAAGCAACTATTTACAATACGTCGGTCAAACCTATAGCAAATGTAGTTGTGACTGCAGTACTGTATGACGAACAAGAAAACATCACCCAGGTGTCACAAACATATGTTGAATCAGTACCTGCAGACGGAGAAGCATTGGCCTTCTTTACTTGGCGTACTCCTTTTGATTCATTTGTGCAAAACGTGCAGATTTATATATCAGAGCCACAATTGTAATTTTGGGCTATAATCAACTATATGACTCAGTGCGAAAAAATAATTATCCTGTCAGTTGCAATGGCAGCTTGTGCGTTGCCAATGCTAGTGGGAGCAGAAACATTTAGTTCGTTATCACAGTTACCCGGTTTTGATTCAGCCGCAGACGAATCAGGAAGTTTCACAAATTTCATAAACACTATCTACCGCATGTCGATTGGTTTTGGTGCTGCACTGGCTGTACTAGTTATTTTGTTCGAAGGAATAAAATATTCCCTGTCTGACTCATTCGGAGTAAAGGCAGAATTGAAAGGTAAAATAACAATGGCATTGGGGGGCTTGGCTTTACTAATGGGAGCGTTTATATTTTTGGAGTTTATTAATCCAAGTTTGACCAACTTAACAATACGAAGCCTGGGCTCAATACAATTTAACGCAGAAGACTACAAGGCAATAACAATTGGAGAAGTAACGTTTCAAAGCGGCCTTACAGGTGCAGAAGCAGTGCAACAAGTACAGAATCCAACAGCTGATCAATATGAACAAATGTTTGGACGCCCAGCCTCACCATCAAGAATAGTTAACGGCACAATACAGTTAACCCCACAAGAAATTCAAGAATTTTTACAGTCTTTCAATTCGCTCAATAGTTTGGGGGTAGAAAGTTCGAATGGTATACATATTGAGGGGACACCTTTGCAGACAACAACAATTGATGTATCTGTTCGGGGTCAGCAGGCAGTGGCCGCAGCCATAGTTGCGCTGTGTCCGGCTATTCCCACTTCATGGGCTGGGTCTGCAGCATTGTACGAAGTGATGGGACGGGAAAGTGGTGGTCAGGTAGGACGTCCAAATTATGCATTGAAAAGTTACATGGATGCAAATAATGTCTCGATGTTACGCCTGCGTCAGGATATTCGCTTAAACAGATTTTATTCTACCCATTGCTGTCGTGTCTCAACACAATCAAACCGAGAAGCACAAGAAAATGGAACTGCTCGATGTAGTCCGGACCTGCAATCTGGTCTGATGGACCACACACGTGCCCAAGCCCAGGCAGGAACCAATGGGTATAGTCATATATCAGGACAATGTGCGTCAGCTGCGGGAATAGGTCAGTTGATTAACGTAAACATGCGAACGTATCAGCCAAGTGGAGTACAGGGATACGGCGATGCAGCAGAGGAAATATGTGGAATGTTAAATTACATCAGGTCGCGACACGGCACCCCTGAAGGCGCATTAGCAAATTACCAAAATGGAATTGGGTATTAATATGTTTGTGTACTATAATTTACATACAATGAATCTAAGTTTTAAAACAATATCCACTCACTGTGTAATTGGGCTGGTATGTACGTTACCTATATTAGTAGGGGCGGAAACATCTGCCTTGTATACTCTCTCGGGAGTGCCCGGCTTTCAACCCACCGCAGACGAATCAGGAAGTTTCACAAATTTCATAAACACTATCTACCGCATGTCGATTGGTTTTGGTGCTGCACTGGCTGTACTAGTTATTTTGTTCGAAGGAATAAAATATTCCCTGTCTGACTCATTCGGAGTAAAGGCAGAATTGAAAGGTAAAATAACAATGGCATTGGGGGGCTTGGCTTTACTAATGGGAGCGTTTATATTTTTGGAGTTTATTAATCCTGACCTGACCGACCTGACCATCGAAGACCGGTCTGTTGTCAATGGAGAAAATATAAACCAAGGTGATGGGACAGTAAGCGTTGGCGAAGTAGGACTTTCAGAAGAAGAGGAAGAAGATTTTAATCCAGAAGGAACAGGAATACAATAGTAGTCAGATTGTTTAATACATGAAAAAAGGCCCAAACGTCGAAACGTCCGGGCCTTTCTTTGTCATGGATGAGTACTAACCGGTGACTTCACCAACAAGAATCACGCCGAATTCCGGCGAATCCGTTGAAGGGAACCTTCCTTCGGAGATGGCCTCGTTGATTTTCCCGATAATCAAAGCGGTGAGATCGTTACGGGGAGTTGCGTTGCTCCATGCAAGAATGATGGATTCGCAATTTTGGCCCGCAACTTTAGAAAAATCATAGTTGTACCCATGAGGGGCTGCTTCGTCGACATATCCAGCCATGTAGATGCAGCGATCGAAATCGGCATTTGAACTGGGGTTTTCGGCGAAAGCAATTTTTGGAAAGATCGATGTGGCTGCAACAAGAGCAGCGACAATGGTTTTATTAAACATGTTTGAACTCCTCTTCTGCATGTTTAACAAAATATAGCAAATATTGACATAAATTGCAAGTAATAGTTTAATTTATAGTTAGTTGATAAAGAGACTATTTTCATCATGTCTAATGTGTTATATTTTATAAGTGAAAAAGTACCTATTTTATAGTCTATTTTTTGTCTTATTTACTCTGCCTATAAGTTACGTAGATGTAGGTTTTAACTTAAATGAAACATATGCTCAAGCTGGTCCAAGCAGTCAAACTGGAACGATCAATGCCGATCCTGTCTCTACAGACGAAATTGCCGGTTGTGAAACTGGGTCTGTTTCAGGTATTGCGCCATTTAGACAGTGGTTTGCAGGATGTTCAACGCCCCTGTTGGTTACAGCCAGTGGGTATATATTGTATGCAGCAGCTGGGACCTTTGATTTCTTTTTGCAATTAACATTAGAACCGGAGCATCTGCGTGCAAATTATATTGCAACAACCTGGGCCACTATGCGTGACTTGGCAAACATTACCTTTATTCTGGGTATTATCGTAGTTGCATTGTTTATGATTACGGGTGCAGATAGACGATTCAGCGGTCTCAGCACCAAAGACATGGCCACCCGTTTGATTATTGTGGCTTTACTGCTAAATTTCTCGCTATTTTTTGCCCAGGTTGTTATTGATGCGGGTAACCTGACTGCTGGTGTGTTCTGGAGTCAGATAAAAAACAGTGGATTACCGGATAGTGGATATTCGGCGTTATTACAATCTGGCGGAAGTACGGCTGGTGTCAATATTGCAGGAACAGCAGTAGATGTGCAGAATTCACCCAGTCCCAGTGCTCCGATTGTCAGTAGCCTGAACTTGGTTAAAACAACAGAAGATAGCCCTGGGTTGTTAAGTGTTGAAATAGTGAATAAACTCTCATCAAATGGAAACAGTACAGGGTTTCTGTTTGCACTAAATATCCTAATTGTCATTGTTACTTTCTTAGTAGGAAGAAGCTTGTTTAAAACAGGATTTATGTTTTTGACACGTACTGTGGTGCTGATTATTTTAATGATCGTCTCACCTCTTGCATTTGTTTGTTATTTTTTACCCAAAGCAGACCAATATTTTACTCGGTGGTTGTCACACTTGGTTGCAAAATCATTTTGTGTTGTTGCCTATCTATTTTTTATATTTTTGTTATTGAAAATATTGGAGGGAACCACAATGGGGTCGGGAACAGATTTTGCTAATTTTGAAGACCAATTGACATTGTTGTTCTTGTTTATTGCGGTAAACACCGGAATCATTGTAGTGACACTGGGTATTGCTGACAAGGTTGCAACAAATATGTGTGAGGGTGGTGTAGCAGGTATCGGGTCTACAATAATGAAGGTTGGCGTAGGAACCGCTGCAATGGCCACTGGTGGTGCAGCCGGGTTTGCAGCACGTGCTAGTGTTGGACGGCTAGGACGTCGTTTAACAAAAAGTGAAACAGTAGGTAAATTGGCTTCTGGAGATAGTGCAATGGGACGAGCATTGGGTCAGACATTATACAGTGCAGGTGAAACAGCTAACAAAGCAAAATTTGGCCTGAAAAAGGGCTATGGGGACAAGATGGTTGAGCAAGCCCAAATAAGAACAAACCGGATGGATGCATTTGTTGGGTTGCGCAAAAAGCAAATTCAAGCAGGAGTAAAAGAAGACTTGATCCAAGAAAAAATGGATAAAGTCATGCCTGCGTTAACAGAAAAATTACGTGATTCATTTTCTGAAGAGAGAGCGGGTGTGGTGAAACAAAATTTGGATAAGGGCATGAAACTTGCTGATGCCGAAGCAGCTGCAACAAAAGCAATTGATGAAAAAATGGCTCCTCAATTAGAAAACATTAAAACAGAAACCAGAAAAAATATTGAATCAAAGATTACACCAGATCAGCTTGCTAGCGCAACTAATCAAAAAACAAAAGAAATCGCCAAGGAAAAATTGCAAATTGGTGCACAAAAATCAAACGTATTGGATTGGGCACTAGCTGGTGGAGTTGCTGCATACGGCGAAGCATTGGACGGGTACAAAGTATTTGACGAAGGAGACAAACGAAAAGACCGTGAAAAAGCATCACTGATTGCAGAGAAACAAAAAATGGCCATCGATAACACCCAGAAGGCAAACGATATGGATCGAGAAATCGATAATCTGGCAACGATTATGACTAATGATGATATGGGAGTCATGCTTGATGAACGGACCATCGATCAATTACGCAAAGACGGTAAGATTGACACAAGTGGTCTAGAGGCATTGATCAAATCAGCGATGACAACAAAATCAATCGACAGTGAGGGTAATATCGTAAAAACATTGAATCAAGAAGGATACAATAATGCCATGGCTGGCCTTGATCAGGACATGCAAACTGTGCGTGACAAATTTAAATCAGAAGCAGAGCCAGTTGTCGAAACATATAAAACAGCAGATGCTAAATTGCAACAGTTACAAACTGATGATCCTACAAATACAACTGAAATTGAAAATGCAAAACGTGTACTTGCACAAGCAAAGAAAGACGTTGCTACAATTCAAGAACAGGCGAACAAGGCTGTTAACGCAGTTGGTCGTAAAACAACAAATATTGTTAAAGAAGGACTTAAGGCACAATTGCAACAAGCAACTGCACTTGGGGCGTCTCAATACGAAAATACAGCCGACGAGGTTCAAGCAGCAATCGACAGCGTGGATTCTGGAGACTCAAAAGATCTTGGAATTGCAGACAGAATTGCAAATTAGACAAACGCACCTTTGGGTGTTTTTGTTTTCCGCAGAATTATAATTGTGGGTCATGTAAATTTGCTATAATACAGTCATGTCAAATCAATTCACAACACAACAAATTCAAGACCAGTTTGCATCATTACCGGCTGACATGCAGACGGTAATCTCCAGTGCCAATACCGCAGACCTGATTCAATCAATTGGGTCTAAACACAACATGCGTATTGATGCTGTTGGAATATTAATAGAATATTCTGGACTTATGATGTTGGGGCTGATTGATTCTGATGAATTTGTAAACACCATTGCTCGTGCAGCAAACGTTCCTCGTGAAAAAGCGGCAAATATTGTATTGGATATTGATACGCAAGTGTTCTCGCAGGTTCGTAACAGTTTGCAAAAGGCACAGTACAAGTCCACCAATGAAACCCGATTCGAACAGGCGTCTGATTTTGCAAAACCAGCACCAACAACACCTTC
>JAHDDI010000001.1:64954-93238 GCA_020629435.1 Minisyncoccota bacterium
TGCAACCGGTCTCAACTACAGGGCCTAGTGCTTTGGCACAGGCAGCAGATCAGTTGGACAGCGCATTTGAGGTGGTACCTAATCAATCAAACCAGAGTGTCGAAATTCAATTAAATACATCAGGGTCAGCAAATAAACTAGAGCCAGGATTTAGTTCGGCCGAAACTGATCGCGAGGTAGGTCAATCTATTGCTGCGTCAGTTACAAAAAACATGCCACAGGCAGTAAAAGATGCATATAAAACAGGACAAGCAGCAGCCCCGGCCCCCGCAGTAAGTGACGAACTGGTTAAAGATTTCCAAACAAAACTAGAAGAAAAATTGGCAGGCGCTGACACATCGGTTGTCAACAACGACCCCTATAAAGAATCTATCTAATAAAAAACTGCACAATGCAGTTTTTTATTTATAATACTTCACCCTTGTTTCTTCTATCAATGTCTAATGCCCAGGACAAATCTTTTAGTTTTGAATCAGACATTTTTGGCACATAAGGTTGTGGATTTACCAATGCTTCTACTTCATCTTGAATAGATGGCTCCTTGAATGGTTTTTCACGTTTTTTCCAAATATATAGTTTATTTCCAAAAGTATAATAAAACCAAGATTCCAATAATAATACAAAGGGCCGCTGGTTATATTTATAAAAAGCCAAGGCCAAGGACAACACAACAACAGGTACAATAAAGAAAATAGCAATAATTTTTGGCAAAGACAGCCACAATAATAATGAACCACCTATACCACCGGCGGTAAACAAAAACTGTTTCCATGTCAGTGGACCGACAATCTTGTCTTCTATTTCAATAAATTGGGGTACTTCGTATCTCATGTGTATTAGTATAGTTCACAAAATATAAATAACAAATGCATAACTTGCCTGTGCTTGTTGCATAACACAATATCTGCATAAAATTAGTCTATAATCAGTATATATTTGCTATACTAGAGTGACCATGGCAAACAAAGCTGAATCTCAAAATTTTGTCCCCGTAAAAGAAATTCGTAATGGAACTATAATTATGGAAGATGGTTCTTTTAATACAATTTTACTTGTCACGTCACTGAATTTTGCACTGAAATCTTATGATGAACAGATGGCTGTTATGGCGCAGTTTCAAAATTTTATTAACTCATTAGAGTTTCCTGTACAAATTTCAATCCAATCACGACGATTGGACATTCGACCATACATGGCTAGCCTAGAAGAAAAACGCCGAGAAGAACAAAATGATTTGGTAAAAATGCAGATTGGGGAATATGCAGAATTTATCCGAAACTTTACTGAATCAGTAAATATTATGGAAAAGAAGTTTTTCGTGGTTATTTCATATACCCCAGCACTAGCTGGCCCTGGATCATCGGGAGGTTCAGGATTGTTATCTGGATTATTTGGTAAGTCATCAAAATCAACAGAGATGGTCGATGATGAATGGTTTGAAGAAACCAAATCACAGCTAGAGCAACGCACAGACCTGGTAGCCGGCGGAATTGGTCGAACAGGACTGAAGGTGGTGCGCCTCGGTACAGAAGAAGTAATCGAAGTACTGTATCGAATATTTAATCCAGGAGAAAGCGAGAAACCAGTTCAAATGTAATAATGTATAATAAAAATAACTATGGGACTATTCGGTAAAAAAGAAGAAAAAAAGATAGACATTTCGCCAATTTTGCCGCGTGAGATTTACCAGTCTGCCGTATTGGATTTAAAAGACGTTATCGCCCCGTCTGCTTTAGAAGTACAATCAAAACAAATCAACTTGGGCGAAAAAATTGTGCGAACATTTTTTGTTATTTCTTATCCTAAATTTTTATCTGACTCTTGGTTTTCACCTATTGTGAACTTGGACAAAGAATTTGATGTTTCTATTTTTATTCATCCCATTGATACTCAGTCAATTTTACGTAAATTTCAGAAAAAAGTTGCAGAAGTACAATCACAAATTTACGCACGTGAACAAAAAGGGTTGGTGCGTGACCCTGCTTTGGATTCTGCATATTTAAACCTAGAACAATTACGTGACAAACTGCAGCAAGCTACAGAAAAGATATTTGATGTGGGAGTATATATTTCTGTATACGGAGACGAAGACAAAGAGCTAGATAAAATTGAAACAGAAATTCGTTCTATATTGGAGTCCAAATTAATTTATGTACGCCCAGCAACGTTCCAACAAGAACAGGGATTCAAGTCGATCCTGCCACTTAATAAAGACCATTTGAATGTCCACTCAAAATTAAACTCAGCACCACTGTCATCAATTTTCCCATTTGTTTCTTTTAACCTGACATCCAACCAGGGTATTTTACATGGAGTAAACCGACATAACAGTAGTTTGATTTTGTTTGACCGTTTTTCACTACCAAACTACAACAGTGTGACATTTGCTACATCTGGTGCAGGTAAATCATATGCTATTAAACTGGAGATACTACGGACACTGATGTTTGATACCGAGGTGATTGTTATTGACCCCGAGCGAGAATTTGAATACTTGGCAGAGGCAGTGGGTGGTCGATATTTTAATATTTCATTAACAGGAGAACACCACATTAATCCATTTGACCTACCAGCCCCCCGGCCAGACGAGTCACGGGCGAACGTGTTGCGTAGTCATGTTGTATCACTGGTTGGGTTATTCCGGCTTATGCTCGGTGGTCTCTCACCAGAGGAAGATGCATTAATTGACAAAGCAATTACTGAAACCTATGCACTGAAAGACATTACCCCTGACTCTAATTTCGAGGACATTGAACCTCCAATTTTGTCTGACTTTGAACTGGTACTGGCAGGACTAGAAGGTTCAGACCAGTTGGTGGCACGGCTAGTTAAATTTACTACAGGGACATGGTCTGGATTTTTAAACAAAGCATCTAACGTAGATATTAACCAAAAAGTGGTAGTGTTCTCTATTCGAGACATGGAAGACGAATTACGTTCAGTTGCCATGTATTTGGTGACACAGTACATCTGGAATGCAGTACGAAGAAACCTGCGGAAACGACTACTGGTTATTGACGAGGCATGGACCATGATGAAGTCAGAGGACGCAGCTAGTTTTGTATTTGGTATTGCCAAGCGAGGTCGAAAATATTTCTTAGGACTTGCGACCATTACGCAGGACGTTGCCGATTTCCTTCGGTCTCCTTATGGTGTACCTATTATTACAAACTCCAGTATGCAGTTGTTGTTAAAACAGTCACCGACCACGATTGACGTTGTCCAAGAAACATTTAACCTAACTGATGAAGAAAAATATTTACTTCTTGAAGCTGGAGTAGGAGAGGGAATATTTTTTGCGGGAACCAAACACGTGGCGGTTAAAGTAATTGCTTCGTATACTGAAGACCAAATTATTACGTCCGATCCATCACAGATTCTGGCGATCAAACAAGCCAAAGAAAATTTGCGTCTCGGAGCTAACCAATAGAGGGCACAATAAAACCGCACACTGTGCGGTTTTATTGTGTTTTTAACTATGGCTATACAGCTCAATCTGAGATGATTGACGGTGTGTGGTACGACGATGTTTTCGCATCCCGAAAAGTATTCCTACTGCGATAGACTCAGCCAATAAGTGCGAACCCCCATATGACATAAAAGGAATAGTAATTCCTGTAACCGGTAATAATCCAATATTAATACCTGTATGGATGATAATGTGTGCCATAAAATATATTGCGACACCCCCGGCAAATAACATTTCAAAATTAGTCTCACCACGCATGCCTGAGTAGATGATTCTTCCAATGATAGCAATATAAAGTAATAGCAATGCAATCATCCCAACAAACCCCCATTCTTCTGCAAAAGCCGCAATAACAAAGTCAGTTTGGTGTTCCGGTAAAAATTCGAGACGTGACTGTGATCCGAACCCAACACCTTTGCCCAATATCCCCCCAGAGCCCACAGCAATTGTGGCCTGGGCAGAATTGTAACCAGAACCTCGCAAGTCTGCCTCAGGATTTACAAAAGTAATAATTCGCTGTTGTTGAAAGGGTGAAAACACAAAAAACCACATAAGACACAAGGCCACAGCGCCACTACCAATTAACATAAACAAATGTTTCCAGTTAAGTCCAGCAAGTAGCACCATTCCAAACCAAATACAAAACAGGATCATTGCTGACCCAAAGTCTGGTTGTCGTGCAACCAACGCAAAGAGAACCAGCGCGTACAGCCCAGAGACAATAATATGTTTGATTGATGCAATCTCGATATGTCGTTTCGAAAAATACTTAGCCAAGATAAGAATCAGAGCAACCTTTGCAAATTCAGCAGGCTGAATCGCAAATGTTCCTACAGAAAACCAAGATTGTGCACCTTTAAATACAGAACCAAACACAATGAGTGATGCCAATGCGGTAACAATTACTCCATAAATACTCATAACAATCCATGATTGTCTTAAAAAACGAAAATCAACAAAAGACAAACTAATCATGGTAATCATAGATATTGATAACACTACAATTTGTTTATCAAACTGAGTGCTATTAGCATCAGAAAAAGAATACAAAACAGACAAGCTCCAGGTAGCGACCAACGCAATTAGTGATACTAGAATCCAGTCGATACTGCTTTTTGTTTGAGTAATTTTTCGCATGGACGTATTGTAACAAAGAAATAGTTGAAAGCCGCCCGAGAGCGGATTTCTTTGTGCGGGTAGGGAGAATAAAGTGAATCGGTCCAAGTCTCTAAATTCACTTACGTTCATTAAGAGCTTGCGACCCTGGCTCGTCTGTTTGAAATCATAACGACAAAGATTTCAAACATGACTCCGCCTTTCGATTCTCCACGAAAGCAAAGTAGTTTGCTTTCTCTACTCCGCACAGCAACAACAGAAAAACCGTTCTAGGGAACGGCGTTTCTGGTGGCTGTGCGGGTAGGGAGAATCGAACTCCCATCTCATCCTTGGCAAGGACGTGTTCTACCATTTAACTATACTCGCTTTTTTACAATTATTATTGTAATAATTTTTGTTTTTTGTGCAAGTAAATTCTGTATGTGTTGAACACAGTAAGTAGTAACAAGGCAACCAGGGCAATTACAAATGATTGCGTGTAGGTCACAGATACTAGATAAAATATTCCAAACAACACTGCTTTGATCCCCATCCCGAACATGTTTTTCATAACTGATGCGGTCAAAGCATTGGACTCATTACCACTACGATATATGTTGGACTCGATAGGGACCTGCATAGGAATAGCAAATAATACAATTACTACTGAAGAGACATAAAACCAAATACCATTTTCAAATCCTAAACGACCAAACCATAACAATGCAACCCCGGCTGCTCCAATAGCAATAGCATGATAACGATACGTTAGTTTTATATATCCGGAAACAAAAGAAAATATCAATGCGATAACAGGAATCAGTAGTGCGAGAACTGCCACTGATTCAAGACTGCCAAAATAGATATAAATAAACATTGGCCATAATACAGAACCCACAGCCTGGTCTATCTTGTGAAGCCCTAAAGAGACATGGTTTGCCAACACATAAGGCTCTTTCATAAATTGTAAAATAGGTATTCCGATTGCTCGGGTGCCTTGTTCTAGTGATGTAAAGAACAGGGGTACAACAGATATTATAAATGCCACAATAGCTGCCATAATGACATATATACTGTCACCGTTACTCAACAATAAAAGCGATGTTCCAATTAGTGGTCCAATTAATCCTGCTGACCGAATTACTGCATAGAGGATACCGGTATTTTTACCACTATTGTTAACGTCAATCGTTGTCTGCATAAACAAATATAATGACGCAACATAATACAGAGCATCATATACAGCCGCCAATGCTCCCAATATCAACAAGCTAGTCCAGTCTCCTGGTTGGATGATTCCGTAAAATAAAAAGAATGCGATTTGAAATCCGGTCGCAAGAATAATTGTTTTGCGTGCACCAATCCAACTGGTCATGTACCCCGCTATAATATTGGTAGGTGTATTAATAAGATGGAAGAAAAAGAAAAACAACATGATTTCCGAAAAAGAAAAACCAGACTGCAACATCAATATAGGAATATAAATTGCGAGCATCGAGTTTGCGAGCATGTGGAACCACACTGATGATTCAAACAGCCAAAAGTCTTTAGTATGCGCTGCACGCATGTAGTGTAAATTTTCTCGGGTCTTACCCCAAAATCGTTCAATACTTGTAGAACCAGTTAACATGAAACTATTGTATCGCAGAACAAAAAAACTACTAATTGTATTTTTGTTGACTGTTGACTGGTGCCATTGCGCTATAAATTAGTTGGTTTATAATTAAAAAACGTTGAAGGGCCAACAAAAATATTTTTGAAGGTTACTCGCGATTACTAATAACAAGCTACATTATGGCAAAAATGACTAAAAAAGATTTGGTAGATCACTTGGCAGAATCTTGTGATATGACTAAAGCTGACGCAGAACGAGCAATCAACTGCGTAGTTGAAACAGTATTTGATACTTTGAAAAAAGGTGACGAACTTGCAATCGCAGGATTTGGAGCTTTCTCAACTTCACAACGAGCAGCACGTACAGCACGTAACCCTCGAACTGGAGCAGAAGTACCAGTACCAGCAATGCGAGTACCTAAATTCAAAGCTGGTAAAGCTTTGAAAGACGCAGTTCGGTAAATCTCTTATTTTTTCGCAGAAAATAAAATAACAAAAAATCACGCATGCGTGGTTTTTTGTTATCACAAGCATGACTGTCATGGTACAATGCTTGTATTATGGATAGAAACACAGAATTAACTATCACTGTTGGTACAATACTTAAAATAGCAATAGTCATTGTGGGTTGTTATTTGGTGTACTTCTTTAGTGAACTAATTTTGGTGGTGCTGACGGCCATTGTAATTGCATCAGCTGTAGAGCCTTTGGTGGTGAAATTGGAATCATGGAAAATCCCTCGTGTATTTGGTGTACTGGCTGTGTTTACAGCAATTATTACGTTTATGGTTATGATTATAATTAATATGTTGCCTGTTCTGGTCCAAGAAGGAACACAATTTGTTAATGAATTCCCGCAGTATTTACAGAGCACTAATTTATGGATTGCTGATCAAACGGACAGCTCAGATGTGTTATCTGGATTTTTCGGACCGGATGGGACAATTTCGATTCAAAAATTATTCCAAGACGCATCAGAAACACTAGGATTTGCTGCTAGTGGAATTGGAAATTTGGTTGCAGGACTGTTTGGGTCGTTGTTAAACTTCATGTTAATAGTTGTGCTGGCATTTTATTTTGCATCACAAGAATACGGTATCGACAATTTCTTAAAGATTGTTGTCCCACCCAAACATAGTCGTTACGCCATTAATCTGTGGCGACGAAGTCAAAGAAAAATCGGTTTGTGGATGCAGGGCCAGCTTTTGGTCATGGTCATGACAGCCACCTTTGTGTATTTGGGATTAGTGATTATTGGTCAGTGGTATCCAGGTATTCTTGAATACGCATTAATTTTGGCGTTTATCGCTGCGATTGCTGAAATGGTTCCAGTTGTGGGAGCATTTATTTCTGCAATACCGGCGCTTGCCATTGCGTTTATTACCGATGGGGCAACAGCGGCCATTGTCATTGGAATGTTTTACCTGGTCTACCAACAGTTCCAAGGTAATTTAATTTATCCAATGGTAGTAAATAAAGTAGTTGGGGTCCCACCATTGTTGGTTATTATTGGATTAATCGTGGGAGCACAGTTGTTTGGAATTCTAGGTGCGATTCTGTCAGTTCCTTTTGCTGCAGCGTTTATGGAATTTATAAACGATGTTGAAAAGCAACATTCTCGTGAAATAATGCAGCGGAAACTAGAAGAAGACAAATTAGCCGAAAAAATTGCTGAAAAAGTGATAGAGAAGACGGAACAAAAAGAAGCCGACTCAGAAGAGACTGGCAAAGAAGAGGGCAAAAAATAAGACGGAGAGTACCTCTGTATTTGTTATACTATACAACTAAACATTTTTACTATGAATCATTTTTATCTGACAACAACACTGCCGTATGTAAACGGTGCAGCACATGTAGGACACGCAATAGAGTTCATGCGTGCAGATATGTTGGCGCGGTATCATCGTGGTTTGGGATCACAAGTGTTTTTTAATACAGGAACAGATGAGCATGGACAAAAAATTGCAGATAAGGCAATAGAGCTAAAGGTCAGCCCACAGGCATATGTAGACGATATGGCAAATGGTTGGAAACAATTTTGTGCTGATATTAATATGTCTTATGACTTTTTTTCTCGAACAACAGATACTAAGCACGAAGCAATAGCGCAAGAACTATGGCGTCGATGTGATGATAACGGGTATATTTACAAAAAATCGTATCAGTCTAAATATTGTGTAGGTTGTGAACTACAAAAAACAGATAGTGAATTAGTCGATGGTATGTGTCCGGACCACCCGGGGAAAGAATTGGAATTAATAGACGAAGAAAACTATTTTTTTGCATTTTCACAGTTTCAAGAAAGGTTACTTGAACTATATAAAAACAACCCAACATTTGTTGTGCCCGATTTTCGATTGCAAGAAATAACCAACTTTGTAGCAGGGGGATTGCAAGATTTCTCTATTTCACGACTAAAAGAAAAAATGTCATGGGGTGTTCCGGTGCCAGGTGATGATGATCAGGTGATGTATGTGTGGTTTGACGCCCTGACTAATTATATCTCTGCACTTGGCTGGGGAACAGAAGACCAATCACAATTTGATACATTTTGGGACCAAGGTCATACAGTACAAATGTGCGGTAAAGACAACCTACGACAACAGTCAGCAATCTGGCAGGCAATGCTTATGGCTGCAGGACTACCAAACACTAATCAAATATTTGTCGAAGGGCACGTTGTTTCTGGTGGTCAAAAAATGTCAAAATCAATTGGAAATGTGATTGACCCTGTTGCGTATGTACATTATTACGGACTGGATGCAGTGCGATATTTTGTGGCACGGCACGTACATGACGTGCAAGATTCTGATTGGACAGTAGAACGATTTCACGAATCCTACATGGCCAGTTTGGTAAATGGATTGGGTAATCTGGTAAACCGTGTTCTGAACATGGCGGATAAATATGAAGTCGTACTGGATGTGATGCCACAGACAGAGCCAACTGATCACTTGGCCAATTTTCAGTTTAATGCGGAAATGGACAGGATCTGGAAACTGATTGGTGACTGTGACCAATATATTACTGACGAGGCGCCATTTAAAAAAGCCAAAGACGATTTACCTGCCGCCCAAGAAGACCTGCGATATCTACTGGGACAGTTATGGATAATCAACGAATCGATTGCACCAATTATGCCCGAGACATATGGAAAAATACGTGTGGCTATGGAATTAAACAAAAAACCAGAAGAACCACTATTCCCACGACTCGATTTTAATGCAGACTTATAAACAAAACCGAACCTACGCGTTCGGTTTTGTTATACTACAGAAATGAATACTAATCCTGATGCAAAGCGAATACTGTGTTTTGGTGACTCAAATGTCCGAGGAGCGGTGCCTTATGGCATGCAAAAAGAAATCGGCTCTACCCGTTGGCCAGCAAACATAAGATGGACCGGAGTTGCACAGGATATCCTGGGAGAGTCATTCGAAATTCTTGAAGAAGGTATGAGCGGGAGAACTAGTGATTTTGATTGGATTTGGAAAATAGATAATTTTAATCGCAATGGATTAAAACATTTTTTCATCTCACTAAAAACACACAGACCGGTAGACATGATAGTGGTATGTCTGGGAGTAAATGAACTGAGAAAAGATATGGCACAATCTGGCTTAGAGATATATGAAGCACTAAAAAAGTTTCAGGCTATGGCAAAAGAATATATTCCAGGCGCATATTTTTTGTATTTGTTACCGCCTGAGCCTGTAATAAATATTTTAAACAAAGTCGAGCCAGAACAATGGGATGGTGCTGATAGTAAGTACCTTGAATTAAGCAAATTAATTAATAGAGATACAAACATTAACAGTATCGACATGTCTACAAAGACATTTTTTAGCGCTGATGATGGATTACACATGGATCAAGAAACCCATAGTATATTTGGTCGAATCGTCGCAACTAAAGTAAAAGAAATCCTAGAGTAATATGAATTATTTTGATTTTCACTGTCACCTGGACACTCAGGAATTAGACGAAACACGAGAAGACATACTACACGAAATGAAAGAGCGTGGTTTTGGCGCCTGTACTATTGGAGTAGATTTGAAACGGTCGCAAATTGCCGTTGTGCTGGCTCAGTCATGTGAAAACATATGGTGTTGTGTGGGTCAGCACCCAGTGGACACATATACAGAAGAATTCAAAGCATCTGAATATCAAAAACTAATTGACGAACACCCAAATCAAATAGTTGGTATTGGTGAATGCGGATTAGACTATTACTGGCCAAGCAAAGACGTTGAGTCTGGAGAAAAAACCACAGAACAATTACAGGTAGAGAAACAACGACAACAACTGTTGTTTAAAAAACACATTACTTTAGCTATTGCCAACGATTTACCACTGATGCTGCATGTCCGTTCCAGTGCAGGGACACAAGACGCACATCATGACGTATTAGAAATTTTGGACTTGTATCAGAACAGTAATTTACCCAAGGTTGTATTTCATTTTTATACAGAAGGTCCGGAACTGGCCAAACAGATTATTGACGCAGGATTCTATGTCTCTTTTCCGGGCGTCATTACTTTTGGCAAAAAAGTAGCAGAATTAGAAGAATCAGTTAAAACAGTACCACTAGAACGCATGTTTGCAGAAACAGACACTCCTTATGCGGCACCCGCGCCGTACCGCGGTCAAACAAATAATCCACTTTATGTTGAACATGTATACAAAAAAATTGCAGAACTGCGCAACGAGGACCCTGAAATAGTTAGAAAACAAATAATACAAAATACCCAAGACTTTTATAACATTACTTTTTAGTGAGCTACGTGTGGTGCAATTATATTTTGTCTTACAAATGCATCTATGATATCGTAAAATTATCATGGACTTGGGAAACGAAATGAAATACCTGCAGGGGTTACAACCAGTATCACAATACAAAGATAAAAATGCTTTAGCAAAAGAAATATTGCTATTGGTTGCAATGGGTGGTTTTGCAGCGTCTTGCTTGGTTACGCCCGGTTTAGCCTATGCCGCAAAACTTTTTCCAAATATAACAGGACAGGAAAATTCACGCTTGAAAAGACAAATTAGATCTTTGGTGCGAAGAGGATTGATACAAGAAATAAATAGTAAATACTACCTGACACCAGAAGGCGTGTTATATAAAAACAAACTAATAATTGAAACATTTTCTCTGCCTATATGGGACAAAGAACAGTGGGAGGGCAAGTGGCATGTGATTCTATTTGATATCCCCGAGACCCATAGAAATGCACGTAATTCATTTCGTCGTATTTTACAAAGGCATAATTATTTTGAGTACCAAAAATCAGTCTACGTTCATCCGCATGATTATTCAAAAGAATTTAAAAAACTGGCAAAATTACATGATGTTGTGGCACATGTTAACTCTTTTAGTGCAATGGCGCTTGATCGGGAACCCGAGCTAAAAAATTATTACAATCTTACTTTCAGTAAACACAATAACTAGATTGTGGTACAACACATCAAAATTGGAGTATATGTACAATGTTCGAAATAGTACCACCCTGGCCTATCGTCCACGGTGGTACTATTTGAAGTTGTAATAATCCCATGCTATTTTTTGAATATGGGATTTGGAAAGAAAAATAGCGCTGAGTATTTTTTATGTGAATACAAAAGAAGACTACAGATACAGTACAAAAAATTAATATTTATTATTGTATGCTTGACTCCAGTTTTTTGTTCTGCAGAAATTTGGATAACGGAAGTGCAATACAATCCAGAAGGCTCAGATGGTGGTTTTGAATGGATAGAGATTTGGAATAACGGTGGACAGGATGCAGATATTAGCGGATTTAAATTACGCGAAAACAACATAAACCATGGATTAAAAGAATCTATGGGTGACTTAGTTCTGGATGATGGGGAATATGCTGTCATTGCAGATAATCCAGATAAATTTAAGACTCAATTTCCTGACTATGCTGGCACTATAATTGATTCTGCTTTTTCTTTGTCTAATTCTGGTGAATTATTGCAATTGACTGAACCTGGTGGGGTAGTTATTTTTGAGATGACATATAATAATAATTATGGAAACGGTAACGGGTACTCTCTGGGTTTACTAGATGACATATGGTCTGAAACATACACAAGTCCCGGACAGATAAACTCACCCGCCCCTTTAACCCCAGAACCAGACCAAGAAAATAATCAACCAGAAGTGGCAGCAGAACAAGCTCCTTCTGACGGGACAAATACTCCAACTCTGACCTCGGACATGGTCGAGGTCCTGCCGGCAACATATATTGAAATACGAAACCCGCAATACAGTGAAAAATTAATTAAAATTGACGCAATGGGGGACCGAACAGTCATGGCCGGAGTCGAGTATTGGTTTGAGGGAAAATTATACGGACTACAGGGTGGTATTATCGATGAGCCCAATATTCGATGGAACTGGGGTGATGGGACAACCAGTTTTGGAACACCCGCTGCACATCGATACAAATATCCTGGCATATACACAGTGACATTGTCAGGGTCAGTTTCTAAATATTCGACACGAGACAGGTTTCAGGTGACAGTGATAGACCCGGCACTGGAATTGCAATTTGACCCAAACAGTGGATTGATACATTTACACAACACATCTACATATACCCTAGAAATATCTGGGTATCAGTTAATCAATCAAGAACATAGTTTTACTTTTCCTGCAGATTCGTTTATTAATGCAGGACAGAGATTGGTACTAGATGAAACAATCATCGGTCTAACTGATAGTTCCAACACAATCACTTTTACTGACCACGACAGTAACCCAATTACAGAAATAGACTTGTCGATAGCTTTAATGAAAACAATCATTAGTGAAATTCAAACCAGCACGCACACACAAGTAAGTATCGCTGATGTAGCTTCCAGCGACAGAGGTTCACAAGAGATAACGACAGCGCCACAATCAGGTCTACCAACTCATTCCACTGTGTATGTGTACCCGTCTGATACTGTAGAAGGCAGTTGGAGTATTTCAAGAGACACAGACACAAATTTTGTACCAGTGGATGTGCCACAAGAACCTGGTCCCGCAGAAATTACATCTTTTAGACAGTTGCAACAAGCGCAAATCGCAGGCGCTTTAGCAGATGAAAACAAAAACACGCACAATATATTTTTTATGATTGCATTGGTTATCGCATTAGTGGTCACAGGTTGTTTGTATCTCTGTGCGCGCATTGTCGAGCACAAATCACGTTCGGGTGTTGAAATCGTTGATTAATTTACTACTGTCTATATACTTAAGCAATGAGAACAAAGAGATTTGCGCACGCTTTGATCATGTTGTGTGGTGATGCAGCTGTATTTTTTGCAGCATTGTATGGCGCTTTAGCAATCCGTGCTTTAACAGTACCAGACTCAGATGTATATTTTGAACATATACAGGCATTTATAATTTTATTTGTAGTCTACGAAGCAATTTTGTATGTTGCTGGATTTTGGGGGAGACGCATCATTCCAACTGCAAAAAATATTTTTGAATTACTGCTGCCAGCTCACGTTATGGCAACAGTAATTATGTTGGTGTATTTCTATACACTCGACAGTATGGATATTACACCAAAAACATCGCTGGCCATTTTTACCTCAATTTTATTTGTGGCGATGTATGTATGGAAACTACTAGGTATGCGTTTGTTTACCATGTATCCAATACGCGCCATTTTAATCGGAAAAGAAGCACAAATAGCAGATGCTTTTACAAGCCAACCTTTATGGAATGTAAAAATTGTTGAATCGTTTTCTTACCAAGTTGGCTTGGCCCGTTTGGAAAACAGCCTTGCCGAGCACAAAGCAGACACAATTTTGGTTTCATTTGATAGGTACCCTCGAATAGATATTTTATATAAATTAATGTTTGGAAACGTGTCCATTTTAGACACAGTACTTCTGCAAGAAGAAATAGAATCAAAGATTGACCTAGAGCATATTGATCAGAATTGGTTTTTAAACCACGTCAACAGAAAAAGCGGATCGTATAGGTTCATTAAGCGTTTTATCGACGTGTGTGCGGGGATCATACTGGGAATTATATGCCTGATCATTGCTCCGTTTTTGTATATCGCAGTGAAGTTAGATGACGGAGGCCCGTTAACTATTACCCAGAAAAGAATTGGGCTACGTGGCCAGGAATTTAATTTTTATAAATTCAGGTCCATGTACGCAAATGACGATTTATGGAAGACAAAAAATAATAAGGACAAAATAACCCGAGTAGGTGGGTTTATTCGCAAGACTCGGATAGATGAATTGGCCCAATTTTGGAATATCGTAAAAGGTGATATATCGCTAGTCGGTCCACGAGCAATTTTGACACGAGAACACAAAGCAATGGTCAAGAGAAATCCATTTCAGCAAGCTCGACTGTTAGCACAGCCAGGACTAACAGGTTGGGCTCAGGTGCAACAACAGCATGCGCCAGAAAATGAAACAGAAGCAGCAGAGCGACTGGCCTATGATTTATACTACGTAAAAAACATATCACTCTGGTTAGATATTAAAATTATACTCAAAACTGTCAAGAAAATAATGCAAAGAGCAGGGATGAAATAAAATTGACTTTTATTATTATATTTGTATAATAAAATTATGAATAAAACAATACAAATATCTGCAAGCGTATTACTGTTTGTTGTATCCTATTTTGTTGGCAAGCAAATTGATTTATCCGATCAAGCATTGGTGGTGTACCAATCGTTGACCCAAGAACAATCAGCACAGTCTGCACAATTACTACAGTTCCCACAAAACCAATAACAAAAAATACCTACAATATAGGTGTTTTTTGTTACAATATAACTATGAATATTCTAATCACAGGAACATCAGGGTACATAGGTGGTATGTTAGCAGATCAATATACAAAGCGAGATGACGTGTCACAAATAATCTGCATAGACAAAGACCCTCTACCGCAGTGGCTCGCTGGTAATCCCAAAATTATTGCTATCCAGGCAAATCTAGCTATTGATAATTGGCAGGACGAAGTAAATAAAACAAACATTACAATAGATTCAGTAGTTCATTGTGCATGGCAAATACGTGACTGGTATGGTGGCCGAGAAACAGTGCGAATGTGGAATTTACAGGGATCAGCGTCTGTTTTTCAATGGGTACTTGATAATCCTTCGGCTACACGTTTGGTTTATTTTTCATCGATTGCTCAATTTGGAGCGGACAAAAAAAATTCTGAATCAGTGTTGTTTACTACCGATTCAGAAACACGCATGACAGGGTATTGTTACGCAGATGACAAATACGAAGTAGATTATTTATTGAGGGATATGTTGCAAGACAATAACCGTGTCCAAGTTACGGTCATTAAGCCATCAACAGTGACAGGACCACGAGGTCGTATTGGAGTAGGTAAATTTTCATTAGCGGCTGCACTGTCAGCTGACGCAAACAAGTCTGCTATTCCATGGCCTGTCCAATGGATGTTACGATTTATGCCTGTCATTGGACGCTGGACCAGACAATTTGTCCACGAAGACGACATAGCAGACGTGGTGACACTCGGTCTTTTTACACAGACTCCACAACAGTTTGGAACATATATCGTCTCTCCAAACGACATCATTGATGGAAAAGAAATGGCGAATTTAACAGGTAAAATAGCAATATACATACCACCTCGATTAGCCCAAATTGGTTTTGGATTTGTGTGGCACCTCACACGTGGACGTATCCCAACTGCACCTGGTGTATGGAAATTTATGGCATACCCAATTTGCGTGGACGGTAGTTTAGTCACCACTGAGTTGGGGCACACCTATTCGTATTCATCCAAACAAGCAATCAGTGAATTACGCGGCCGATATACACCATCTGTTAAAAAATAGTATCGGTATCAGCTAAGAATGGTACAATATTGTACATGTTACAAGACCCACTTTTAAGCGCTATTTTATTAGGAGCAATTCAGGGATTGACTGAATTTTTGCCGGTCTCATCCACAGGGCATATATTTTTGTTTGAAACATATATGGGCCTAGTACCTGATGAAAACCTGGTCTTGTGGTTGCACATCGGTTCGCTACTGGCGGTTATAGTCTATTTCCGAGACTCAATATGGGATTTACTGGTTGGTCTGTACCATATGGTAGTTGAACGCAAACATAATGACGATGGAATATACGCTTTACAGTTAATTGTTGCCACGGTGTGTTTTGCACCGACCGCATTGATGACCAGAGCACTGTTTCCTTATAGTGAGCTGACTTTGGGAATGGTTGGAGTGACACTGTTGATTACAGCCGCATTGATATTCATTGCGGAAAAAACTACTCGGTCAGAACGCCCACTGTCATGGCCAGTTATTATCGCACTGGGCTTGGTCCAAGGACTGGCGGTGTTACCGGGTATCTCGCGCTCGGGAATCACTATTGCCTTTTTAATTTATCTGGGCATCAACCGACAGCTATCAGCAAAGACATCTTTCTTGCTTTCTATCCCCACTATTGTTGCTTCGGCAGTGTTTGTATATTTCGAACAAGGTGAGCTATTTTATAAATTAGGATTCTTCGAAATATCAGCGGTTGTTGCATCAACACTATTTGCTTATGTTGCGATTGTTTGGATGATGAGCCTCATTCGAGGTCGGTGGATATATTTTGCACCTTACTGTGCCATTTTAGGATTGTTTGTTATTGGTTTATCTTGGTTCTAGGTATATCAATGGTATGATAAAACTATAGTAATACTAAATTATGGTTGAAAGAAAAATAATTAACGATGGAAAAATAGTTGTTCCAAGTCCTACGGAAATATCAAAAAAGCAAAAGAAAACAGTTATAGCTCCACAGGTTATAAGCCAACAAGTAGCAGATTCTGCACCAGAAGAGACAGTAAACAACAACCCTGTATTATTGTTTACCGTGACTCAAGGAATGTGGAAAGAGCCACAAAAGTACATTGTCCAATTGGCAGAACACCTGAAAGATACATACAATATACATATTGTATTTGGAACATTTGAATTTACCGGAAAGAATGTTCTCAAAGAAAAAATCGAATCTTTGGGTGGTACTGTGCACACTATCGATCCATTAAGCCACAAGAACGTGTTGTTCAATGAACTATCAGTGTTAATCGAGATGTGGAAACTAATGCGAAAGATTAGCCCAGACGTTGTGCACTTTAATGACGGGAAAACATCATTGTTAGGAGGACTGGCGGCGTTATTGTCTGGTGTCAGACGAACAATCGCTACGATTCATGGGTATCCGGACACATCGGGTATGAAAACAATAGAAGTGTCAGTGCTCAATTTCTTTATTAAATTGTCATATGGTCGTGCACAAAAAATTATTGTTCGAGATGCCAATACTGCATCATGGGCCAAACCTATGTTTGGGCAATCAAAAGTACATTTGATTTTACCCGGTATTATTCATACTCAATACACACAACCAACCGAAAAATTACGGGCTGTTGCCCAGGACGCACCCGCAGAAATTGCAGGATTGTTGCGTGGCGCGGAAACAATTATTATTGGTAATGTCGCACCATTGGATGCAGACCAGGGAATTGCATATACTCTGCAGGCGCTGAAGGTGTTAAAAGAAAAAGGCCTGTCATTTGTGTATATGCACTATGGAGACGGAGACCAAAGTCACCTACTACAACACGAAATAAATGAATTTGGGCTGAATCACAACGTGTTGTTTAAGGGGACAGACAAGATGGCTAATAGTTATTTTCCAATATTTGATATGGTAGTGCATCCAACACTGCGGTCTGGGGTCCCACCGATTGTGCGTGACATTGCCATGACAGAGCGACCACTAATAATCACAGATGTAACGGGTGTCCCTGAATCATTAGAAAATGGAGTCGAAGCAATCATTGTGCCACAAGGTGACGTACAAGCACTGGCTGATGCCATAGAATTATTGGCACGTGATAAAGCAAAACGAGACACAATGGGTTCTGCAATTAAGGCACGGATTGAACATGACTATGATGAGCAAAAAATGTTTGCCCAAACCAAAGAAATCTATTCTTAAAAAAGCGCCATCACAGCATGGTGTTTTTTGTTATACTAAATCTATGAACAAGACCCCTTTTGTATCAGTAGTAATTCCGTGCTATAACAATGAGCAATTTGTTGGTGCCGCTATTGAGTCTATGTTGGACCAAACTCGTACACCCAACGAAATTATTGTCTGTGATGACGCATCGACTGATAACAGTTGGCAGGTAATTACTGATTTAGCACAAAAACATCCAGTTATTAAACCAATTCAAAACGAAACTAACCAAGGAATTCCCAAAACTCGAAATAATTTAATAGCGCATTTAGACGAGGGAAGTGACTACATGGTCATTTTGGATGCTGACGATGTTGCAGATAAGCAACGCATAGAAAAGCAACTAGCATTCTTTAAATCAGATAAAAACCTAGGGCTTGTTGGAAGTGATATATCAATAATTAATGAATTAGGTGTAGTAGTCGGGACTAGGGTCTATCCTCACGCACACAATGAAATTGTCGATTCAATTTTGCACTTTAATCCCTTTGCGCAATCATCTGTGATGACGCCAACAAGAACTTTGAGCAAGGTGGGTGACTATGACGAAAAACTGGCCCGAGTCCAGGACTATGATTTATGGATTCGAATAGTGCGGCAAGGATATCAAGTTGCTAATATTGGCCAATCTCTCACGTCGTTTCGTCGTCATAAGGGTCAAGGCAAGGAAACCATGGCTAAAAAATCAGTGTATTACAGCTGGGTTGTCCGCAGTCGATATTTGTTTACCCTGCAATTCTTCTCGATTAAGGGTTTGTTGTTCTGGTTAGGTTATGGAGTTGCACTGTTGGTGCCAAAAGATTTATTATTGGATGTGTATTCTAAACTGTTTGTAAAAAAATAATATGACAAAAATTGCAATTGTTATTCCAAAATTATTCCATGGTGGGGGTGCCGAAAAAGTCGCAATTGAGCAGGCAGATATATTTCGAGATATGGGACATAACGTGGCACTGGTTACTTTTCATTCGAGTGACGATATAGTAAACACACACAGTTTTGCGTATCGTGAAAATAAATTAGGCAAATTACTAAGTATGTTCTCGTTACCTTTTCAGCTACGAAGATATATCAGGGAAAATAAGATAGATATTGTTGTGTCACATACAGAACGGGCAAATTTTGTTGCCTTGCTGGCACTTAGATTACAGAATAATTTGTGTAGGGTAATAACGGTAACTCATAATTATAAATATCTCAGCCAATTAAAGCACAGACCATTAATTAAGTGGCTCTATCCATATGCATACAAAAATATAACCGTATCACAGGCTATTGAGGAACGATTAGAAAATCTATACCAATTAACAAATACTCAAACCATCTATAATCCATTTGATTTTGACAAGATAACGCTTCTGTCACAAGAGTCAATCGAAAAACAAGACCAATACCTATTTAACAATAATAAAATTACGTTTATTAACGTTGGTCGACTACACAAACAAAAAGGACAAGCATATTTAATCTCTGCATTTGCTTTGCAATATGATCAAAACCCGAATTCGCAGTTGTTGATTTTAGGAGAAGGGGCATTAAGGCAGTCATTACAAAATCAAATAAATGAATTAGGAATGCCAGAACACATTCATTTACTTGGAAATAAAAAGAATGTCTTCCCATATCTAAAACAGTCAGATTGTTTTGTCCTCACTTCTCTCTGGGAGGGACTACCCACAGTCTTAATAGAAGCCATGGGGACAAACATACCAATTATATCGAGTGATTGTAAATCAGGTCCAAAAGAAATATTAGGTGAGGATTCATTGATTTCTTTAGGTGACTCCTTTGTTGCAAAGCTAGCAGAAGAAATATCACAAGTAGGTCCAAGAAAAAAAACCTCATACGAATTAGATCGTTTTTCTAAACAACACATATTTGGGAAGTGGGAAGATTTTTTACGAATATAATTTATGTATAATACGTAAATGAATATTTTAGTTCCAAATCGTGACAAGTTTATTTTAAAGAAGTGTAATAATAAAAAAGTCCTTCACATAGGGTGCACGGATTGGCCATACACAAAACACCGACTCGACACCGATAATTTATTATATGCAAAGATCGATGCGGTATGTAGTGAGCAATTAGGATTAGATTTAGATGAGGATGGGGCACAACTACTAAATGAGATGGATTTTTCTAAGTCGCATATCGAGATCAAAGATATGAATACAATGTCAGACTTAGACTTTGCGCCTGAGGTGATTGTCTTTGGCGAGACCTTAGAACACCTGCTGAATGCCGGCGTAGCTTTTGATAATTTAAAACAAGCAATGTCAGAAGATACTGAACTGATCATCAGCGTCCCAAATGCGTACTATGTTCGAAACTTTGTATACGGTCTCTTGGGTCGTGAGTATCAGCACCCAGATCATTCTTTGGCTTTTACTTATAAAACGCTCAAGCAGCTCACGGGCAAGGTTGGACTTACTGTTTCTGAATCTTATTTTTCTCATCTCCCTCCTGTTGGTCTCAACTGGAAAGGGAAAGTTGCTTTTTGGGGACTATATCCGATATCACGAATGAGTCCCATGCTCGCCAGCCGATTATTATTTGTATGTAAAAGATAAATATGCATTATTCAATAAAAGAAAATGGAGTATACTTTGCAGCTAAAAAAACGTATCACTTTATTACAGGTAGTCACACAAAAAGAAATATTTTTAACTTTAAATATCTGACCACCTACCAATTACATAAAAATTTAAAGGAGATATTGGGAGGGATTGGTGAAAAAAATATTATGGACTTTGGTTGTGGATATATGCCCTACAAGGACTGGTTTCAGTCTTACAAAACTTATCGTGGAGCAGACATGTTTCCGCACCCAGGAGTTGAGGGAGTTCTTGCTATTACTGAGGATGGAAAAATTCCTTATTCTGACGGACAGTTTGACGTGGTGCTAGCAACACAAGTGTTTGAGCATACAGAGAATCTTGATTATTTAAATGAGGTGTATCGAATTTTACAGAAAGACGGGAAAATTATTATTACAGTCCCGTTCATGTACCACGTTCATGATGAGAGAGACTATCGGCGCTTCACAGCCATGGGTCTAGAGCAAAACTTGCGTGATTATGGATTTGAAGTGAATGAGATAAGACGTGAAGGAGGAATCGGGGCCGTGATAGGGATTGCCTTATTGTTTTGGGTTGATCAGATGTTACGAAGACACACCCCCAAATGGTTACTAGTGCTGCTGGCACCTGTGCTGTTGGTTTGGTACGTACTAGTGGTTCCTTTGATAAATTTTGTATGCATAATCTGGGATCGATTAGATCTGACAGGAACATACTATACAAACATTACAGCGGTAGCTACAAAAAAATAGAGCTTAGCTCTATTTTTTTGTAGGAATAATTTGCGCAATCGAAGAGTCTGGATCTAGGGCAAATACAGGTAATTTTTTTTCAACACATTGCTCTAGGAAAAAGCTATCAGCATATTGGTGAGCGTTGAGTTTGTGTCGAGGATCTGACTTATATGAATTAGCGTCAGAATAAGAGTTTTCTTGAGACGCCTCAACTCCAATAACAGAGACACGTGAGGCACCCCCTAGCAGTGCTATACCTACCAAGTTGATTCCTGAGGAGAAAAAATGTACTTGCCCTTTTTTAAAGAGAGTAAGCCTGAGGGAGTTCAACTTGCCAGTATCAATAAAAGAAGAAAAAATAGAGGTATCTTTGGGGTAATACAGTTGAGTTCGATTGTCTTCGGAGAGAAGAGAGGTGTTATTGATAAGAATGCGTTCGATAGGGTGTTCCTCGATCAGGTCTTTAATGAGAGTATTGTTGGTATAGGCGTGTTCGGTTGTCATGTGGTACATCACCGGAACATTTTTCGGAACATAGTTGAGAGAGAAGTTACAACAACACACAACTACATCTTTTGGTATTAAAGATAGGTTGGCAACAGAAGGCCCAGAACCAATGACATAAACGTGCTTATTTTTAAAATCTTGTTTTGATAACAACGTAATATTTTCTCTAACTTTTCCGTGTAACAATGCATGGTAATGGGGACCAGTAATACACACAAACAACCTGAGTCCTTGCACAGCTATTTTCTTAAACATGCTCATTTATATATTATATAACAGTTTTGATATAATATAGACATATGAATGTTATACATAAAACAAATTGGCAAAGAGATGACGTACTAGAGCTTCTTGAGGGAGAGAAGAATACAGGAGTAGAGCTTGGAGTTGCAGAAGGTGGTTACTCTAAACGAATGATGGAGTCTGGAAAGTTCAAGAAATTTTTTGGAGTAGATATGTATGCTGATATGCATAACACCGAAGAATACAAAACAGCACTGAAGAACGTCGGTTTACATACCAATTATTCTTTATTGCGCATGCGTTTTGACGAAGCCTTGGATTTATTTGAAGACGATTCTCTAGATTTTTTGTATGTGGATGGCTACGCACACACAGGACAATTAGGTGGTGAGACTATAGTGCAATGGTATCCAAAATTAAAAGTAGGCGGGGTATTATCTGGAGATGATTATGATAAGGACAGGTGGCCATTGGTGACAGAAGCAGTAGATTATATTGCTGGTCAGATAGGTGCAGATTTATATCTAACTGGAACAGAAGAAAGCGACGGGTTCTCTAGGTATGCGAGTTGGGCTTTAGTAAAACCAGATGATAAGAAAATAAATGTTGCCAGAGAAATGGTTAAAAAAGGAAAGTTCGCTGAGTGGTATATGGGTATTACAAGGCCAATTGTCTTGAAATTAAAAAAGAAGATGCCAAAGATTTTGAAAGAGTATCTAAAAAATCTACTTAAGAAATCCTTTTAGCAGATAAAGATGAACAAATAATTCAACAAAACCTCCAACTACAAATGCCCCGATTGCTCCCCATAACCCAAACAAATACATGCCGACTATTAAAATGAGTGCTTTAATTATTGGTATAACAGTAAAGGTGTACCGCAGGCCATATTCATATTTTGAGGAAGTGAACAATACTCTGACGATATAAGCAGGATTAGAAAAAAGGATAAGCATGCCGACTATTGAGTAATGAACAGCCTCCATGTACTGAGGAAAAAACCAAGAAAAAAGGTGATGAGCGAGAATAGCATAGGTAACAAAAATAATAGTTAGGGGTATGTACATCCAAGAGGATTTGTATAAAAATTGTTTGAAGGTAATTGACGAATTATTTTTTGAAAACTTCGGAAGCAGTACTTGAGATACCATTCTTCCTACCCGGATACTCTCTAGAGGTAATAACGTTGCAATAGCGTAAACAGCGGTGGATGCAGCACCTAATAAGAACCAAGTCATTACTTTATCTATGTTTGTGGCAATAATTCCAATTGCACTTAACAGAGAAAGAGATTTACCATAAGGGATTAATCGAAGATCAATATTTTGCTCTTGAGGGTATTTTCTTCTAGTCCACCATGATCCAAGGTTTTGGCCCGCGATTGTAGCAACTAAAAATGCTGCGACTAAAGCTGTAGATGTGGGTAGTATATAGGCAGTAGTTATCATAATAATTAGAAAAAGAATGCGACTGACCGCCTGTGTTGCAGATGCTTCTGCAAATTTCTGTTTACCTTGCAAGAAAAAGAAATAGGTGAAATATGCTCCGTACAAGGGCATAAGTGCGGCAACAACTGCAAACGAAAGACCTAGCGAACTATTATCGTTAATGAAATAGTACGTTGATATCACTCCTGCAATAACTGATGCGATTATTCCCCAGCGCATTTTTGTTTTTACAGCCAGATCCAACTGACCTTCATAGCCACGTGCTGTGGACTGAACAAGTGCAGTGTCTAAACCAGGTAGTGTAAATACCATCAGAATAGAAATAATAGAAATAATAAAACGATATTCACCAAAAACTTCTTTAGACACTAAGTTTGCAACAACAACCATAACCACGAAAGCCGACATGGAAGTAGCAACTTGACCCAATAATACCCAGAAAGAGTTTTTGAACAGGTACACCATATCTGTTTTTGTGTATTTTTCTGACCAACGGAGTGCTCGAATCAAAGAGTTTTTCATAGGTAGAATTGTATCACGAAGAGCGCGTAGGTATTTAACTCATTTTACCTATGGTAATATTGATTTCATGAAAATAGGACTTATTGGGCAAGGCTGGATTGGGCGCAACTATGGAGATGATTTTGAACGTAGGGGTTATGTTGTGATTCGGTATGCGCTAGAAGCTCCATATGACGAGAATAAAGATGCTATCTCTCAGTGCGACACAGTGTTCATTGCTGTGCCAACACCCACAACAAAGGACGGTTTTGATTCAAGTATTGTTGAATCAGTAGTTAAATTATTGAAGCCAGGCGCTTGTGCGATTATCAAGTCCACTATGCGACCAGGGTCCACCGATTTATTGCAGCAGAGGTTTAAAGATAGGTACATCTTTCACAGCCCAGAGTTTTTAACAGAGAAAAATGCGCAAAGAGACGCGAGAGCTCCGCAGCGTAACATAGTGGGTATACCGGATTTTGGGGATACGATGTGGCAAGATGCAGCGAAGAAACTGGCTGGCGAAATAATCAAGGTGTTACCGTGTGCCCCCTACGAAAAAATATGTTCTGCAAAAGAAGCAGAATTAATAAAATACGCTGGGAATAACTTCTTGTACACAAAGGTTTTGTTTGCAAATATTATCTATGAGCTTGCCGACTCAATAGGAGCAGATTGGGAGGCTATAAAAGAGGCCGTCATTGCTGACCCACGTATCGGGCCGACACACTGGGACCCTGTTCACCAGTCAGGTCATGGTGGGGACCCTGCACGAGGGGCTGGTGGCCACTGCTTCATTAAGGACTTTGCTGCAATGAGGGAATTATATAGCGAGATGGTTGATGACGCCTCTGGTCTGGCGATGATCCAGTCAATTGAGGAAAAAAATAAGCAATTACTGATTAATTCAAACAAGGATTTGGATTTACTAGATGGAGTATATGGAATACAAGAGGACAGAGTGGTCTAGTCTAGGTGCAGGATAAGTCGCTATGGTTTCGCATGATGCAAAATTATATTAACTAATCCTTAGGTATACGTTTAGTAACTACCTGAGAGGTGAGAGTTAATATCTTGAATGTAAGCGACAACAAAAACTGTTATACTAAAGTAACTATGGCAATGCCCAGCAGAAAACGAATTGTATTGTGGATGTTCCTGATTTTTTTGGTGGTATTTTTTGGTGGAATCATTGCATACTTGGCACCGGTGTTATTTGGAGAAACCACCTATGATGCACAAGGAAACCCGGTTCGAGAAATTAGCCTTTTTCCATTTGGAGATAATACAACAACAGGGTCACCGATTGACGTAATTATTCAAGACCCAGTAATTTCAGGTGGAAGTGAAGTAACAGACAATGAAACACGAGGTAATGACGCAGACAGGCAGAATCAGTTACGACTAATTGACGAAGGACCAGTAATTGGCGCTTATTTTTATAACGACACCACCCATTCAGGATTGGTGGGTCCGGCAACAGCAACTACCACTGACCGAGATGTTGAAAACGTATTTCGATATATCGAACTAGGAACGGGTCACGTGTTCGAAGGAACAACTAACACTGGTGAGATTAATCGAATTTCTAACACTACTATTCCAAAAATCGCTGAAGCACGTTTTGTAAACGAGAACAGAATTATTATGCGCTACAGTGACGCAACAGACCGAATCAAAACATTTTCTGCAGAATTAGTTCGAAACTTTGCAGGGTCTGCAGGAACTGCTTTTAAACTACAGGGAATATTTTTAACAGATAATATTCTGGACTTGGATATATCACCGTCAGGAAAATTGCTACAGGTGCAGTCACGTATCGCAGGGTCAGACCGTGCATCGGTCATTGTTTCTGACCAACAAGGCGGTAACCCTGTGCAGGTTCATGCGTCACCAGTAACTGAGTGGTTAGGTTCTTGGAACAACCAAGAACGAGTAGCACTGCTACAAAGCAAGCCGTCATACAATACAGTTTCAGTTGCCTATACATTAGATACGCAAACGGGCGCGTTTGCACCATATATTTTGGGAAGAAACGGGCTGTCGGTGACTGCATCGACTGACTTGGATGACGCAGTGATTAGTGTTAACGAAAACGGTGCAACAAAACTGTATGCATGGAATCGAACAGAAAATCAATATATTGACCTAGAGTTATCTACGTTTGCGGAAAAATGTGTGCACGCGGCAGTTCGGAATAAATTTTATTGTGCGGTACCCATGGGCACAGTTGCTGAGGCAGAACCAGACTTATGGTATCAGGGGGTGACCAGTTATTCTGACCAGATTTGGGAAATTGACCCCGTGACAGGACGGAGCAATCTATTGCTATTGCCAATTGCTTTCACTGAAAAACAATTAGACATGATTGATCTATCTATTAGTTCAGACGAACAGTTCTTGTATTTCCGTGACAAGCGCGAACGGTCGCTGTGGTCGTTTCATATTGACTATGACGTGACATCAGGAGAACGCAGTCCTGAGTCAGAGTTGCCACCAATCGGGACAGTCAGTAGTGCTGAGGCAACAACCACAGCGTCTACTACGGTCTCAGCAACAACAACGGTAACAGAGCCCGCAGAATCATTCTTTGAATAGAGATAAGCACACAATTAAAACCCACAAAGTGGGTTTTAATTGTGTGCTTTAGGTGGGAATACATAAGTATCGATGCCAGTACAAAAATGATTTACGTTCATTGAGTACTCGTTGTTACGATGTAACCATTTTTATAATAGAACATTCAAGTTTTAAAAAATAGTCTCTCGGCAGGAATTACCCGTTACGCTGTCGCTTCACGAGTATAAACTTCTCATCCCGCCGGACATGCAGACAAAACAAAACACCCGCATGGGTGACTTGTTTTGTCTGTGCTTCCGGCAGGAAAATCGTCGGGGAGTCTCTAGCTTCACTACGTTCAAACAAGAGCTCACCTTCGTAGCTCAGCTTTTGAGAAACAGGGACAGACAGTTTCTCAAATATGCTTCCGCTTTTCGATTCCTGACGAAACAGAATAAATTCTGTTTCTCTGGAAGCACGAAAACACCCAAGGGTGTTTTCTTTGTGCAGAACGTTCTTGGCTTTCAGAACTTTTTGAAAACCGTGAACATATTTCAAATGGGCTGGTTAAACTAGAAATGTTCCAGATATAGACACCCTACCCCCCGAAATCAAACCCTGTACCGTTTATATACGCGAACGTTACTAGCGCTTTAAAGAGAATGATTTTTGATTTTGGATTGCTATATACCCTAGGGGGGTATATAATGCGCATATGAAGGAAAACAAACAACCATGTCTGACAAGACTTAAAAAGATCGAGGGACAAATTCGAGGTCTCCAAAAGATGGTGGAAGAAGATGCATATTGTGTAGACATTATCACTCAAACGAGTGCTGTTCGCAGTGCACTAAAATCTCTTGAAGACGTAATGCTGGAGAGTCACCTGCAGTCTTGCGTGATTAAGCAAGTAAAGAACGGACAAGAAGACAAAGCGGTTTCTGAGATATTGAAAGTATATAAACTCAAACGCTAATATGATTAAAGAAAGATATACAATTAAAGATTTTTTACCTCTCATCGCAATATTTACAGGAATAATAATCTTGTCAATTTTGTGGGTAAACGCATTTCAAGGGGGATTTATGAGATGGATGGAAGTATTTATGGGATTGTTTTTTGTGGTATTTGGTTTCTTTAAGGTATTTAATCTCAAAGGATTTGCAGATGCATATCGCATGTATGACGTAATTGCGATGAAATACCCAAAATACGGGTATGTATATCCTTTTATAGAACTAGCATTAGGAGCCCTGTATCTAATAGGGGTGTTCTCATTGTTTACAAACATGGTTACATTGTTCGTGATGAGTATTTCAGCAGTAGGCGTATATTTGAAACTTAAAAAGAAAGAGAAAATAATGTGTGCTTGTTTGGGGGTGGTTTTCAAGGTCCCAATGACATGGGTTACTTTAACTGAAGATCTACTCATGGCTTTGATGGCAGGAGTAATGTTGTTACTAATTTTAATTTAGATATATGAATATAAAAATA
>JAHDDI010000026.1 GCA_020629435.1 Minisyncoccota bacterium
GGCGCTTCTTTGGATAACATTGTTGCGGGGTCAGGTGCAAAAACAATCACCTTGTCGTTTCCGTCGGACGTGTCACCGGGTATTGCCAAGGCGGTGTGGGGGCTGATTGACATGGGAATCGAACAAGATTTCACTATTGATCAAGTAGGAGAGGCATATGCTCACGGGTCAACACAGTACAAAGAAAATGAAACTATTAAAAATCGAATCAATCAAATCAATTTAGATTTATACAACCATGCTGATACCGCAGAATTCAAGGTATATGAAAAAGGACTAGAGATGTCTTACCAGTATTTCATTGACATTACAACACGTCTGGGTAGCACTTTCGAGGCGTTCATTCCAGAGTCAGAATGTGAGGTAGTCGGGAAACAAATCGTGGCTGACAATACACCTGGCGTGTTTACCGAATCAAAGGGAGCTGTTATTTTTGAGGGGTCAAAATACGGACTGTTTGATAATGTGTTCGTTAATTCTCAGGGATTTGGAACGTATCTCTGTAAAGATATCGGACTTTTACAAAAGAAATTCGACCAATTTACTTTTGACCATTCAATAACGGTCACAGACATAGAACAAAAACAACATTTTCAGTTAGTTAAAAAGGCAGCGGAGCAAATTAATCTAGATTGGTCCGAAAAATCTACCTATATCCAACATGGTCGTTTGGCACTAACTAGCGGAAAAATATCTTCTCGAGATGGCGGGGTACCACTAGCGGCAGATCTATTAGAAGAAGTAAAATCGCGCGTTCTGGAAAAAATGTCTGGTCGTGATATAGCCGACAAAAACACTACCGCAGAACAAGTCGCACTTGCTGCATTAAAATATTCAATTTTAAAAACAGCTGCAGGAAAAAATATTGTATTTGATTTTGAAACTGACCTGTCGTTCGAAGGACAAAGCGGTCCGTATATCCAATATGCATACGTACGGGCACAGTCAGCACTGGCAAAAATAAAACAACCAAACAATCCCAAAGTTGGACTTCGAGAAGGAGACACACCGGAACTAGAACGCATGTTGGTACGGTTCCCGCAGACAGTCGAGAAGGCACTGGCTGACTATAGCCCGCACCACATAGCAGGGTACTTGTTTGAACTAGCATCAGAATTTAGCTCGTTTTACGCAAACACAAAAATTGCAGATGAATCAAACCCAGACATGCATGCCAATGTTCAATTAGTACAGGCATTTGCTCTGACAATAAAAAATGGCTTGGACCTATTAGGAATCCAAACCGTAGAACAAATGTAATTTACACACACAATGCTTTTGACAGAATGTCAAAATAAACGTAAATTAAATATAGATGGCACGTAACAGATAGGAGGTTGCCATGTTTGATGTTTTGAGAGCACTATCCAAGAAATGTATCCTTGCTTGTTTGGTTGCAACACCATTTAGCATTCTGAATGCCGAAGAAATGCCGGCTCTGGCTGTGTTGGATGGTGTATTGATTTGTGACACCGTTGAGCAAGTGGTCGACTTTATGGACTATTCCGAAGCGAATCCGCTGTCTAGTCTGGATCAGGTGATTTGGGCTGTCGAAGGCTGCGGCAAACTGGTAGGCCCTGCAATGGTCATGGTGACAAATTTGGCACCGATGGAACGAGAGCAGTTTGTTGTTATGATCGCCAAGATTCAACTGATTGGGGAGTTCGAAATGATGACCCAGTATGGTCTGTCGTATTTTCGGCCAAGAGGTGATGCTGATTCTCCAGACATGGAATCGTAGTGATTTGGGTGAGGCCGCAATGATGCGGCCTTTTCCTGTACAAAAAAATACCCAAACAAATCTAAATTCAGATTATTTGAGCGCGTTTCTTAAATATAACTAACACTATTACGATGTAAAGTCAGCATTGTGGATAAAATATTATCCACGTTAATACTTGACTTGTCAAATAATATTAATATACTAAGTAATAGCTGAACATTCTATCTCGACCGTTCGGTTTTCCTGGAACCCTTAGAGAAGGACGTGTTATGTACACACAACTGAAATTGGCTGATGCCGCCCGAAAAGCAACAACAATGGCTCAGACAGGTTCGCGGACCTGAGGAAGGAGAATACACTCTCGTGATACGTCTTCGTCACCGGAGCTTAGGTAATAACCAAGCAGGACTGCTTTGCGGTCACTGAACTAGTTGTTATCCGACAAGCGGCCACCCCGCCGCAATACCCTGATGAGGGGTCAAATGAAGATAACCCAATCCAATGTCGTTATTATTTGGATTGTACAAGAGAAAGGAATTACTTATGAGAGTTGACTATCGTCACTCTCTCGGTTAGAGACAGCCTGGACCCGGGCTGCAAATTGAGGGTACGGTCATTTTTTTGGGGATAGTCCTCATACGAAAGAAATTGTTCTTTCGTAAAAAGAAGGCGCATGCGAACTTACCATGCGTCTTTTGAAATACTTTATTTTCTTGGAACCATTGGTATACTTGGGTCAGACTTACAATTAAATAATTTACATATGTCTGATATACATAACGCATCGAATAGAGATGCAAACTCTACTAACAATACTGACCAAGTTCCTGTGGTCGATAAATCAAAAACAGCTCTGGACGAAGAAACCGTCTTGGATTTTTGGAATGAAAATAATATTTTTGAAAAATCTGTTACCCAACGTGACGGTATGGACGAATTTGTTTTTTTTGATGGTCCACCGTTTGCAACGGGGTTACCACACTATGGACACCTGTTGCCTGGGACAATCAAAGACGTGATTCCACGATACCAAACCATGCGTGGGAAACAGGTGATACGCAAATGGGGTTGGGACTGTCACGGACTGCCTATTGAAAATATTATTGAAAAGAAACTGAACCTCAACAGTCGAAAAGATATTTTGGATTATGGAATTCAGAATTTTAATGAAGACTGCCGAGCGCAGGTAATGGAATACAAAGACGCATGGGAACAAATTATTCCTCGAACAGGTCGTTGGGTAGACATGCAGGACCATTACAAAACTATGGATGCATCGTACACAGAATCAGCATGGTGGGCGTTTAAGCAATTAGACGATAAAGGTCTGGTCTACAAGGGTTACAAACCAATGCATTTGTGCCCTAGATGCGAGACAACATTGTCTAATAACGAAGTAGCAGACGGGTACGCAGATATTACTGATATTTCAGTGACAGCTAAATTTGAACTAACAGATGAACCGGGAACATATCTGTTGGCCTGGACTACCACACCGTGGACGCTGCC
>JAHDDI010000014.1 GCA_020629435.1 Minisyncoccota bacterium
GTAATCGAAACTGCAACAACAGGGCTAGATAACTACGAACTAGACCGTGCCTGTAATCCGTTTTTGGATTTTGTCGATGATTTGTCGACTTGGTATTTGCGACGTAGTCGGGACCGGTTTAAGTCAGACGACGCAACCGACCGAGGTTTTGCCCAGGCAACAATTGTGCATGTGCTAAAAGAATTTGCACAGGTATTGGCGCCATTTATGCCGTTTACCGCAGAACATATATGGCAAGAATTGCGTTCGGACAGAGACATTGAGTCAGTGCACCTGTCGCCATGGCCAAAAACCGGAACAATAGACGGCGAAATATTGACTGCTATGGATTATGTACGAGACGTGGTGTCTACTGCATTAGAGGCACGGGTGTCAGCTGGGGTTAAGGTTCGGCAACCATTAGCAAAATTGTACGTACAGTCTGCCGGAGAAATGACCGATAATATTGACGGACAGTTAATTGAAATCATTAAAGACGAGCTGAACGTAAAAGAAGTCGAATTTGTGGACATGGAAGAATCAGTGAAACTAGATACGGTTATTACTCCGGAACTACAAACAGAAGGGGACTTTCGAGAATTTGTCCGACAAATTCAGTCTTTGCGTAAACAAATGAAAATGTCGCCACATGACAATGTGACCATGAAATTGGTTATGGACAATTCAGGGACAGATATGATCAAACAATATTTCAGTGAGCTAGAACATATCGCCGGTGTTGCAGAGGTTGATTTTATCGAGACACTGGATGCCGAAGAACTGTCTGCAAACGATGTGACATACAAAGTGCAAATAGAAAAAATGTAAAAACAAAACCACAGACAATTCTGTGGTTTTGTTTTATAATCACAATAAGAGAGAAAGTCACAATAAAGTTAGGAAAATACATGTCAAGTAATGGCGAACATTTTGACCCCATCGAAGAAGATACAAGAAGGCGTATCGCTCGAGGCCAATTCGCTACGCAGGCGGATTTGGACGAAGAGTACGACGAGGTACGCAATCATAAATTTTTCACTCCAGAGCCAATAGGCTGGCGAAAGATGTGGAAAAAAGTTTGTGATGTTTGGTGGCTCGTGACGTATGTGCCACAAGTTCCACCAGGCCCAGGCACATTGGATCGTCGTCTGGGTCGGCATGCGGACCGATCACGCGAAAGAAAAAACTCAGTACTTGAACGTCTGCGGTGGTTCTGATGGGCTTTGATCATCCCGCAGACCCAAACTACTTCAATTTTTCCAGACATGCAGCATTTCGCCGTTGGTGGTGGGAATTCTGGTTTTGGAATGTTGAAGAAGAATGAAAGGATACACATAACTCTATCGCACAGACATGATTCGCTACGCCAAGAAGCCAACGAAAATCCATTGCCAACACAAGCTCAGGATGAGCATTGGCGAATTCGTCTGCGTAGATGGCTGCACCAGCGTGCATGGTGCACAACCTGGAAAGGTTCTGACCGAAGCACATGGTGAACACAACAATAGAGCGACCCTCTGACACACGTCACGGGTCGCTTTTTGATTAGATAAATTTGTTAGAATACAGCTATGTACGATATTGATTCTGCGACAGGATATGTTCTGTCCTACTATAATGCGGGCGAGGCAGACAGACGTTATCGGATACTTACCCGGGAACACGGGTTGTTATTTGCATCGGCCACGTCTGTCCGTAAAGAGTCGTCAAAGCTCAAATATTTTTTACAGAAACTGAATCTGGTCGAAGTAGAATTAATATCCAGCAAGTCAGGATACCGATTGACCGGGGGGCAATTACTGTCAAAAACATCTAAACAACTAGACAACGTATCTTTGTCTGCTCTGGATCGAATAGGTATTTTGATTGGTCGATTATGTCAGGCCAGTGACGAACATCTGGACCTATTTGCCATATATGACTCGATTACAAAACAACTGCAAGGAACAAACAATGTTCAGCAAACCGAAATAATCGAACTATGGGGAACAGCACGCGTTTTACATGAGTTTGGGTATTTTAATCCGGATTTTAATCCAGAAATAGACCAAGAGCTGTTTAGGCAGTCAGAACTAACTAATATAGAGCTAGAGCAATTAGCGACTCAAAAGATTGCCTTAGAACGATATATCCAGCTATGTATTGGAGAATCAATGTTGTAATAAAAACGATATGAAGAATATTACAAATATAGTACGTAAATTGACTTGGTATTTCATGATACTTTTAGCAGCCATGGGCGCCCTTTTTTTGGTTGCAATTGTAATTGGAGTAATGGTTTTTAGCGTTGTTGTGTACAAAGTTACTCAGTGTCCCATTGAATCAATTTATCCGACCAAAGAATCATTTTTGGAACAAGTTGCTTTGATGGAGCAAAACGACCTAGAGCTGCAAACAATGATTATAGAGGATGTGAAAGGATGGGAAATGCGTAATTTTTTCTCTAGAGGAGAAAGGGGTGGGGGTTTGTTCGGTACGACAGCGCTTTTTGCCACTACCTGGTACTACGACTCAAAAGATGGAGGCATGTGGGCCCCTTGTATTTATGTAGATAAGTGTGGAAAAATAACCCTCAATAGAGACGCTGGAGAGTGTCATTTCATGGAAAAGAAAATGGAGACTGTACAAGAGTAGTAGTTGAAATTTATGGCTATTTCGGGTAAAATGCCTGCACCTTATTGCTTTTGTTCTTTATGGGTTTACTCAATTTGTCATTTTGTAAATCAAAGCCAAGGTAGACAATTATTATTTATTACTTAACTTAAGATTTTTATGGCAGATGCATTTGATCGAAGTAAAGCTCACTTAAACGTGGGAACAATTGGTCACGTTGACCACGGAAAAACTACGCTAACAGCGGGTATCCTTAACGGACTTCACCTATTGGGGAACAACGTTAAAATGAAAGCGATTGACGATATTGACAACGCTCCAGAAGAAAAAGAACGAGGAATTACAATTGCTCTTTCTCACAACGAATACGAAACAGCAACACGACACTACGCACATATTGATGCGCCAGGTCACGCTGACTACATTAAAAACATGATTACAGGTGCAGCACAGATGGATGGTGCGATTCTTGTGGTAGCCGTTACTGACGGACTTATGCCTCAGACTCGAGAACACATCTTGCTTGCAAAACAGGTTGGAGTACCAAAAATCATTGTGTTCTTGAACAAATGTGACATGGTAGACGACGAAGAAATGATCGAATTGGTTGAAGAAGAAATTAAAGAAACTTTGACACAATACGGATACGACGGAGAAACTACTCCATTTGTACGAGGATCAGCATTGAAAGCAACTGAAGCGACAGACGCGTCTGACGAATGGGTTGCAAAAATTGGTGAACTTGCAGGACACATGGACAACTACTTCGAAGTTCCAGAACGAGAATTAGACAAACCATTCCTAATGCCAGTAGAGGACGTGTTCTCTATCGAAGGACGAGGAACTGTAGTTACAGGTAAAGTAGAACGAGGAGCTGTTAAAGTTGGTGAAGACGTAGAAATCGTTGGAATCAAAGACACAGCAAAAACTACTGTTACTGGAGTTGAAATGTTCAACAAGTCTCTAGATCAAGCGCAAGCAGGAGACAACGCAGGAGTTTTGATTCGAGGAATCAAAAAAGAAGAAATTACTCGAGGACAGGTTCTATGTGCACCAGGTTCAGTAAACCCACACACAGAATTTGAAGCAGAAGTATACATCTTGAAAAAAGAAGAAGGTGGACGACATACTCCATTCTTCACAGGATACAAACCACAATTCTACATTCGGACAACTGACGTTACTGGAGAAGTAACATTGGCTGAAGGAACAGAAATGGTAATGCCCGGAGATACAGTTACTTTCAAAGTAAAACTACATGCTCCAGTTGCATTGGAAGACCAAACTCGATTCGCGGTACGTGAAGGAGGACGGACAGTAGGGGCTGGTGTTGTAACAAAAGTAGTAGCATAACTATTTTGTGCAAGAAATTCTTGCAGGCAAAATAGGACCGCTCTCACTTGGTTAGCTTGCTCTTTAAGCAAGAGAAAAGCACAAGTAATTACAAGTCCATCAATCTAAAACAATAGAAATGGCACAAGACAAATCGTCTGACGGACGGTTACGTATTAAAGTTTCGGCATACGAACACAAACTATTAGATGACTCGGTAGCTAAAATTATCGAAGCAGCTAATCGGTTCGATGCAGAGGTAGCGGGACCAATCCCATTACCGACCAAAATGAAAAAGTATACGGTAAACCGTTCAACATTTATTTACAACACATCTCGAGAACAATATGAGATGCGAATTCATACTCGTCTTATTGACATCATGAATCCAAATCCAAAAATTGTTGAGGCTCTGACTAACTTATCTTTACCATCCGGTGTAAACATCGACGTAAAAATGAGCTAAACAAAAAACACCCTTTGGGTGTTTTTTGTTTTGTTGATAATTTTACGAATTTGTGTTGTAATGTATTTGAATTGCGGGAAGTCCGCATAACAAACTTTGGAGTAAGTAATATGGACATGCAAATTGATACAGCAACACATACAGCGATTAACCTTGAACAAGGTGGTCGGGCCCGAAAACTGTTTGCAGCCGTTGTTCTGGCTGCACTAGACGACGCAATTATCGATGACAGAAAGTATGGCAATGGTCCAGAACAGATTGCGCGCTGGGCACGTTCACGTGACGGCCGAGAAGTTCTTTCTTGTGCAGGAATTGACCCCAATGAGCGTGCAGTAACCGGTCTCATGGATTTTGTTGCAAAGGGTGTCAAAACCTCACAAGCCTTGTCACGAGAAGAAGGCGAGAGACGTGCCCTAGCTGAGACAGAATGGGGTTAACGCTCTTAGTGCATATTCACCCCAGCGGCATTCGGTCGCTGGTTTTTGTTTGCAGAAAATACTTGTGTTTTGTGCCAAACATAGTAGAATACTCGACATCTTATGCCTCTGACACCCGTTACGCTAGAACAGTCGAGTTCTAGCCTCTGTCGGTTTAATACTAATAAAGTCACGCAAAGAAAATAGAATATATGAAACAAATTCTTGGAATCAAAGACGCAATGACGCAGATCTTTGATGAAAATGGATTTGCAGTACCTGTTACTGTAATTTCAATTCCTGACAATACTGTTACTGCAGTAAAGACTGTCGAATCAGACGGTTACGAAGCAGTTCAGTTAGCAGTAGGTGAACGAAACAAAAAACGAATCACTAAATCTGTTGCAGGACACATTAAAAAAGCTGGACTAGAAACAGTACAGTCAATTCGCGAATTCCGTGGAGCTGGAGAATTGGCACTAGGAGACAAATTAACCATTGACGCATTCGAAGCAGGAGACGTGGTAACAATTTCTTCTGTATCAAAAGGTAAAGGTTTCCAGGGAGGTGTGAAACGACACAACATGTCCGGAGGTCGACGATCACACGGTAACAAGCACGCAGAACGAGAAATCGGTTCTATTGGTGCTACAGGACCACAACGTGTATTCAAAGGTAAAAAAATGCCTGGACGAATGGGGTCTGACCGAATCACAATCAAAAACCTAAAGGTCGTAAAGGTGGACACTGACAACAATCGATTGTTGATCAAGGGTTCTATCGCGGGGAAGCGCGGTGATTTAGTAGAAATTAAAGCTGCATCATAAGCGCAGACGCGATAATATAAATCACTATGAAAACAACAATTTACAACACACAAGGTAAAGACTCAGGATCAATTGATCTACCTGAATCAGTATTTGGATTACCATTGAACAACGACTTGGTTCACCAAGTATACGTTTCAATGACATCTAACCAACGATTTGGAACTGCATCTACCAAAGACCGAGGAGAAGTGCGAGGAGGTGGTAAAAAACCTTGGGCACAGAAAGGAACTGGTCGGGCACGAGTAGGGTCAAACCGTTCACCAATCTGGCGAGGTGGGGGAATCACACATGGTCCCACTACTGAACGAAATTGGGACAAGAAAATTAACAAAAAAATGAAAGACCGAGCACTGTTTATCGTACTTTCTCAGAAATTACGAGACGGAGAAATAATTTTTGTTGATTCTGTGTCACTAGACACACCTAAAACAGCTGATGCAAAAAATATTTTGACATCACTGGCAACTGCTGGATTTGACGATTTGGCAACAAAACGAAAAAATGCTGCATTGATTACAAACACTGAAGTGAATACAAATGTATTAAAATCATTTGCAAACTTGAGCCAAGTAAAAACAGAAGAATTTCGAAAGCTAAATATTTTGGACTTATTGAAGTACAAATATTTAGTAATTATTAACCCATCAGACTCTGTTGATGCATTGTCTGCTAAAATTTCTTAAATATTATGGCAACAAACACAGCATCAGTAAAAAACAATGTTCTGGGTCCACGGATTACAGAAAAAGCAGCATTGGCAGGAGACCGGGGATGTTACGTATTTAACGTATCTACCGACAGTACAAAGTCAGAAATCAAAAAAGAAATCGAGACAATGTACAAGGTCACTGTGGTCAAGGTAAATATTGCAAAAGCAGCAAAAAAACAAATCTTGAACAAAAATGGAAAAGGAGTAAAAGGAGGAGTTAAAAAAGCGTATGTTTACCTGAAAGAAGGAGACAAAATTAACTTGGTATAAACCAGTTACAATTGCGCGTCTGGTCTTATGAAACTTTCGTTTCTAGACTGACATCATTAAGCGCCTGGTCTTACAGGATGAAATCCTTAGACTAGCATCATTAAGAATTATCTGGAAAACACCAGGAAAACAAATTACTATCAAGATCACACTTGGATAAAAAAGAATTAAACTAACCAATATGGCAATTAAAAGATACAAGCCGACCAGTAATGGTCAGCGAAACATGACGGTAATCAAATACAAAGATTACCTGACAACTGACAAACCGCACAAAGCGTTAACAAAAGGAAAGAAAAACAATTCTGGACGTAACAGCGACGGACGACTGACTTCTCGGTTCCGAGGGGGAGGTAACAAGCGAAATTACCGAATGATTGATTTCTTGTTTGACAAGAAAAACATTCCAGCCAAAGTAGAAACAGTAGAATACGATCCATATCGATCTGCATTTATCTCTTTGGTATGTTATCGAGACGGTGAACGACGATACATGATCGCACCACGAAAATTGGCTGTAGGAGATGTTATTGAAAATAGCGAAACTGCACCAATTAAACCTGGTAACAGACTACCATTGTCTAAAATTCCAATCTCAACTTTTGTGTACTGTGTAGAATCAAACCCAAATGGTGGTGCAAAATTTGCACGATCAGCAGGTAACTATGTGGAATTAGTGGCGATTGACGGAGACGAAGCACAATTACGAATGCCGTCATCTGAAATCCGACGAGTACCAGCAGCATGTTGGGCGACAATCGGAGAAGCGTCAAACGAACAACACAAATTGGTCAACATCGGAAAAGCAGGACGAGCCCGACAAATGGGGCGACGACCACGAGTACGTGGAGCAGCCATGAACCCAGTTGATCACCCACACGGAGGGGGTGAAGGTAAAGCAGGACGAGGACACCGACGTCAACGAACTAAATGGGGTAAACCATCTGGTAAGGGGCAGAAGACTCGAGACCCGAAAAAGTACTCTAACGACAAAATCGTTCGACGAAGAAAGGTTAAAATGACTGCTAATAACAAGTAATATTTATTACAAAACAAAACCGCATTTATGCGGCTTTTGTTTTGATAATTTTAGATAAACAAAAAACACCGAATCTTTCAACCCGGCGCTTTCTGTGCCAAGGTTGGGATTAGTGTTTATTCAGGTCGTGCCCACACACCGTGACCTTTAATCAGGCCGATGTCATCACGAAGAGGAAGACCTCTTTCAGACAATAGACTATGGGATTCAGTCAGTAAAGCTCGCACGGCCATGTTTGCTTGACCCCAGGGCATGCGCTCGGTATGGTGCAAATGTTCCCAGATGTCATCAACAGTCAACAGTTCGACAGAACTAGTCATGTTATTCAACTCCCACTTTTTTGACCATGATACGAGTTCCTCGGTAGGCACTTTTCTTTCGAATAGCGTGACATAGCCACCACCAGCTTGCTTAGACATCAGGAAGTAGGTACTGTCGTAGATAGGGAGTTCATCTCGGTAAATGTGGTGAACACCAAGTTGGTGTGCAAAAATCTTGCGTAATTGGTCAACGAATTGTGGTCCGGTACCTAAACCAATTAGTCCACCACCAGGAAGATAGTGACTCCGTGAGTCGTCTTTTCGAACGATCGTCAGTACGTGAGTATCGTCATGCATTGCAAGGAACGCGCTGTCTTTACGTTGTGCTTTTGCCATGATTACCTCCATGACGTTTGATTTTGAATTAAAAAGGTCGAATTAGTTTAAATTTATTGTAATGAATATCTGCATTTTGTCAAACATTATCAATATCTGATACAATATAGTTATGTTAATACTATATACAGGAACAACTTGTCCATTTTGCCGAATAGTCGAATCATTTTTAGACGACAAAGGAATCGAGTACACTGCGAAAAACGTACACCAAGATGACGCTGCACTAGAAGAGCTGCTAGAGATAGGTGGTAAGCGACAAATTCCGTTTTTACACGACACAGAAACTGGTACCGCAATGTACGAATCTCAAGACATAATTCAATACGTTTCAGACACGTACGGCGCGCAACCAAACGATATAGTTTTATAAATAAACAAACCCCAAGATCAAGGGGTTGTTTACTCCTTGAAATTAGGGTTTACGGCGACATGGTATGCACCGATTGTGGGTTCCGGTATCCAGTTGATTTGACCTGATCTGTGCAGAGACCCAAGAATGTCATCCAGGACACGCAATGCGTCCATCCGGTCGAATTCCTTGTACCACTTTACACCGATATCAAACGCGCCACCCTTGCAGTGTGTACTGATGCCGTCTGCGGTTGGATATCCATCCGCAGTCAAGGTATCTTGTCGCTCGATGGTTCGTGTCAGTGATGAAACAACCAGAAACAAATCATCACAAGGAATACCTTGCTCGTGCATGCATGCATGCCAGTGCAATGAAATATTATCAAGTGCCGCGAGGGCAATCGGATGCAGGACTCGCAGTTCCTCGATGACATATTTCGACATCTTGTAGTAGTCTGCTCCACCAGGTAGACGTACCAAGTAACCAATTTTTTCTGCCTCCTCTACGTCATGCAAAGTATTCATGGTCAAATAATCATCCCACCATGCTTGTTCGCGTTTTTGCGAGAATCGAATTAAGTCTAGTTCCGAATCTGGTGTGACAGGAACTGAAGGTGACATAGTCATGAAACAGCTCCTCCGTTGGCGTGTTCTTTCCGAGACATTGTACCAATAAATCTTTATTTTTACAAAATATGTAGTATAGTTATTTTTGAACGTGCCTTGAGCACATAAATCATGAGGAGAGTAAGATGTTGGATAATCCAAAGGGACTGGTTATGGGCTTTTCCGCCCTGAAGGGAACTGACTGTTTCGTTGCACCAGGAATCAGTGGGTGTTATGGAGGCATCTCGCACGAACAGGTTGTGAAAAATCGGGCCAACTATTTTTCACAATTCGGAATCAGTCTTGATGATACCGTCTGGATGCATCAAGATCATGAGAATCACAGGCTGACCATCGATGACAGTCATCGCGGACAGGGCGCACGAACTCGTGACAATGTTCCACGTGGCGACATGATGATGACAGACACGTCTGGGCTGACACTGGTCGTCCGAAAAGCTGATTGCCTGGGGATGGTCGTGCATTCTCCATGCGGAAGAGCAGTCATGGTCATTCATGCCGGAACCAAGGGCCTGGTAAGCAACCATGTCCAACTGTCGGTTGGTAGTTTTGTCTACACCTATGGCAAGAAATACGGTTTTACCGCAAGCGATCTTGTCGTCTATGTGGGCCCATTCTTGGCAACCAAGAACTACGAGTTCAATCCAAACGCTGACGACAAAGTGGGCCAACAAATTCTCAACTCATTTTATGCGTGGGAATCTGTCGAAGAAATTGATGGGATTCCGCATCTGAATATGGGGCGCCTAGTGATGAAACAGTTCGGATTGGTTGGTGTCAGGTCTCCACATGTTTCATTCGTTGACACCTATGCAGACAACACTCTGTGGTCGTACCGCCAAGCTCTACACGAAAAAGGGTCTGGCGCACATCGAGATGACAACATTGGTTTTATTCAGTGCATGTGACAAAGAATTGGCGGCGGAACAGAGATGTTTCGCCGCTTTTTGATTTACTAATTTTACTAGTAGTTATTTTGGTATACTGTAAATATGAAACAAATTATTAGAAGCACTATTTTAAATAACGACGAGGTAACCCAAGGTTTTTCTACTAAAGACTGGGGACCTTTGCGCCCGAAAGGAGACTGGAGCGATGATGGCAAGTACAGCGACGAGGTTATTGAGAGAAATAAACTATTTTTTGATTCTCTGGCAATTGATTATGACGACACGGTGGGACTGAATCAAACTCATAGTGATATTGTGCATGTTGTTGGAGCGCCTAATAAAGGAGAACGAATTCGGAGTAATTCTATTCCCCTTGAAGGAGATGCAATGATAACTCAAGAATCATGTGCGCCACTAATTATTCGGGTTGCAGACTGTGTGCCAGTATTTTTTTATGATCCTGTTGCAAAGGTGATAGGGGTGGCTCATTCAGGATGGGTTGGTACCTATGCAGAGATATGCAAAAAAACTATCAACGCTATGATTGATAATTTTGGTATAGACACAAAAAATCTACGAGCATACATAGGTCCATGTATTGCTGGTCGAAACTATAACGTGGATGTTAATAGAACTGATCGAAAAGAAGCCAATGAATATTTTGTATCCATGAGGGGGGCTAATATTGTTGACAATATGTACTACATAGACTTGCGAGAAGTTGTTCGTAATCAATTAATTAATGCAGGCGTGAGCGAAACTAACATCGAAGTGTCTAGTTTATGTACTTTTGAACAAGAAAACCTTTACTCATCTAGACGGAGAGATATGCCTAGTAATAACATTGGCGTGATAATGTTGAAATAACTATGTTGAAAAAATTATATAGCAAAAAATTACAGGAAAAAATAGCGCGCGGCATAATCGTTATCGACAAAGAAGCGGGGATTACAAGCCATGACGAAGTTGACCGATTGCGGCATATTTTCAAGACACGTCGTATAGGTCACAGTGGAACTCTGGACCCAAAAGTTACTGGTGTTTTGGTATGCGGACTAGGAAAGGGAACCAAAGTTTTAGAATACATATTACTGAGTCAAAAAATATACGACTGTGAAATTATTTTTCATAAAAAAATAACTCAAGATCAGTTTGAAACAACGCTGCAAAAATTTATTGGAACAATTGTGCAATTACCGCCTGTTAAGTCCAGTGTAAAACGAGTCGAACGAGAACGAAATATATATGGTATTGAATTGAAAAATTTTGCATCCAACGGTCGGTCAGCACACATGACCTGTGCAGTGGAACGGGGGACTTATATCAGAAAATTATGTCACGACATGGGGACAGAATTAGGGGTGGGTGCACACATGGGTGATTTGCGGCGTACCACTGCAGGGCCGTTTAATTTAAATAATTCAAAACCTATTACATCGCAATATTTACAAAAACTAAGGCGCAAAGGTCGTGTACCATTAATCGGTTGGTGGTATTTGAAAAAAATAATAAATTATATTGAACCAATCGAAAGAGCGCTAAACATGATTCCCAAAATCACAGTAGACGGAAGACTAGATGGACCGATTCGGTCCGGAGCAGATCTATTTGCGCCTGGGGTGCTGAATGCTGATAATTGCGTGACAGGTGACATGGTTCAGATTGTTAATCAAAATAACACAGTGCTGGCAGTGGGTACCGCAGTAATGGACAGCAAACTAATGGTACAAAGCCAAAAAGGTGTAGCAGTTGAAGTAAGCAAGGTCTTGTGCGGATAGGGTCAAAATTTGATACCAAAGCGGTAGGTCGTCACTAAGATATTTATATAATTACAACTATTATATATAAATCTTACTAAAACTTTTTGTTTTGCTTGTCTTTTTTGTGGTAGCATAAAAATATGAAAATTATAAAATTAATTATCGTAATACTAGTTGGTTTCTTTCTTGTAGTACTGCTCTACAGTAATAAAAAAGGCGATAGTAAAATTCCAGAGGTTGAACCAGCAAGCACAATTGTACAAAAAATAGAGCCAGAGGTGATATCTAAACAGATTCAATCTGGTGATTCTTGGGACTACACATTTGCAGAAGATTTTGAAGCTCAAACAAAATACGGAACAGGTTTTTGGAAAACAAAACAACTACAGCGGGGAAGTATGGCGCTTGTAGATGACCCTCAAGGGTCATCAAACAGGACGGCTCTTTTTCGGGCTGGAAATAAAAGCTTTAAGGTTGGTAAGGCGGCTTTGATAAAAAAAGTGGACCCCATCACACACGGTGACGAGCTAACTGTTACCGCGCGTTTCTATTTTCCCAGCGAGAGCCCTCTCGATAGTGTTATTTTGATAGACAAAGAGTGTAGTATCTGTGGCCTAGATACAAACCCAGGCATGCGCTTATACGTTCGCGATGCGCGATTGAGACTGGACCCATCAAAAATTGGATATAAAGAAAGTATCAATCAGAATGTCGAACATAAATTAGAACTCGATCGTTGGCATACTGTTGTGTGGCGTAGTGTTTTAGGTACAGGAAGCAAAGGCATTGATCAAGTATTTGTTGATGGTGTTATGGTTATAGACTCTCAGCACACAAACGTGATTACCCAAGAAATAGCTGATGCATACAACTTGATGCTAACTGGTGAATACATAGACACAGTTCAAATTGGTATAACTGCTAATTCAAATTCTAAAACGACCGAATTACTTGTTGATGATGTACTGATTCAGGTAAAGTAAAAAGCACATGTTATAGTTGTAGTATGAAAAAAATATATGTAATTCTTGCCATAATGTTTGCACCTATTATTTCTTTGGGACAAACTATTGACCTGTCTATTATCGAAGATTTTGATGTCTCTGCAGCCACGTCGTGTGACCCAGGCCTAGCATCATGTCAGAAACAAATTGCAGACCTGCAAAGTTTAATTGTGGTGTTGTTACAACAAATCATTGCTTTGCAATTACAAGGAGAAATAACTGTAGTTGAAAATAACGATAACGATGATGCAGTTCTGGAACACGAGACACCAGAGTACACTAATCAATACAGAAACACTCCGTCGTTATCATCAGGTCGCAAAAAGACATTTTATGTACGTAATGGAGAAGTCGACATTGATGAGGATGAACATGCATACTACAGAGAAATAATTCGCTTGGTTCAAGAAATAATACCGGAGTATATTTTGGACGATTTCGAAAAAATAATTTTTATAAATGATAGTCGAGAATACTATGCGGCGCAGGTGCGGCAATCAGTTGAGTCGTATAATGGACGAGAATCTGAAGAATGGGAACTGTATATTAATATGGACGATGTTACGTTGGTAAGTGATAAAAAATATAATCAGTCATTACAGACATTAGTACACGAAGCAGGGCATACCTTGTTGACTAATGCATCACAATTAGATTTTTTTACTCAGAAACGGGACTGCGAAACATTGTATATTGACGACCTGCGTTCTTGTGCCAAAGAGGACAGTTATTACGACACCTTATCGCAATTCTGGTCTGATGATTTTATTGAATGGACAGAGGACTATGAAAATTTATTTGAAGATGACCAGGACGAGGCTGAAGAAGAATTAGAGGAATATTATCAAAAAAACAAAGAAGATTTTATTACTGAATATGCTGCTACGTCAATATCGGAAGATGCCGCTGAGACAATTGCGTATTATGTAACAGAATCGTTCCCAACCGGGTTACTAAATTTGGCCGAAGAAAAAATAGTATCTCTGTTTGATTACGCAGAAATGCGAATACTAAAAAACACAGTACAGAAATTATTACAATAAACTATTAAATTATTATGAATACATTAATTATAAAAGCACACCCAGGCGCATGGGGGTTTACTCACAAAATTGCGGACACATATAAAAAAGTTCGAGAACAGCAGGGTGATACAGTTCAAGTTATTGATTTGTATGATGCTAAAAATCAACAATCATATTTGATGTTTGACGAAGACATGAATCCGACTACTGCTGACGCTGGTGCGGATGTGGCTGTACAAAAAATCATGCAGGGACATGTTGCGGATGCAGACCACATAGTGTTTGTGCATCCTATCTGGTGGTCAGGAATGCCGGCGGTTATGAAAAACTGGATTGACTGGACCTTGGACGCTGGATTTGCGTTTAATTTCAAATCAGACGGAAAAGTAGAAAAGCTGTTAAAAGGTAAAACTGCGCGAGTGTTTGCTACGGCGGATGGTCCCAAAGCAATGTACATAGTCATACGACCACTATTATCGATGATGTTTGGACAAGGAGTCTTGGGGTTTTGTGGCATCAAACAACAATCGTACGACTTGTTTCCAGAAATGCATAAGCATAAAAATGACATCGATAGAAAATCTATGTTAGACAAGGTCAAGAAACGAGCACAATTTTAAGTTATAAACAAAAACTGCACAGTATGTAGTTTTTGTTTTTCATACATAGAAGTTATTATAAATATAAGAGATTGCAAGAGTTAACCAATGGGAGATTTAGATGCAAGTAGGCAGTTTAGTGTGTGTCGAACGTCAAGGTTTGGCAACAATTAATGGTGTGGTCATCCAAAACAGACTTGAACAGGTGGATGGAGCAAACCAGTATGTCCCCACACAGGTTCGCAGGACTGATATTGGTGTTGTTGTGGTGATCGGGACTGACGATATTTGCACGCCGATACCAGCAGAGAAGAAAAGCTCGGACACCGTATTCTATCAAGAAGATCACGGTAAGGCCGGCGACGGCACGAATGGACCACCCCTAGTCGTGGGCTAATAATTGAAAATGCGCAGGAAGCGGCCACCGCAATGTGGCCGCTTTTGATTTGATATAAAAAATTATCGTGTCATAATTTAACAAAGAGAAAAATGCGAGGAGAGCAAAATGAGTAAGATTATTCTAGCAGCAATTCTATCAATGATGCCGGCATATACGCAGGCACAAGAGATGTTTCAAAAGCTTGGATTACAAGCAATCACTGGTTCGCGTGTAGCACTAACCTATGCAGTTGATGTGGGTTCTGTTTCACAATACGGTTCAATCCAAACGCCAGATGGAGACACGTATAATCTGGCGTTTGAAGAGCGGACACAAACTGCACAATCAGTTTTGGAATATCGCTATGGCTGGGGTAACCCCAAGGTGTGGTGGCATGAATTTTCTGTAGGGTTGGCTCATACTGACCTGTCAGTTAACTGGACCGGCTCAGTCAATCAGATTGTCGACCAACAGACAATGTCCGTAAGTGGTGCGTCTGACGTTCGTCTGGGATTTAAGACCAGCGTTCAAATCAATCCGGCGATAGTCCTGACTTATGGAGCATCAGTCGGTTATTCGATTCAAACTACCTGGTTAGGGTCAGGTGAAGAATACTGGGTCCAAGAAACATACCTGACGTACAATCAAGTAGAATCACCAATCGGTTTTTATGGTGGTTACCAAAAACGCAGCCAGCACAACTATTTCTTTGGTGACAACCCAACGGAGACAGTTGTAATCGGTGCGGTGTATGATCCAGATGGTCCCTGGTCCTTTCATGTTCAGTCGGATTGGGCAAGAAACATAGTTGCTGATTCCCGGGTGCTTGGATTTGGTATTGGCTACCAGGTCACTGATCATTTTGGCGTTGGGCTGGAATGGAAAACACAGAATCAAAGCGCGGGTTCGGTTGAGACATCGCATACCCAAGGCTTGAGTCTTAATATGTCTTATTCATTCTGATGGAAACAGCGAGGCGCCCCGACACAGTCGGGGCGTTTTTGATATACTGTATTTATGAAACAATTAGTATTTATTCACGGCGGAGAAGCATTTTCAGATCCAGCTGATTATGAAGTGCATTTGCAAGGACAAAAAGTATCTTTAGAACAAAAAGAAAAAAAACGTTGGCACCATGTTCCGGCCTTGCAAAACGCATTGAGTAACGACTGGCAGGTGATTCGTCCAGACATGCCATGCGATAGTAATGCTAAATATAATCATTGGAAAATCTGGTTCGAGAAATATACTCCGTTCATGCAAGACGACGTGGTGTTGGTGGGGCACAGTTTGGGGGCAATGTTTTTAGCACGCTATCTGTCTGAAAATTTATTTCCTTTCAAAATTGCCAAACTATTTTTAATGGCTGGTGAATTTACACGACGCGCGGATAAAGTTCCCGGAGAAGAGGATGGAGAATTTTTCTATACACATCTAAATAATTTTAAACAACTAGATCAAGTCGCCCAAAAATTGTATTTAGTACACAGCAAAGACGACTTTGTTGTGCCGTTTGAGAATCAAAAAAAATTTGCAGAACAACTGCCCAGTGCGCAATTAATTACGTTTACAGACAAAGGTCATTTTTTAATGGAGCAATTTCCGGAAATTATCGAGCTGATACAGTCTCAGTAATGAAAAAGACAGGCGAAAGACGACCGTCTTTTCCTGTCTTGTAATAAAAAGATTGGACAACTAAGCTGCCTACCTGAGACGTGGAATAACCACTGCCTGTGTTTCAGCCTGAGCAAAGAGCTCTATCAGTGCCAAAGTGATTTCGGTGACTGCGGTTTCACCCACATCGGAAATGGTGGTGTCTTGTGTAAAGGTCATTCTTCCAAGAAAAAGATGGCCCCACCAAGATTTCCTGATCAACCTAACTCGAAAGTTTAAGACGTTTCCGCTACGAGAAAATCCAAGCCTGGTTCCAGTGTTTCGTGACCACCTGTTTATGGCCTCAAGAAGTTGTGCTTGATCTAAGGCAAAATATTCGCGACCTTCTGGAGTCGAAATATATGTCGGCGAAAATCCCTGGCAGTCGTCTGTGTCTTGATCGGCTTCAAATCCCAATAGGCGCATTAGAAAAAATTGTTTTGCCATCAATGAAACAGGGTTGAAGTATTCACGAGAGTCCACATCGAGCGAATAGGTCTTTAGTTGAGTAAAGAATGTGATAGATTTTGAAGTCCACGGCATGAGTAAGCTCCTGCTTATGAGAATATCATTCCTAATCACTATATATATTATTTATTAGTCATGCAATCAATTTCGGAAGCTGCATAAATTTGCCAATATGCTCTGTAACTTTTATTTGTATTTTGCTACATAAAAATCATTTTTGTGTGACTAAAGTTCGTGTTTTTTGGCTAGGGTAGGTTGTCGCGAGTCTTGATAACTTTTGCATACATAAATTTCAAAAGCCTTGTTTTTCAACGCTTTAAAATAGGAAAAAATAGTTATTAACACTCAGAAACAACATGGTCGAAAAAAGGGTTGACACAGTCTCTTCTGTGCGTATAATGGCATCCACTGAATACACGAATTTGTTCAAACATGTTATGAACGTGAGCCGACAGAACACTCTGCACTGAGAGTTCGACTGGCGGGAACAAAAGGATGTATTCAGGAGAACATTGAAAATATAAATATTGTATATGTCTGGCTTCCAAGCCGGAAGCCAGACAGTCTTTTCAATGTTCGATACTACATTGAGGATTAGCGAATTAGATTTATTTCTGAATCGTTTCCTCAATGTAGTATCGGACATAATGTAGTAGGTAATCAACTATTTTGTATTTATACAAAATAAGACGATTGCATACACCGAAAAAACAAACTCAAATAAACTCGTGCGATGTATTATAAATACAACGCAACAAAGTCCTAGAAGCTGTATCCCAGCTTCTAGGCTAAATAGACAAAATTGTGGAATAATACTTTCTTAGTAGAAAGTATTTTATCAAGGGCGTACGGAGGATGCCTTGACTGTAAAAAGCGATGAAGGACGTGGAAAATCTGCGATAAGCCTGGGGTAGGTGATACTCAACCTTAACCCGGGATTTCCGAATGGGGAAACCCTCTAGAGTAAACCTCTAGAACCAACTGGCGTAAGATCAGTTTGGAGCATACCCACCGAAGTGAAACATCTCAGTAAGTGGAGGAAAAGAAAACAAGCCTCGTAAGAGGAACATTCCCTTAGTAGCGGCGAGCGAAAAGGGAGGAGCTCAAACCGGTGAAACTTTGTTTTACCGGGGTTGTAGGATACGACTGTCTTCACGAGCAGAGTCATAAAATTTTAGATTAGAAAAACAACCTGGGAAGGTTGGCCATAGAAGGTAATAGCCCTGTATTCGAAAATCTTTAATCTCTGTTGGTCGTACTCCTGAGTAGCTCAGGACATGAATAGCCTGGGTGAATCTGGCAGGACTAACTGCTAAAGCTAAATATTTTTACAGATCGATAGTGAACTAGTACCGTGAGGGAAAGGTGAAAAGAACCCCGGAAGGGGAGTGAAATAGATCTGAAACCGTACGTCTACAAAGAGTAGAAGAGGCCATGCGCCTCGACTGCGTGCCTATTGAAGAATGAGCGGGCGAGTTACTGTATAGGGCTTATGCTTAAGTGTCTCTGACACGCAGGCCCAGCGAAAGCGAGTGTTAATAGCGCGAAAATTGTCCTATGCAGTGGACCCGAAGCGGGATGAGCTTACCATGGGCAGGTTGAACATGTTCGAAAGAACATGGGAGGACCGAACCGGTTGACGGGCAACATCATCGGATGACCTGTGGTAAGGGGTGAAAAGCCAAACGAATTCCGTAATAGCTGGTTCTCTCCGAAACAGCTTTAGGGCTGGCGTCAAGAGTTCCCATTGGGGGTAGAGCACTGGAAAGAAAGAATAGGGGGAAACCTCGTCTTTCTTATCAAACTCCGAATACCAATTGGTTAATATCTTGGCAGTTAGACTCAGGGGGCGAAGCTCCTGTGGTCGAAAGGGAAACAGCCCAGACCTCAATCTAAGGTCCCTAAATTCATACTCAGTGCACTTAAGGAGGTGAGATTTCATCGACAACCAGGAGGTTGGCTTAGAAGCAGCCATCCTTTAAAGATAGCGTAACAGCTCACTGGTCAAGAGATTTTGCGCCGCAAATGATCGGGGCTAAGCATGGTACCGAAGGTGAGGGATTGTAAGTATCATAGAGGGGAAATCGAATTACCCTCTCAGTTGAAGAAAAAGTGTAAGATAAATCACCCAGGTTTATTGGTCATTCTCTGCGGGGAGGGCACACACTTTTTCTTCACTGATGTAAAATTTGTGATTGTAAATGAAAAGGACTCTTAGCTCAGTTGGTAGAGCACCAAACTCTCAGGTGTAGTCTTGAGACAATTTGGAGGCCGGAGGTTCAAGTCCTTCAGAGTCTGCCATTTACAACACAATTATCGAGCAACCAAAAAAGTTGCTCCCTCTATGATACTTACAATCGGTAGGAGAGCGTTCCAGTCTGCACTGAAGCGGAAGGCGTAAGCCACCGTGGAGC